>CAZNLT010000014.1:6883-51156 GCA_964573705.1 uncultured Desulfobacterales bacterium
TGATTTCTCATTGTATTCGCGTTCATTAGTGTTCATTAGCGGTTCCTTTATTAAACCGCTAATACACGCGAATGAACGCCAATAAAAGCATTTATATCTCATTATATTCGCGTTCATTAGTGTTCATTAGCGGTTCCTTTATTAAACCGCTAATACACGCGAATGAACGCCAATAAAAGCATTTATATCTCATTATATTCGCGTTCATTAGTGTTCATTAGCGGTTCCTTCCGTATCGAATCCGACACGATTAAATTTTTATATAATCGGTTTGGGAGGTATTGCAAGTATTAATTATGGAATTCTCTCTGATCGTGTCCCTGAGAAAGCAAAAGCGCTGTACAAACGAAAAAACGGCCTTACATTATAAAAAAATGAAACATATCACCCTGATCTTTCCCGAGAATCCAAGAAAGGACATTGCGAATATGGAAACTGTGATATTTTTTTTGATAATCGCGGCCATCTTTCGGTTTCGGATAAACCAACCCAAGCCGGTTCCCATTCGACTCGACGACACCCGACGTCGCCGAAGGCGATAATCGATTTCAATAGAACGCCCGGTTCCGGTCACGACTTTGATCACTTCCGGCATCGAATCGGGGGTCCGCCCCGCCGTGGCCGATACAACGGTCTATAGGTGGGGCGGCCCCGATTTTTTTATCTGTTTCTTCACCCAAAGTTGTGTATCCGATACGATTTCAATTTGTTATATTAGACGATTACCCCTGAAACGATATCCATCCCGACTTCTATTGAGGTGACCATGCAGACCAAAAGGCTGAACTTTGAAAACCCTTCCGGAGTCAAGCTTTCCGCCCTTCTGGATATGCCCGTCAATCCGACTCCCAATGCCTATGCCCTGTTTGCCCATTGCTTCACCTGCACCAAAAATTTCAAGGCCGCCCACAACCTCAGCAATGCCCTGAATCAGGCGGGGATTGCGGTGCTGCGATTCGACTTCACCGGCCTCGGAGACAGCGAGGGGGACTTTTCCGAAACCGGTCTCTCGTCCAATGTAGAGGATGTGGTGGCGGCCGCAGAGTTTTTGAAAACAGAATATGAGGCCCCCAAAATCCTGATCGGCCATTCCCTGGGCGGGGCTGCGGTGCTTCAGGCGGCCGGCCGAATCGACTCCACCCGGGCGGTGACCACGATCGGCGCTCCGGGTGATCCCATGCATGTGGAAAAGCACTTGGCGACCAGCCGGGAGCAGATCGAAAAGAACGGGGAAGCCGAAATCGAACTCGGAGGAAAATCCTTCAAGATCAAAAAGCAGTTTCTGGACGATCTGGATTCGAACCGAATGAAAGAGGCCATTCGAAAATTGCACCGGAAAGCACTGCTGATCCTCCATTCGCCCACCGACAATGTGGTGGGAATCGACAACGCGGCCACGATTTTTATGGCCGCCAAACATCCCAAAAGCTTCGTCTCGCTGGATCAGGCCGACCACCTGCTTTCGGATGAGCGGGATTCTTTGTATGCCGGAGCGGTCATCGCCGCCTGGGCTCGAAAATACATCGGGATTCCCATGGAGAAGATTCGGCCCGCCGAGTCCGAGGATCACCGGGTGGTCGCCCGAACCGGCAAATCAGGGTATCGCACGGAAATCTCCGCCAGCGGGCATGACCTGATCGCCGATGAACCCAAATCCCTGGGCGGCAGCGACATGGGGCCGAATCCGTATGATTATCTGGCGGCGGGGCTCGGGGCGTGTACCACCATGACCCTGCGGATGTATGCGGATCGAAAGGAGTGGCCTCTGGATGAAATCGTGGCGCGGTTGAAACACCAGAAAGTTCATGCGGATGCCTGCGAGGACTGCGAAACCAAATCCGGCAAATTGGATGAAATCGACCGGGAAATCGAGGTGAGGGGGGATTTGAGCGAAGAACAGAGAAAACGATTGCTGGAGATCGCCGATAGATGCCCGGTTCACCGAACCCTCCACTCGGAAATCAAGATCAGGACCCGGCTCAGGGAGGAAAACCCCAAAGCATGAAGGGAAACAGATATGAAACGATATAACAGCATTTCAAAACCGATCAAGAGGGCCGTTCTGATCGGCATCATCAGTCTTTCCATGATGATTCCGGTGGCGACGGCAGGGTCGCAGGAGGTCCCCCGCATATCCAAGGAGCGGGTGATGGAAATCATGGATCAGCCGGGCGTGGTGGTTATCGATGTCCGCACCGAAGGCCAATGGAAAACGGCGGAGGCCAAAGTCAAGGGCGCCGACCGGCAGAACCCCATGGATTTTGCGGCGAGGCGATATCCCAAAAACCAGACCCTGGTGCTCTACTGCGCCTGACCGGACGAACACACCAGTGCCGGTCTGGCACGAAAGCTCATGAAGATGGGATATTCCGATGTATATGCGCTGAAGGGCGGCTGGAGCGAATGGCACCGCGCCGGGTTTCCGGTTGAGGCAACGCACTGAGCGCGACCCTTATTTTCATTTTCTTTTTTTACACTGATTTGAGAACAGGGAGGGGCGTGTTCTACGCCCGGTCCAATACACCTCATAAACGGCCCCGTTTTTGTTCCTATCCTGGGAGCGAAGGCTGGGCCGGCCAAAAAGGAGTTGCAAATGGCCAGAATCGGTACCCCGCTGGATAACCTGGAGATGTTTCCGGCCTTTGAACTGCAACTGATTACAGGCGACCGGGTTCAATTGCCCGAGGCCACTGAAGACCGTTTCGGGGTGGTCCTCTTTTATCGGGGAAGCTGGTGACCGTACTGCGATCAGCAGTTGGCTGATTTCCAGTACTCCCTCGACGCATTGAAAGCCGAAGCGATTGACCTTTATGCGGCCAGTGTCGATCCCCTTGACAAAGCCGTGGAAACGGTGAAAAAGTTGAACCTGCGGTTTCCGGTGGCGTATGGGTTGGAAGCCGAAAAAATTTCCGAGACTTTCGGCGCTTTTTACGAGGAAGAAAAGAAGTTTCTTCAGCCCACGAATTTTTTAATCGGGCCGGACAACAAAATCCTTCGAGCGACCTACAGCACCGGTTCCATCGGGCGGTTCACGGCGCTGGACGTGATCAATATGGTGAAGTTTCTGAAAAGCGATCAGAAAAAGTCATTTCATTTAAAGGACGGAAAACTCGAGGTTCAATAGACCCCGGATGGGCCTCCATTCGGGGCCTTGAAGGGGTGAGGTGCCTTGGGGAATAAAGGGAGAAACCGGCGATGAGTGTGATTTTTGGTGAAATGCGGACCTTCCCCCAGGGAGACGGACCCGATGTCCAGCTTCGGGTCTTCGGGGATGAATTCTACGCCCGGTATGAAAACGAGGCCGGGTACACGGTGGTATATGACCCGAATCTGGAACGTTACTGCTATGCGGTTCTGGTGCAGGGCCATCTCATCTCCAGCGGCACCCCCATTCTCAAGCAGCCGCCCCTCGGGTTGAGACGTCACCTGCAGGAAGCCAAATCCATCCGCAACGGCAAGTTCCGGGACCGCTATGAGAAAACCTATCCGCCCGCATCCCCGCCGGCCGGCGTTATGGGGGTCCGGGGACCCCATAACGGGCTGCTTTCCGGGCGGCGGTTGAGCCGCGGCAAAATCCTGGGGTTGACGGTCCTGGTCAATTTTCGGGATGTCCATACCGAAATCGGGCCGGAAGAGGTGACCGCGCTTTTCAATGAGGACGATTTTACCGCCAACCGGAATGCCTGTTCAATTCGGGAATATTATCTGAAGATGTCTTCCGGAAAGCTCGACTATACCAATGTGGTGGTGGGGCCCATCACCTTGAGCCATTCTCAGGCCCATTACATCTCCAACAATCTCGTGGACGAGGCCCTGGAACGGGTGGCCGAAGAACTCAAGATCGATCTGTCCCGCTTCGACTCTCAGGCGGAAGGGATCGTGGATGCGGTCAATTTCCTCTATGCCGGTCGTTCCCTCTATGAGGGGCAACTCTGGCCCCACAACTGGAGGGTGGAATGGGCCGCCGGACGCCAGGTGCGGTATGACGGCATCACCTTTAATCAATATATGATGACCGGGCTGGGACGGCGGTCCATCGACTTGAACATCGGGACCATCTGTCATGAAACCGGTCATCTTCTGTGCCGCTTTCCGGATCTCTACGATTACGGCACCCGGGACGGCGATTCGGACCCCAGCGCGGGGCTGGGACTTTACTGCCTGATGGCCGCCGGCAACCGGCTGGACTACGGCCGCACCCCGGCCCCGGTCTGCGCCTATCTTCGGGACCTGGTCGGATGGCATGACAAAGAGGTGCTCCTGAACCAGCCCGGCACTTTTCAGGCCCGCCACGGGGATTACACCAGCTTGTACCGGTTCGAAACCGAGCGGCCCAATGAGTACTACCTGGTCGAAAACCGTACCCGAATCGGTCTGGACGCCTTTCTGCCTTCCAGCGGCCTGGCGGTTTACCACTGTGATACCCTGGGCTCCAACGAATGGCAAGGCGGTGATCCCGACCGGCACTACCAGTGCGCTCTGCTCCAGGCGGACGGGTGTCTGGATCTGGAGACCAACCGCAATTCCGGCGATGCTACCGATCTTTTCGGAAAACAGGCGGGGGTTGTCCTGTCCCACGACACCACGCCGAACACCCGCCGATGGGACGGATCGGAATCCGGGTTCAATCTTCTGGATATCGGGGAACCGGGGGAGGTCATCCGGTTTATAACCGGTCGGGCCGGGGATCTGGGGGAGACCGACATTTCAGATACCCCGATGGTGGTACAGGAAGTATTTCCCGACCTTCTGATTCCGGACGATGCGGACGAGGGGATCTGCAGTATGGTGACAGTGGACAAACCCGGCAGGATCACGGCGATATCGGTGGAGGTGGATATCAGCCATTCCCATATCGGGGACCTGGAAGTCTCCCTGATCAATCCGCACGGCGACCGGATCCTTCTGCATAACCGAGATTGGGGCGAGCAGGGCGACCTGCAGCGGGCTTACAATTCGGAAGGGCATCTCAGGCAATTGAAGGGGCTATCCATGCAGGGCAGCTGGGGGCTCTGCGTAAAGGATCTTGCGCTTCGGGATATCGGTCGGATCAACCGCTGGAAGTTGACCATTCCCTACGAACCCACCGAACGAATCATTCAGGGAGAGGCGGTCTCTGGCCTTAGAATTCCCGATGCAGACTGGAACGGAATCACTTCAGCCATTCCCATCGATCAGGATGGGTTGGCCCGGGAGATCCAGATTCAGGTGGAGATCACCCACACCTATATCGGAGATCTTCAGATCGCGGTGATCGCCCCCTCCGGCCAGGGAGTCGTACTGATGCCTTTCGGAGAAGGCGGCAACAAGGCCGACGTTCGGCGCACCTATGATTCCACCAACCATTCCGGACTCGCCGCCATGGTCCGGGCCGGCCAGCAGATGAAGGGCGATTGGATCCTGCAGGTGATCGACAATGCGCCCGGGGATTACGGTGTGTTGGAGAAGTGGTCTTTAGCATTGACTTTTTGAGGTTAAAAAAACCATTCGAGAAAAAAGATAGTTATGGAAATTCAAACAACGTTTAAAGAGTTGCATGCAAAACTTGAACACCTTAATATTTCCCCTGAAACCCCAGTTCGGTTAATTATTGAAGGGGAAAAAATTGGAAGTGAAAAGGTGAAAACCCGGACTCGCAAAGAACCGTATTTGCCTTTTCTGGATAGCGGTATGTGGAATTACGATATACCTGAAGATTTGTCTTCTAATGTGGATTACTACCTCTATGAATTAGACGATTCCGATGGGGAATAGCGTTTTCATTGATACGGCCGCTTATCTTGCCTGCTTTTGTTCCAAAGATGCTTACAACACACGGGCAACCAAATGTTGGCAAATCCTCAGAAAAGGCGGTTTTTCCTTCAGTACCAGCCACCATGTTTTAGACGAGCTTGCGACCTTGCTCGGAAGACGAACAAGTTTTTCTTTTTCTGCAAAAAAACTCAAAGAGATTTATTCCTCAGATACCATAGTTGAAAGAACGACCGAAGAAGACGAACTGGAGGCGTTAATTTATTTTCAAAAATATGCTGACCAGAAGGTCAGCTTTACGGATTGCCTTTCTTTCGTGATAATGAAGAAATTTAATATTAAACAGGTCTTTACCTTTGATCGGCATTTTGAATACGCCGGGTTTGAAATCATCTCCTGATTATCTCTCAGAAATTATTGATGTGCTTTCCTCTACTTTGTCAAATTTTCTTATCTATCTGATCCCGGGAAGGGGAGAAGATCTCAATAAAGGCCTCGGACGATTGCTCACGTCTTTCGGATGCAACATAAAGGGTCGGGGCCTGGTTGGGGAGTTCGTTCGGATTCGATTTGCCGAACAGCTCGATCGGATCGCGGAGGACCTCAATTCCGGATTCCGGACCCCGGAAAGCATTCTGGTGGGAAGCTCCTACGGAGGGTACCTTCTGCTTCATGCTCTGGCGGATTTGCCGCCTTTTCCCGGACGCGTTCTGCTTTTTTCTCCGGTTCTCGGAGAGGCCGTCACCCCGAACCGCCGGTACGGTTCCCGCCCGCCGCGGCCCCGCAAGTTGCTGCAAATCGCCGAGTCCGGGACCTTTCCGTCCTGCGGCTGTCTTGAAGTACACACCGGCGAAGAGGATTCAGCCTGCGATCCCGATCTTGCCCGCAAGATCATTCCCCGGCTGCCCAATGCCTCCCTCCGCGTGGTGCCGGGAGCAGGCCATGAACTGGATCTGGAATATGTGGGAAGGATGTTTATAAATTTTGTCGGTGACAAGCGTAAGCAATGAGTGCGCCCGGACTTTGATGAAAAAGCCGGCTTTGCTGAACCATCAAAGCGCGATCAGGGGAACCGCCCAAATATTCTGCCGTAGTTTTTGAATGCTTTTCCCGTTGTAGATGACCAGACCGCCATGCCAATCCGGAAGCAATTCCCGAAGTTGAATCATGTTCTCGGCGTCTTTCAAGCCGACCCTTTCCGATGCCTTGACTTCAACCGTCAGAATGCGTCCATCTATTTCCAGTAAAAAATCGATCTCCCGTTCCAATCCGCCCTGTTTTCGAAGGTAAAAGATACGGCCGCCGTTTACGGATGCGATGACGGACAGCTGATGAAATGCGAGGGTTTCGAACAATTGCCCCCGAAAGGAGGGATCGATCGATTCCGGCGACCGGATGCCGCAAAGGCCGCAAGCCAGTCCGGTATCCAAGCAGAAGATTTTCGGGGATTTGACGACCCGCTTGGAAACGTTCCGGCTGAAGGGCTGGAGTTTGGCGAACAGACCGCCCGTCTCCATGAGATTGATATACCGGCCGACGGTGGCTTGGGACAGTTGGGTGGAACGAGCGATATCGGCTGCATTCAGGAGTTGACCCGTTCGAGAAGCAAGGAGGGCCATTGCCTTTCGGAAATCCGGGAGATTCGCTATTTGGGAAAGATCGCGGAGATCTCGTTCAAGATAGGTTCGGATATAACCCTCCCACCAAGTCGACACCTGTGAAGATTTGGTAAGAAAGGTGACCGGCGGCAGCGCGCCCCGGAAAAGGTAAGAATTTGAAATATTTTCCTTTTGTTTCAAGCCGGTGGATATTTCTTCAGGCTGCCGGCCGGCCGGCAGCCAGTCAGGCGGCGGTCTCAAGGTCTCTTCGCCTAAGGTAAAGGGCATCAGTTCGAAATAGAGCGCCCTCCCGGCCAGGCTTTCGGATACGGCTTTCATGAGCAGCAGATGGGCCGATCCGGATAGGACATACCGCCGATCGCGATTTCTATCGACCTGTAACTTGATGGCGGACATCAGTTTGGGAACTTTTTGGACTTCGTCGATCACCACCCGATCGTGCAGTGCCGCAAGCTCATTCGGATCGTTTTCGGCCATTTCCCGGACATCCAGATCATCCAGGGTGAGATAGGGCCAATCCATGAACGGCGCTTCGTTGCGCAAAAGGGTGCTCTTGCCGGTTTGACGGGCGCCGGTAAGAACCACCACCGGAGAAAATTCAACAGCTTCGACCAGCCTTGGCGCGAGCCAGCGAGGTTTGTAGGTCCATGGCATAGACGATCAACCTCATCTATAAATGGTGAAAAACACACCAGGAGATTGAAAATATATCATACGCTGATATATTTTCAATCATTTTCAGGGATTTTGTACATTTCTTATATCCATATAGTTTCAAGGAAATGGTCTTTCATTTTGCCAGAAGACGGGAACTCTGATAGGATTCGGTTGCGAAGATGCGCAAGTACTCACTGCTCGATTACCGGTTCCGTGTCCAACGGAATGAAGATTACAGGTTGAATTTTATATGGAGAAAGAGGTCATTATGAGCCTTTGCCCCACTGAAAAGTGCAAGAATCCGCTCCTGAATACCCACCATCCTTTACGGTTCTCAACCTTTTTGCTTGGGATAGGGATATTCACCTTCCTGTGCGGGAACAGCCTTTGGGCGGATGATTCAAAAAACTCTGCCGGCCCCGACCCCCAATCAGAGGTGATTCAGCACATGGAGGCCCGGATCATCTCCGAGATCAATGAAGTCCGGAAAGAAAAAGACCTGCCGATTCTGGAAGAGGATGAGGTTCTCAACAAAGTCGCCCGGGACTACAGCCGGCAAATGCTTCAAGAGGATTTTTTCAGCCACTTCGGCCCCTCCGGAAGAACGGTGGCCGATCGCGTGGAAGCGGCCGAGCTGCGCTTCCGCTGGGTAGGGGAAAACCTTGCTATGACGGAAAATATCAACCAACCCGCCGATGGGCTGGTTGAGGACTGGATGGACAGCCCGTCTCACCGCAAAAACATTGTGGATGAAAATTATCACCAGACGGGAGTGGGTATCTGGAAAGAGGGGGACCGTTATTATTTCACCCAGGTGTTCATGCGGAGCATGGATACATTCCTGAAGGAGCAGAAAAAATCGGGACAATGAATCTGAATTTCCGCTTAACAGTAGCCCTTCTATTATTCTCAGCCGCCCTCCTGTATGTACTTTCCATCGCGAGCATCCTCAACCATCTCTATCCGCTTCATCTTCCTCAGGATGATGAAACATTTGCCGTGACGGTTACGGCGGATGACGGTTCACCGCTTCGCAGTTTTCCCGATGCAAAGGGTGTCTGGCGATATCCGGTCAGCATTCATGAGGTTTCGCCGTTGTATCTGGAGGCGCTGATTCACTATGAAGACCGGTTTTTCCGCTACCATCCGGGTGTGAACCCCTTTGCCCTGGTTCGGGCTTTTTTCCAGTTTATTCAGGCGGGAGAGTTCGTTTCGGGCGGTTCCACCCTGACCATGCAGGTGGCCCGGATTCTCCATCCCCATTCCCGGACCCTGCCCGGCAAAGCGGAGCAGATGTTCCGGGCGCTTCAGCTCGAATATCGCTTCACTAAATCGGAGATCCTGACCCTGTACCTCAATTACGCCCCGTTCGGCGGTCCTGTCGAGGGAGTTCAGGCGGCCTGCTATGCATATCTTGGAAAATCCGCCATAGAATTGAGCCATGCCGAAGCGGCGCTTCTCGCCGTGCTGCCGCAGGCCCCCACCCGGCTGCGGCCGGACCGGCATCCGGAGCGGGCGGCCCGGGCCCGAGACAAGGTGCTGGACCGGATGGCCAAATTCAATATCTGGGACCGGGAACAGGTGGCCTCGGCCAAGATCGAGCGGGTGACGGCGCGGTTCAAACCGCATCCCCTGAAGGCGCCACTGCTCTCTCGCAGGTTGCAGGGCAAAGCCGAACCGCGAAA
This sequence comes from uncultured Desulfobacterales bacterium, assembly GCA_964573705.1. GTDB lineage: Bacteria > Desulfobacterota > Desulfobacteria > Desulfobacterales > Desulfococcaceae > JAABSQ01. Next base: position 16,596 of record CAZNLT010000014.1, read on the forward strand.
GCCGGTACACACCTTTATCGATCCATTCCTCCAGGGCGCGGTTCGGGATCTGGTGCGGGGCGTTGTCGCCTCCAGCCCGGCCCGCACATCGGCGGCGGCCCTGGTGGTGGAAAACGAATCTTTGGGGGTGCGGGCGTATGTCGGGTCCGCCGATTTTCTGGATGAGGACCGGTTCGGACATGTGGATATGGTCGAGGCGGTTCGGTCTCCGGGTTCCACCCTCAAGCCGTTTTTGTACGGGTTCGCTCTGGAAGAGGGGTTGATCCATTCCGAAAGCCTGATGATGGATGCGCCATTTTCCTTCAGCGGATACCGGCCGGACAACTTCACAGACCAGTTCACCGGTCCGGTGGGGGCGGCCGAGGCCCTGCGGCGTTCCCTCAATCTGCCGGCGGTGGATCTTCTGGACCGGATCGGCCCCCGGTTTTTTGATACCCGACTGAGACAAGGCGGGTTGAAACTGGATTTTCCCCCCCACCAGAATCCTAATTTGACCATGATTCTCGGCGGAGTGGGTGCCTCTCTGGAGGATCTGGTCTCGGGATATACCGCCTTTGCCAGGGGGGGACTGGCCGGTCGACTTCGATATACCAAGGAAGACCCCATTTTTGAGAGGCGAATGCTCACGAAAGGGGGGGGCTTCATTATTCGCCAGATCCTGGAGGAAAACCGGCGGCCCGATCTGCCGGCCGGGCGGTTGTTTTTGGACCGGTCCCGACGGGTAGCCTGGAAAACCGGCACCAGTTACGGTTTCCGGGACGCCTGGTGTATCGGAGTGACCGATCGCTATACGGTGGGGGTCTGGGTGGGTCGGCCCGACGGTACCCCGTCTCCCGGCCAATACGGTCGGGCCACGGCGGCGCCTCTGCTCTTTAATATCGTCGACAGCCTGCCCCGGCGGTATGGGCCGTCGCCGGCGGCGCCGGCTTCGGTGTCCCGAAAGGAGATCTGCTGGCCCTTGGGCAAGCCGCCGGTGGGAGAAGGCGATCCTCTCTGCCATGAGCGGCGGCATGCCTGGGTGCTCAACGATGTGGTTCCGCCCACCTTGCCGGACCGGACCGACCGCCACTGGCAGCCCAATCCGTTGACGGTGCTGGTGAATCCGGACAACGGATTACGGGTGGAGGCGGACTGCCCCTGTTCCGATCCGATGGAAAAAAAGATCGCCCGATGGCCCCGAGCGGCTGAACCCTGGCTTTCTCCACGGATAAAGGCTTTGTCCCGAATTCCCCCGCTGGACCCCATCTGCCGGCAGCCGGTTGCGTCCCGGGCCGATACCATCCGAATTGTGGGGGTGGAACCCGATACCGTGTTGCGACCGCCCGGATTACGCCCCCGGCTTCCCGCCATTACCCTTCAGGCCCGGGGCGGACGGGGCCGGCTCTATTGGCTTCTCAACGGCGAACTGATCGGGCATTTCCCGGTTAACGATGTGCGCCATTACCGGTTCCATCAGCCCGGCCGATACCAACTGACGGTGATGGATCTTGCCGGGGATTATGATTCGGTGAATTTTACGGTAATGGGCGGGCGGTCGAGCGGATAAAAGGGTTTTCTCATACAGGCCTGAATCAGGATCACAAGTGATTTCAAGGAAATGCTGAGGATTGCATGAGACCGGGGTAGAGCATTCCGGCCACCCGGGTGATTCCCTCGAGCAGGCGAAAAGTAGGCCGCGAGACGATCCATTCGTCGATCAGATATACTTGCCCGTTTTGAACCGCTTTGATGGCCTGAAATCCCGGTTCTTTCAGAATATCCGCCTTGGTGATCGGATTCATGGCGCCCTGCTGGGCCAGGTAGACATCGATGATCGCGGCCTTGGCGAGGATGCGCTCCTTGCCGTAGGCCGCGATATTGGTCCGGCGCATCTGGCTGGCATCTTCGGCCACATTGATGCCGCCGGCGGTTTGCAGCACGAACATGGCGATGGATCCCCGGGAAAAGGTCTTCATCTTTCGATGAATCGCCTCGAAATAGACCTTTTTTCGGGCTTCCGGGGGAATCCTGTCCACCTGCTCCCGAATGGCGATCAGCCCCGCTTCGAAGGAGCGGATCATCGCCTCTGCTTCCGCTTTTTTCCCTGTCAGAATTCCGAGGTCCCGCCAATATTGATACATATCTTCGATCCCGACCGGTTGCAGGGAGACGACCGTAATGCCGGCCAGTTCCAGTTTTCGAACAAAAGGCTGATACACCCGGTCGATCATGGGCCGAATCAGCACCAGGTCGGGCCGCAGGGCCATGAATTTTTCCGCGTCGTCATGGTAGCTGAGAGCCGGTTTCTCCAAAGCCTCCGGCGGATAAGCCTCGTTCCGGCCCACCCCGATGATTTCATCGTCCAGCCCCAACCGGAAGAGGTTTTCCGTATGGGCCCCGTACAGGGATATGATTCTTCGAAACGGGCGGTCGACTTGAATGCGACGGCCGGAGCCGTCCGTTACGGACTCGGCCAGAGCGACACTCTGAAGGAAAGCGACCAGGGTTACCAACGTTCCTATGATAAAGAGGTTACGAAGGTATGGCATGGCGCTGCCTGAAACTCACTTTTCTGGATCGGGTGAATGCATCCGAGTAAACATGAGCGTCGACATCGAAAACAATTCCCAGGTTATCGGCGGTCAATACGGAACCCGTTTCGCCCCAGTCGGCGATGGTCCCGTTTTTCATCAGGATCAGCCGGTCGCAATAGGTGGCCGCCAGATTCACATCCTGAAAGACCGACACCGCCGTCTTGCCTGCATCTTTCACATCCGTCGCCACGATCTCCATCAGGGCCAGGGTGTGATGGATATCCATATTGGAGGTGGCCTCATCCAGCAGAAGCACCGGCGTATCCTGGGCCAGGGCCCGGGCGAAGATGACCCGCTGGCGTTCCCCGCCGCTCATCTCCGTCATGTATCGGTTCCGGAACCGGGCGGTGCCGGTTCGCTCCATCACCGCCTCGATGATAGCGACATCCTCGGCCGACGGCGCTGCAAACCGGGGCAGATGGGGGTAGCGCCCCATCAGGACCACCTCCAGGGCGGTAAACGGAAAGTTGACGTAAAAGTTCTGGGGAACCAGCGCCATTTCCCGTGCAAGCCGGCGGCGGGAATAGGCGTGAACATTCCGCTCATGGTAGGTGATGCGGCCTGAATTCGGCCGCTGATGGCCCATCAGCAGGTCGATCAGGGTACTCTTGCCGCACCCGTTGGGCCCCAGAATACCGTAGAAATGCCCTGAATCGATGGTCAGGGAGACATCCGTCAGCACCGGATGATCCGGATAGCTGAAGGCGATGTGGTCGACAACGAAGCTCATGCTCAGATCGCGGTTTTCCCCATCTGTTTACGACGAAAGATATAGCAGAAAAACGGGCCGCCGATCAGGGCGGTCAGCACCCCGATCGGGATTTCGTGGGGAAGCACCGCCCGGGTAACGGTATCGGCCCAGAGCAGTAGAATGGCCCCGGCCAGTAAGGAAGCGGGCAGAAGCCGCCGGTTGTCCGGCCCGGTGAGGGTGCGCATCATATGTGGAACCAGAAGCCCCACAAACCCGATAATCCCCGAGACCGACACGCAGATGGCGGTGACCAGAGACGCCGTCACCAGCAGGATGACCATCACCCGGCGGGTGTCCACACCCAGAGATGCGGCGGTCCGGTCGCCCAGGGCGAGAAGGTTCAGGTCCCGTGCGAAAAAGAGGAATACCACCAGCCCGAGGGTGACGAAAAACAGGGTGAGACCCACGTCATTCCAGGTGCGGGAACCGAAGCTGCCCATCAGCCAGAAGATGATCACCGCCACCTGCTCATCGGCGATATACTTAAAAAAGCTGATCCCGGCCGACAGGATGGCGGCCACGATGATGCCCGACAGAATCAGATTGTTGGAGGACATTCCACCGCCCGAAGCGGAAAGATAGATCACCAGAAGAAGGGTGAGGCTTGCCCCGGCAAAGGCGAAAAGCGGAATGGAATAGGTCCCCATGGCGGTGAGGTTCAGCAGCAGGGCCACCGCCGCGCCGAAGGCGGCTCCGGCGGACACGCCGAGGGTATAGGGGTCCGCCAGCGGGTTGAGGAGGATGCCCTGATAGACGCACCCGGACACCGCCAGCCCTCCTCCCACGACTGCGGCGGTCAGGATGCGCGGCAGGCGGACATCCATTACCACCACCGGATAGAGTTCGTCCATCCCGGCCGTCAGCCCGGGAATTCCGGCCAGTTCGGCACCGATGATCCGCAAAACCTGGGCGGGCGATACGGGAATATACCCCATCCCGGTGGAGAGAATCACCGTGGCGGCCAAACCGATCGCCAACACCGTGAATTGCACCTTCCAGCCCATCCTCAAAGAGGGATGGGCGGTCTGCCGCGCCTGTCTACCGGTCATCCATCAACCATGGAATTCCGCAGCCATACACCCCGTCCATCGTGGAATCGGTCATCGGGCTTCCCGGTATTCATGGGTATACCCCTTGTCATACAGGCGGGATTTTTTCCGGGTCGATTGAAGACCGGGGTCCAGGGCGCTGCCCACGATAATCAGCGCCTGTTTGCGGATGTTCTCCTGTTCAACCAGTTCGGGAAGTCGGGCGACGGTGGTATGGAAGATTTTTTCCTCCGGCTGACTGACCCGATAGGCCACGGCTGCCGGCGAATCGGGACCATAGGTCCGCTCAAGAATCTCGGCCACCCGGTCGATCATGGATATGGACAGATAGACAGCCATTGAGGCCCGGTGTCGAGCCAGGGATTCCAGGTTTTCGGCTTCGGGTACCGGGGTTCGGCCGGCCATTCGCGTCAGAATCACGGTCTGGGTCACTTCGGGCAGGGTGTACTCGATGCCCATGGCGGCGGCCGCTGCAAACGCGGCGGTGATGCCGGGGATGACCTCGAAAGGGACCTTCTCTTTTCGAAGTTCGGTGATCTGTTCGGCGATCGCCCCGTAGAGGCTCGGGTCCCCGGTATGAAGCCGCACCACCCGTTTGCCGGCGCGGTGGGCTTCGATCATCAGATTCATAAACTCCGACAGATGCAGGGGGGCGCTGTCGACGTGCCTGCATTCGGGCGGGGTCCACTGGAGCAGTTCCACCGGTACCAATGACCCGGCATAAACCACCAGATCGGCCCCTTGGAGGGCACGCTGCCCTTTCACCGTGATCAGCTCGGGATCACCCGGACCGGCTCCGACGAACCGAATGGGATGGGTTTGCAGGTCTTCCACTTCAAAAGGCCCCGAGCTGACAAGGGCTGACCTTGATTTTCAGGGCCTCGCAGGCTGCGGAGACATTGATTTTTGAAAGCCCGAATTCTTCGGCGACCCGCCATGCTTCGGCACAGGGAATCCTGGTATCCACCAGTGCGTCGTGGAGGGCGTCCCGCAGCCGGGGCGCAACCACTTGAGCCGGTTCCACTATCTTTTTTTCCGGGTAATAGCCGAAAAGCCCCAATTGGCACTGGACAATTCGAAATTCCAGAAGATCCACATTTTTTCCCACCCGTGACGGCGGAACATTCCGATCTTTTACGATACGAAAACAGGCGCCGCAGGAGATCTTTCCTTCCTTGGCCCTGTCTTTGATATCTGCGGCGATTTCGGGATCGAGCGCGGCCTTCGGGGAATGCTTGGCGGCATATTTGCCTTTATCTTCATGTGTCATGACGACCTTTTTGAATTCCAAAAGGGTTGTTGATGAACGATCGGTTAAAATTTACATGTAACACAATCCCCGAGGGACGACAAGACGCCGAAAGCGGGTTTTTGGGTTCCGGAAGCGGACCGGTACCAAGGCCCACCGATAGGGCGCGGAAAGATTTTCCGGTTTGACTTTGCCGAAAAATATGAGGATAATACAAACATGGGTCCAAAAGCCGTCATCCTGAATATGCAGGGAACACAAACCGCTGATTCGAAACGGTAAAAATGCATCACTACGATGTTGCCTCCAAAATCTTGATGGAAACCTGTCGGGACGAACTCATTTGGTATTTTGCAGGCATCGAGGTTGAAGAAAGCACACTGATCGAGGAACTGCCCCAAGAAACGGTCAGCCTCAAGCGCAGCGATTTTCCTGTGATGGTGAAGGCCAAGAGCGGTGAAAAGAAACTGGCGCTTTTCGAGCTTCAGACGCATTGGAATGAGGCCGTTCCCCTGAGTCTGCTGGATCACCGGACCCGTTACCAGATCAAATACCAAATGGATCCGGTTTCCTTTGTCATTCTGCTGAAACGCGCCGAGGCGGCCACTCATATTTATGAGAATAATGAAGTTCGATTCACATTTCAGCTGATCAAGATCTATGAAATGGACGCCCGAGATATCGTGTATGAGGGCCTCCTTTGCCTGACGCCGTTCGTACCCCTGATGAAGAATGGTCCGGAATTGCTCACAGCGGCCGATGATTTAATCTATCAAAGTAGCCGGTCAAGGATCGAGAAAGCCGACCTGCTGACATCTATGGCAATTTTATCCGGCATCGTCTCCGAAAACCTGCCGGTTCAACTGATCAACAGGAGGAAAGACATAATGATTGAATCCGCGGCATATGACATTATTAAGCAGGATGGGATTGAGGAAGGAAGGATTCTAACTGCAAGAGAGATGCTGATTGAAGCGATTGAAGCTCGATTTGGAAAAGTTCCGAATGATATTTTCGAAAGGGTGGAAAAAATGAGCAATCAAAAAAGGTTGAAATTTTTTCTTAAAACGGCCGTCACTTGTGAAGATATTAATATCCTTCGGGAAAACTTAAAGGGTGATCAGTAAATTCGAAGATGATCAACTGCGTATTTCATTTCCATTTTTCCCAGGAGCAAAACTCGGTTTTCTTATCCTCTCTGATGGAACTGAACTGACCCATCAATCAAAAAGAACAGGTCTTCATCCTCAGGACATACTTCCAACCTGAGAAAAGTACCTACGGTTGAATTGACCTGGAGAAGGATCATTTCCTACTTTCAGAATATCCTAATCCGAAAAACTCAATCGCATTTCTCCCCGAGATTTTGGCCAGTTCCTCGGGAGTGAGCCCCGGAGTGGCGGCCAGGATTTTGAGTTCCCGGTCCCAGGCATAGGGGATATTCGGAAAATCGGTGCCGTACATGATCCGATCGATGTGCCATTCCGGAAGGGGCGGGGGCGGCGGATTCTGCGGGAGATAATCGGTAAGCACCATGGTGGTATCCAGCCAGAGGTTGTCGTAGGTCTGGATAAGCCGCTGGTAAGCAGAGAATTCGTCGGCGCCGAGGTGGGGGACACAGACCCGCAGGGCAGGGTGCTCTTGAATCACCCGCTCCAAATCCCCCGCCTTGCAGAACTCATAGGGATTACAAGGATAAGCCGGGCTTTTGGGCTCCCGGCCCACATGCATGATCAGCGGTTTGTCATGGGCGATGCAGGCTTGATACACCACTTCCATTTCCGGGCTGTTCATGGAAAAGCACTGAACGTGGGAGTGAAGCTTCACGCCGCCCAATCCGGCTTCAAATCCCTCCCGAAGAATCTCCCCGGCATTTGGTTCGCCGGGGTAGACGGTGGCCATGCCGGTGACCCGGTCGAACCGGCCGCACACCTCGGCCGCAAAGGCATTGAGTTTCCGGGCGATGCCGGGCTTGTGGGCATAGTGGAGGGCGATGATGTGGCTGATGCCGCGGCTCAGAAGAAATTCCAGAAGAGAGGCGGCGGTGAAGCGGTACCGAATGGGCCAGGCGTTCTGATCGAACCATTTGTGAATGGAATCGAAAATTCGGTCGGGAAAGATATGGACATGGGCATCCACCACAAAATCGATCCCCTCGGGAACCGATTGCCCTTCTTCGTCGTTCAGCCCCTTTAAAGGGAATGCCAGTAAACCCCGCCCGTCTTCCGATGCCATCTTGAATTACACCCCGAGATAATCCTGTCGAACGGCGGGGTCGGCTTTCAGTTCGGGTGAGTCGCCCCGCCAGACAATGCGTCCTTTTTCGATAATATAATGACGGTCGCAGATTCGTGTCAATGCATCAAGATGTTTGTCGATGACCAGGATGGACAGACCGGCGGATTTGAGGTTTTCCAGACAGGCCCATATCTGAGACCGGACTCTGGGCGCCAGCCCCTCGGTGGCTTCATCCAGGATCAGAAGTTTCGGATGGGTCATCAAGGCCCGGCCGATGGCCAGCATCTGCTGTTCTCCGCCGGAGAGCCGACTGCCCGGCTGACGGGTGCGTCGGGCCAGAACCGGAAAAAGCTCGTAGATATCCGCCGGCTTCCAGGGCCGACGGCCGTTTTTGCCGCGATAGGCGGTGGCCACCAGGTTTTCCCGGACCGTCAGGGTGGGGAAGATCTGCCGGCCTTCGGGCACCAGACCGATGCCCATTTGAGCGATACGATAGGGAGGCGCCCCGAAAATGTCCCGACCCTGAAAAGTGACGCTCCCCTGCCGGGGCCGGGTCAGTCCCAGGATGGAACGAACGGTGGTGGTCTTTCCCATGCCGTTGCGCCCCAGAAGGGATACCATCTCTCCGGCCTGAATCTCGAGATCGATGCCGAACAGGGCCTGAATGTTTCCGTAGTAGGAATGGATGTTTTTTAATTCAAGCATGGGATTTCACCTCCAGCCCGGTCGGGGTATTTTCCATTGTGATTTCTTCTTCTCCGAGATAGGCCTCCCGAACGGCGGGACTTTGCCGAATCTCCTCCGGAGTGCCCGAAGCGATGATCCGGCCGTAGACCAATACACTGATCCGGTCGGCCAGGGAAAAAACCGCATCCATGTCGTGCTCCACCAGGAGCAGGGACATTCGGTCTTTCAGCCTTCGAAGCAGACCCACCATCTCAGCCGAGGCCCGGGCGCCCATTCCGGCCATGGGCTCGTCCAGAAGCAGCACCCGGGGGCCTGAAGCCAGGGCCATGGCGATGCCGACCAGGCGCTGCTCTCCGTAGGAGAGCCGGGATGCTCGAATATCGGCCCGATGGGCCAGCCCGACCTGCCCCAGGGCGGTCAGGGCCGCATCCCGGATGTGTTCGACTCGGCGGGCCGGCTTCCAGAACCGAAAGCTGTGTCCGTCCCGGGCCTGGACCGCCAGGGCCACATTGTCCAGGGCGGTGAATCCGTTGAAGATGTTGGTCACCTGAAAGGTCCGGGCGATCCCCAGGGCCGACCGACGATGAACCGGCAGGGATGTGATATCTTGTCCTTCGAATCGAATGACGCCGGCGTCCGGTTTCAGCTCACCTGCCGCTTGATTGATGAGGGTGGTCTTGCCTGCCCCATTGGGGCCGATCAGGCCATGTATCTCCCCGGAGAAAAAGTCGAGATTCACCTGCTCCGTGGCCCGAATCGCTCCGAAATCCTTGCATAAGCCCCGCAAAGCCAGGACCGGCATCGTCATGGTTCCCTTCGGGGAGACAGAAGCCCGTAAATTCCGCCTCTGGCGAACAGGACCATCAGGATCAGCAGGGGACCGAGTATGATCCTCCAGTGTTCGGTGTATTCGGACAGCACCTCCTCGGTCAGGAGCAGCCCGGCGGCGCCCATCACCGGTCCGGCCAGACTGCCCATTCCGCCGAGGATCACCATCACCAGGATTTCTCCGGATCGGGACCAGTGCATCAGGGCCGGGCTGATATACAGCGCCTGATTGGCGATCAGCGCCCCGGCCAGACCGGCGACGGCCCCGGAGATCATGAAACAGACCAGCCGGTATCGGTAGGTGGGAAACCCGATGGCCCGCATCCGCCGTTCGTTCTCTCTGGCCCCTTGAATCACCATTCCGAAGCGGGAGTTGACCAGCCGTCGGAAGAGATAAAAGACGATCGCCAAAAGAAGCAGTACCCCATAATAAAATTGGACGGGATTGCCCAGGTCTACCGGGCCTCCGATGGAATTCCGGGACCAGAGCGCCATGCCGTCGTCTCCGCCGTAGTCGGCCAGTCCGGCAAAAAAATAATAGAGCATCTGAGAGAAGGCCAAGGTGATCATGATGAAATAGGCGCCCGAGGTGCGAAGGCTGACCGCACCGATCACCAACGCCGCCATCCCTGCGCATGCCATAGCGGCGGGCCAGGCGATCCAGGCGCTTTCAAAGCCGTGGATGGATAGAATTCCCACCGTATACGCCCCGATCCCCAGAAAGGCGGCGTGGCCGAAGCTGACCATCCCGCCGTATCCGAGAATCAGGTCCAGGCTGAGCGCACAGAGGCCGTAGATCAGAATTCTTCCGGCCAGGCGGGTATAAAAGGCGTCCGCCGCCAGTGGAAGCAAGACTAATCCGGCCCCGGCGGCCAGATACAGCAGGTGAATTCTTGTGAACTGAAATCCGGCCCGATCCATTCTTTCGATGGGTTTATCCATGGGCGGGAAAGAGTCCCCGGGGACGGAAACAGAGCACCCCGGCCATGAGGATGTAGATGGCCATGGAAGAGAGGGCCGGCGGCAGCAGGACCCGGCCGAAGGTATCCGCGACACCGACCAGAACGGCGGCCGCGAATGCCCCTCGAACCGACCCGATGCCGCCGATGACGATCACCACAAAGGCCAGGATCATGATCGGTTCGCCCATGCCGGTTTCCACCGAAAGAATCGGGCCGGCCATCATGCCGGCGAATCCGGCCATCGCCGCCCCCATCCCGAAGACGAACGTATACAAAAGCTTGATGTTGACCCCGAGAGCGCCGACCATTTCCCGGTGGGTGGCCCCGGCCCGAATGATCATGCCGAGCCGGGTCCGGCCGATAAACAGATAGAGGCCGACCGCCACCCCCGACCCGGCGAGAACGATGGTCAAACGATAGGCGGGGTAGGGAATGCCCGGCAGAATCTCGACCGTCCCGGACAGGGATTCGGGAATCGCCATGAAATAGGCCTGGGGCCCCCAGGTCATGCGAACCAGTTCATTAAAAAACAGGATCAGGGCAAAGGTGGCCAGCACCTGGTCCAGGTGGTCCCGGTCGTAAAGCCGCCTTAAGATGGAAATCTCCATCAGCATTCCGATTCCCATCACCAGCGGCACGGCCAGAAGACAGGCCAGAAAAAAAGAGCCGGTCAGGGCCTGAAAAGTGGCCGCCAGGTAGGCGCCCAGCATGTACAGAGAGCCGTGGGCCAGGTTGATCAGGTTCATGATCCCGAATACCAGTGTGAGGCCGGCGGACATGAGAAAGAGCATGACCCCCAGTTGAAGTCCGTTGAGGGTCTGCACCACCCACAGCTGCATACTCATGGAACCGTTCCTTTTTGGTCTTTATCCGTACACCTTACCACTGCATGCCGCATTCGGAGTGGTAGGCGTCCGCATGGTCTTCAAAGGCGGTCCCGATGATCTGGGTGGTCAGCACCCCTTCGGAATTCTGAATGACCTTCCGAATATGGAAATCCTGAATCGGGAAGTGGTTGTGATTGAATTTGAAATCCCCCCGCACCGATGCAAAATCGGCTTTGCGAAGGGCCTTTCTAAGGGCCTCCTTGTCGGAAAGGTCACCTTCCACCGCCGCGACCGCAGAGTCGATGAGCAGGGCCGCGTCATACCCCTGGGCCGCGAACAGGGACGGCAGACGGCCGTATTCTTTCCGGAAGTCGGCCACGAACCTCCGGTTCACCGGGGTGTCCAAGTCCGGACCCCAGAAGCTGGAATTCAAAAGGCCCAGGGCCGCATCCCCCATGGCTGGCAGCACCATCTGTGCGATCGTGAATGCGGTGGTGTAAAGGGGAATCTCCTGCTTCAATCCGGATTGAGCATACTGCTTGACGAAATTGATGCCCATGCCCCCGGGGTAAAAAACGAACACACCGTCCGGCTTGGCCGCCCGAAGCTGAGCCAGTTCGGCGGCATAATCGGGCTGGTTGATTTTGGTGTAGACCTCGGCCACGATCTCGCCTTTGAAATAGCGCTTGACCCCGGCCAGGCCGTCCTTGCCCGCCTGGTAGTTGGGGGCCATCAGGTAGAGCCGCTTGACCCCCTGATCCTGAAGGTATTTGCCCATGGCTTCGTGGGTCTGATCGTTCTGCCAGGAGACGGTGAAAAGATCGGGCAGGCATCGGGCGCCCGCCAGCGGGGAAGGGCCGGCGTTTGCGCTGATCAGAAAGATGCCGGCGTCGGTGATCGGTTTGGCCACCGCCATCATCACATTTGAGAAGACGATGCCGGTAACGAAGTCGACCTTTTCTTTTTCGATGAACCGGTTGGCCACCTGCACCCCGATACCGGGCTTGAGCTGATCGTCGCCGATGATCAACTCCACCGGCAGGCCGCCCAGTTGGCCGCCTTTGTGGGCCATCCCCAGCTTGAAGCCGTCCAGGATATCGATGCCCAGACTGGCCGCCGGACCGCTCATGGTGGCCATGTATCCGATTTTGATTTCATCCGCGGCTGTCGCGGAAACCCCAAACAATAAACAGACCGCGAGTACCCAACCCAAGATCCCTTTACCCATGACTTTTTTCCTTTCCGTCGGAAGATATCGCTTTCGTTTCTATGCGTAGAAACATACAGTATAAACGGAAAAGATCAAGCTTTTTTATTCCGGATGACGGGTGGGATTCTTTGTGGGCGGCCGAAGAAATGTTCTTATTCTTCTTTTTCTTTCTTCTCCTGCTTCCTTTTTTTAATTTCTTCCTGACGCTCCAGCACCATTTTCAGTTTGGCCCAGTTGCGTTGAAGAGGGCCGTTGTGTCGAAGCGCTTCGACCGCTTCATCCATTTCCTTGATGGCTTTTTCTGATTTTTCCACTGTTTGTCCTTTCTTGGCCATAATCACCGTATCGGCCACCTGTCCCTTAGTCAGGTTTGGCCCGAAACGATAATCAAGGGCCTTTTCTTTTATCGGGTCTTTAAAAAAAGGTCGTTTTTTCGGTTCTTTTCTCCCTGCCGAAAAGTTCCTCTTCGCCAGTTTTGGAATCAATCTTTAGAAGACCGGCGGTTTAGGATGAATGCTTCCATCACCGGGCAGATGTCTTCACCCTTTTCATCCTGAACAAAATGGCCGGTCTGTTCAAACCGTTCCACGCGTGCATGAGGAAGAAATCGGGTCCATCGGTCCAGTTCCTGTTTACGAAAAGCGATATCCCGCATTCCCCAGAGGATCAGCGCCGGTTTGGTATGTAGCACCTTCCGGCGCGACCATAATCCCGCCAGCCATTCGCCGGACCCGAGAATCTCTTTTGGAAACACCATACACCCTTTGCGATCTTTCGGATGGTTCAGGGGCATCACATAATGGCGGTAGACGTCCTCGGGCATTTTTCCGTGAAACATCTGCCGCATCAATACGGTCACAAAAAAATTATACCGGCGAATCAGAAATCTTCCCGGCGCGCCGGCCATAAACCGGCTGAACAGTTCGTAATGGAGCACCCCCCGCACCGGCCACATCCAGGTATTGAGGATAACGACACTTCGAACATTCTCAGGATGCCGAATCGCATAAGAAAGTCCGATGGGGCCGCCCCAGTCCTGAACCACCAGGGTGATATCTTTAAGTTCAAGCGTATCGATGAGTTTTTCCAGATTGCCGGCGTGATCCACCGGTCTGTAGGACCACCCCTCAGGTTTGTCCGAAAGGCCGAAACCGATATGATCCATAGCGATGCAGCGAAACCGGGCGGAGAGTCCTGTAATCAGCTTTCTATACACAAAAGACCAGGTGGGGTTCCCGTGCACCATGATGAGCGGGAAACCGGCGCCTTCATCAACAAAATGCATCCGCCCCGATTTCAAAAAGAGAAAGCGGGACTCAAAAGGGTAAAGCGATCTGTTTATCCAATCGGAAGGATTCATGTCGATACACCGGATTTCGGTCCTGTTCATGCGACATTCTAATTTTCCGCTTTCTAAAAGCCTAACCGTGGAATCCGGCTTTGTCAAACGCTCGTCGGCACTGGCGAACCGCTTTCAGGTCTTGCCGGACATGGGGTCGAGATGGACCGGCTGCCGATATTCCGGCGGCGGCATCGGCTTCGGCGAGTCGATCAAACGGCGGGAGAGAAGCTCGGTCGCCCTGATTTCATCGGGACCGTTGTAGCGGATTTCAATCATGCGAATATGGGTGTCGGTATTTTCGGCCAGAAGGATCGTCGGGAGGTCGTTCTCTGATTCTTCGGCAATAGCCAGGGATACCTTGCCGAGCTGAATATACTGACGATACAGATCAATCCGCTCTCCATCGGATTCCAACACATACGCCTGCCATGCCTGTCCGTCATTCCAGGCAGGTCTCCCATTGTGTATGGAAACATTGGCCACCAGAACGAGGGTTTCCGATTCGCCGTCTTGGTCCAGATCGACGGCGGTGGTCACGGCATATTCCCACCCCGGATCACCGGCCGTTGCTTTGGAATACCGATCATCAACCAATTCCGCTGTTTTCAGGCCGCTCTCCTTGAGATTGTCTTCATGAACCGGGTCATCGGAATCCCCGCCGCACCCCTGCAAAACCCAAAGAGAGATCAGAAGAAAAAATAGTGTATTTACAGCGACCTTCTTCATCCGCTTTCCATTTTTCGCAGCCTTAGGCCGACACCTTGAATCTCTTTTTCTGTTTCCGGCTTGTATGATCGAAATCTGATGACTTTTTTCCCCAATACTGCTGAGTATCCTAATCCCAGTAGCGGAAAACATCAAGATTTTTCAAGAGGAACCCCCGGAATGAAGGCGCAAATTACGGTAAATGCCTTATTTACCCATTTTTGCGAATGATGATTTCCCGTTTTTGAGGATTACTTGATGAGCTTTTTTTCCAGCAGGTATTGGCGGGCGACCGTTGTTGCATCGACCGACGGCGGTAATGCCGCCGTCGGCCGAAAAAGGGATGAATTCAGGTTCTACCGGGTTTCGGTCTACTCATCGGCCTGTTCTTGGGGCCTCAGCCATCCTCGGGCCTGTCCCAGTCTCCGTTCCGGATCGAACTCGGGCATATTCTCGAGTTCATCCTCCGTGCCCGGATATATTACATAATAGGGGCCCGCATCTTCCAGCTGGTCGAACGGGACCGCAACCCTTTTGTCGCCGATCCCCAGAAAACCGCCGACATCCATTACGACATGGCTGATTCGACCCCGCCGGTCGACGATCAGGTTTTCCACGCTTCCGACGGTTTCGCCGCCCTGTGTCCGCACGATGGCGTCAATCAGTCTCTCCATGGGCATCTCACTGGCTTGCATGCCAGATCGGCTGTACCGTCGGTCGGTATCGCCGCGACCTCTCTGCTCCAGGTATCGTCCCTGATCCGAACGTTGTTCTTGCCGCCTCATGCTTCTTTCATCCCGGCGTCTCTGATCCATATAAGGGCGCCTTTCCATTCGCTGCCCCTGCCGGCGCTCCTCGTCCCGGGTCGGGTCATACCCGTACCGGGCGGGATATCGATCCGCATAATAGGGGTCGGAATAGCCGGGGGTCCGGTATGGATCATAATAGGGACGGTAATAGGGGCGGTAGTAAGCCCTTCCGGGGCCATACCCATAGCCGTATCCGTATCCATACCCGTATCGATAATCATAATATTCGATCTCCTGCATATTCTCGAGATCGTTTTCGGTGCCTTGATAGACGGCGTATCCGCCCGCCTCATCGTACTTCAGGTCTCTTTTCGAAACAGCGACCCGCTTTCCGCCGAGTCCCAAGAATTCGCCGATGTCGAGGATGAATTTGTCGATTCTTCCTTTTTTGTCGAAGATGACATCCTCGATATCACCGATCTCTACCCCGGCCTGGGTCCGGACTTCCATGTCCAGGATGTTTTCGCCCAGCATACCGGCGGTGATCTCCTGCTGTGCTGCAGCATGGGTTGCACTGAAGCAGAGAGCAGCGGCAATAATGAATGCCAACAGCCAGAGTCGTTTTACACGGTAATCCATAATGCGCTCCTTTCGTTATGGTTGCATTTCAAAGTATTCCCGAAAAAGATAACGAAATGCAGCGCTGGTTGGAATAGGAGAAAATCTGTATATGGCCTGCAGAAACCGCGTATTTTTTAACTTAATTGAAAAAAAATGATGCAAAGGCTGGATATATTTTGCCAGAAAATCAAGGAAGATTTTCAAAATCGTCTAAATCTTTATGTCTCCCACTTGCTTTTTTATTCACCTTTAAGTGCTTCAAGCTGATAATGTTCACTTCTTGGCCGTCAATTTCATCCACAACTCGCTCTTCATAACACTCGCCAAACCTGACGCCTGAAATGGATGTTAGAATTTCAATTCTCATGGGAGCCACACCCATTCTGACCACATTTTTTTCTTTGAGAAAAAGATCATTTGATAATTGTGGCGTGTCAAAGCCGAAATCCCTTATGGCTTCCACCATTCGATTTGCCGTATCGGGATCAACAGCAATCCAGAGATCCATATCGTTTGTAGATCTCGGATACCCGTGATAGGCCACTGCATAACCTCCGATCAGCAGATATTTAATTTTTTTAGAATTCAGAACATTCAAAAACTCTTTGAAGTCTTTCGGTAGCACGAGAGCCATAGTTGATTCTTCTCAGCAATTCCAAATAGCGCAATCTTTCAAGGGGGTGTTCATTTTTCCAATATTCTTTTTCATCGGATTGCTCCGTTAACGATACAACTGAAAAGGCTTTTTTATCTATCTTGAGATCCAAGAATTCCTCCATTTGACTTCATCTTAGCCAGTATACTCAAAAAATCAGGGAAAATAAAAGGTTTTTTGGGCAAATCAGAACCTGGGCAAATCTCCCGGCCCTTTGGTGGGCAGATGGGTTTTTCCCATCAGATAGAAATCCACCGCCCGGGCCGCTTCCCGGCCTTCGGAGATGGCCCAGACGATAAGCGAAGCCCCCATCCGGGCGTCGCCGGCGGCGAATACGCCGGGTTTTGAGGTCATGTAATTGTCATCGGTTTGAACGGCGCCGGCGGGGGTAAGATTCAGATCGTATTGCGCCACCAGGGTATGGGTTTCGGGTCCCTCGAACCCGATGGCGATGAGCACCAGGTCCGCAGGCCAGTCGCGCTCGGAATGGGGGACCACGGTCATCTCCGGGCGGCCGACAGGCCGCCGAGTGAAGGCCACGTTCACTGTTCGGACGGCTTCGACTTTACCGCCGTTTCCGATAAATTCCTTAGCCAAGATAGCCCAGTGGCGGTCGCATCCTTCTTCGTGGGCCGGGGTGGTCCGCAGGCGGTTGGGCCAGTAGGGCCAGGGCTGGCCTAGCGGCCGATTTTCAGGCGGTTTGGGGTATTTGATGAAGTTGGTAATGGATGCGGCCTTCTCCCGGGCGCAGTTGCCGATGCAGTCGCTGGAGGTGTCGCCGCCCCCGAGGACCACCACCTGCTTGCCGCCGGCACGGATTGGACGGACCCCGCCGGCTTCGAGATCGTCGCCGGCCACCCGCCGGTTCTGCTGGGTCAGGTATTCCATGGCCAGATGCACCCCGTCCAGGTCCCGGCCGGGAATCGGCATGTCTCGGCCCCGGACCGCCCCGGCGCAGATCACCACCGCATCGAAGTCGCCGAGATCGTCGGCCGTGATATCGACACCCGCTTCAACACCGGTTTTGAAGACGATCCCTTCCGCCTCGAGAATCGCCAGTCGGCGATCGATGATCCGTTTTTCCATCTTGTAGTCGGGGATGCCGTAGCGGAGCAGACCTCCCAGCCGGTCGTTCCGTTCCAATACCGTCACCGTATGCCCGGCCCGGTTGAGCTGCTGGGCGCAGGCAAGCCCGGCCGGACCCGAACCGATCACCGCCACCCTTTTGCCGGTGCGGACCTCGGGCGGTTCGGGCGCCACCCATCCCTGTTCAAAGGCGTGTTCGATAATCTCTTTTTCGATCTCTTCGATGGTCACGGCCGGTTCATTGATGGCCAAGACGCAGGCCTCTTCGCAGGGAGCCGGACAGAGTCGTCCGGTGAACTCGGGGAAATTATTGGTGCGGTGAAGCATTTGAATCGCTTCTTTCCACCGGTCCCGGTAAATCAGGTCGTTCCAGTCGGGGATCAGATTGCCCAGCGGACATCCGGCGTGGCAGGTCGGCACCCCGCAGTCCATGCACCGGGCCGCCTGGGCGGTCAGTTTTTCTTTAGAAAACGGGAGATAAATTTCCCGGTAATCCCGTATCCGTTCGGCCACCGGGCGCTTCTGGGGAAGCTCCCGGGCATATTCCTTGAAACCGGTGGGTTTACCCATGGTGATAAGTCGCCTCATCGGCCATCCGCTTCAGGGCCTTTTTATAATCGACCGGCATGATTTTGACGAATTGCGGCAAAAATCCGGTCCAATCTTCCAGAATCCGCCCGGCCAGGGGGCTGCGGGTATAGCGAAAGTGGGCCGCGATCATTGTCCGCAGTTCGTCGGCCTCGGCCGGGTCGGCCACCGACTCCAGGTCCACCATATCGGTGTTGCACCGGTATCGACCGAAATCACCGGCCGCATCCAGCACATAGGCGATGCCGCCGCTCATGCCGGCCGCGAAATTCCGGCCGGTAGGGCCTAAAATGACCACTTTGCCCCCGGTCATGTATTCGCAGCCATGGTCCCCGATGCCTTCCACCACCGCGCGCACGCCGCTGTTGCGGACGCAGAACCGCTCACCGGCCAGTCCGCTGATGTAGGCCTCTCCCGATACCGCACCGTAAAACGCTACATTGCCGATGATGATGTTTTCTTCCGGTGAATAGGTCGCCCCGTCGGGCGGCCGAATGGAAAGCCTGGCCCCGGAAAGCCCCTTGCCGAAGTAGTCGTTGGCGTCTCCCTGAACATGAATGCTCAACCCCGGGGCCCCGAAGGCGCAGAAACTCTGGCCCCCGGATCCGTGGGCCTGAATCACAATGGTGTCCTCGGACAGCCCTTTTTCGCCGCAGCGTCTGGTGATTTCATGGCTGAGCAGGGTCCCCAGGGTCCGATTGACATTTCGAATGGGAAGGTCGATCTTCACCGGTTCCCCGGTTTCCAGCGCCGGGCGGGCCCTCTGAATAAGGGTGTGATCGAGGGCCTGATCGAGCCGGTGGTCCTGCTGAGTGACATAGCAGGCCGGGTCCAGGGCCGGGGGCGGTTCCGCCTGGTAGAGAATCGGTGAGAGATCCAGCCCCGCCGCCTTCCACCTTTTTCCGAGCGGAATCGGTTCGAGCCGGTCGGACCGGCCCACCATCTCCGCCACCGTTCGGAACCCGAGCCGGGCCATGATCTCCCGCATATCTTCGGCGATAAACCGCATCATGGCGATGACGTGCTCCGGTTTTCCGGTGAATTTTTTGCGAAGTTCCGGGTCCTGGGTGGCGATCCCCACCGGGCAGGTGTTGAGATGGCAGACCCGCATCATGATGCAGCCCAGGGCCACCAGGGCCAGGGTGCCGAAGCCGAACTCCTCGGCCCCCAGCAGGCAGGCGATCGCCACATCCCGGCCGGTCTTCATCTGACCGTCGCACTCCACGGTGATTCGGCTGCGCAGCCCGTTGAGCACCAGGGTCTGCTGTGTTTCGCAAAGGCCCAGTTCCCAGGGCAATCCGCCGTACCGAATGGAGGACTGGGGCGAGGCCCCGGTGCCGCCGCTGTGGCCGCTGATCAGCACCGTGTCGGCCCGGCCCTTGGCCACCCCGGCGGCCACCGTGCCGACCCCCATCTCCGAGACCAGTTTGACCGAAATTCTGGCCGTCGGGTTGGCATTTTTGAGGTCGTGAATCAGCTGGGCCAGATCCTCGATCGAATAGATGTCGTGGTGGGGCGGCGGTGAAATCAGACCCACATACGACGTGGAATGTCGGGTTCGGGCGATCCAGGGATACACCTTGAATCCGGGCAGCTGCCCCCCTTCGCCCGGTTTGGCCCCCTGGGCCATCTTGATCTGAAGGTCGGCGGCATGGGCCAGGTAATGGCCGGTCACCCCGAACCGGCCCGAGGCGACCTGTTTGACGGCGCTGTTGCGCCGGTCCCCGTTCGGGTCGGGATCGAATCGGTCCGGGTCTTCCCCGCCTTCCCCGGAGTTGCTCTTGCCGCCGATCCGGTTCATGGCGATCGCCAGGGCCTCATGGGCCTCCTTGCTGATGGAGCCGTAGGACATGGCGCCGGTCTTGAAGCGTTTCACGATTTCAGTCCAGGGCTCCACCGCCTCCAGCGGAATCGGACCGCCGTCGCGGCGAAATTCCAGAAGCCCTCGAATTTCGCCGCCGGCCCGGTTCTGGCGATGGACGATGTCGGTGTATTCCCGCCAGGCTTCGGGGATCTCTTCCCGAACCGCCTGCTGGAATCTGGCCACCATCTGAGGCCCGTATTGGTGGGACTCTCCGCCCCGTCGCCATTGATACCGCCCCCCGATATCGAGCCCTTCGTCTCCGGGGATTTTCACCTCGGGAAATCCTTTGCGGTGTCGCAGGCGAACCTCCTCGGCGATGAGATCCAGATCCATCCCCTTGAGCCGGGTCGGGGCGCCGGTAAAATACCGCTCCACCACCTCAGCGGACAGGCCCACGCACTCGAAAATCTGAGCGCCCCGGTAGCTCTGCAGGGTGGAGATGCCCATCTTGGCCATCACCTTGAGAATCCCTTTTCCGGCCGCCCGGATGTACCGGGACCGGGCCGTGGCCGGGTCCGGATTCTCCAGCTCGCCGCGGACGAGCATTTCCTCGATGGTTTCAAAAGCGAGGTAGGGGACGATCGCACCGGCCCCGAAGCCGAGGAGACAGCAGAAATGGTGAATCTCCCGGGCCTCCCCGGTTTCCACGATCAATCCGCACCGGGTGCGCTTGCCTTCGCGAATCAGATGGTGGTGAACCCCGGCCGCGGCCAGAAGCGCCGGTATGGCCATGTGATCGGGTCCGATACCCCGGTCGGATAAAATGAGGATTTCCCTGCCCCGATCCACCGCCTTCAGGGCCGCTTCGCAGAGGCGGTCCATGGCTTCTTCCAGCGCGGTACCCGCACCCTGCGCCGCATCGGCTTCAAAAAGAAGGGACAATGTCTCGAAGGAGAGCCCGTCCGGCCCCGCATTGCGAATCCGGGAAAGGTCCTTCGGGGTCAGAATCGGGTTTTCCAAGCGCAGCATGCGACACTGCTCCGGGGTCTCTTCAAAAAGATTTCCCTCGGAACCGATGAAGGTGATCAGAGACGTGACCAGCTCCTCCCGAATCGGGTCCAACGGCGGATTGGTCACCTGGGCGAAGAGCTGTTTGAAATAATCATAGAGCAGACAGGGGCGTTCCGAAAGCACCGCCAGGGGGATATCGTCGCCCATGGAGCCGGTGGGCTCTTTTCCGTCCCGGGCCATGGGGCCGATGAGGATCCTGAGGTCCTCCCGGGTGTATCCGAAAGCCTTCTGTCGGGGCGGAATCGTGGCGAAATCGGTTTCCGGAACATCCTCGGGCTCGGGAAGTCGATCCAGGCGCAGCCGATTGTCGGCCAGCCATTTCCCATACGGCCGCCGGCTTGCGATTTCCGATTTGATCTCCTCGTCTTCCACGATCCGTTTTTGTTCCAGATCGATCAGAAGCATTCTGCCGGGCTGAAGCCGCCCGCGGGCCCGCACCTGTTCCGCCGGAATCTGAAGCACCCCGGTTTCCGAGGCCATCACCACCCGGTCGTCGGTGGTCACCGTATACCGCGACGGCCGAAGTCCGTTCCGGTCCAGAACCGCGCCCACCAGGGTGCCGTCGGTGAAAGGGACCGCGGCCGGGCCGTCCCAGGGTTCCATCAGGCAGGCATGATATTCGTAAAAAGCCTGTTTTTCCCGGCTCATAGCGGCGTGGTTCTCCCAGGCTTCCGGGATCAGCATCATGATCGCATGGGGCAGAGACCGGCCGGTGTGGTAAAGCACCTCCACCGCGTTGTCGAGAATCGCCGAATCCGAAGCCCCCGGAGATGCGATCGGGAGGAGCTTGTGAATGTCTTCGCCGAATTTGTCGGATTTGAACCGGTGCTGCCGGGCGTTCATCCAGTTGATGTTGGTCCGCAGGGTGTTGATTTCCCCGTTGTGGCAGAGAAAACGAAAGGGCTGGGCCAGGTCCCAGCTCGGGAAGGTGTTGGTGCTGTAGCGCTGATGGACCAGGGCCAGGGCGCTGGCCATCTCCGGATGCAAGAGATCAGGATAATACGGCGCCACCTGGTCGGCCAGAAACATTCCCTTGTAAACCAGGGTGCGGCAGGAGAGGCCGGGAATATGGAAATACCCCTTTTGGGGCAGATTCGATTCCCTCACCGCCTTTTCGGCCATTTTGCGAATCAGGAAGAGCTGTCTTTCAAACGCCGCCTCATCTTCGAGGCCGGGTTGGCGGCCGATAAATACCTGACGGATCATCGGTTCCGCCCGCCGGGCCAGGTCCCCGATGGCCTGATTGTCCACCGGCATGCGCCGCCATCCGAGAAGAACCCCGCCGGCTTTCTGAACCGCACCCGTCAGAAGATCGGCACAGATATCAGCCTGTTCGGAATCGGGCGGCAGAAAGACCGCTCCGGCGCCGTATTCCCGCTCGTCCGGCAGGTGGAATCCTTCCACCGCCCGGCGGAAAAAAGCATGCGGCATCTGCATCAGAATCCCGGCCCCGTCTCCGGTGGCCTCATCGCACCCGCAGGCGCCGCGATGGGAAAGGTTGCGCAGAATGTCCAGGGCGTCTTGGATGATGGCATGGGACCTTTGGCCCTTGAGGTTGCAGATCATGCCCACGCCGCAGGCATCATGCTCGAAACGCGGGTCATACAGCCCCTGAGCATACGGATGAAAAGGGGTGGGGGGTGTGTCGGAAGTATATTTCACGAGATGGGTATCTGTCCTTCGAGATATGGATTTGCCAAACGATTATAACATACTATATACTAACAACAACCATGCCAACATTGGGGAAATCGCCTGAATCAGGATAAACATTTGAAAGATAAATGGATAATTGATTTTTTTTTGTCCGCTGGAATCAGGCTGCTACATATTCGTTATTAATTTGGTTTTTTCAATACATAATTGTATGCTATTCTTCGGTGACGATCAGAGACTAGGATAGAAGGGCTGAGGATAAGGCCGAACCGTCGGTATTGGAGCGATCCGGATGAAAACAGAAAACAACAATGAAATCCGCACATCCGACCGGAAACGGGTCTTCCAGGTTCCGGCCGGTTATGAATCGGAGCGGCTGGCCCGGGATTTGGCCGAATGGCTCAAGACGAACCAGGGGATGGAAACCGAGGTGATTCCTTTGCAAGAGGGCCGGCTGATTCAGGCGAAAGCGCCGGGGGGGCGCCTGAGCAGGCTGATTCACCGAAAGGCCGATTCGCTTCATGTGGCCCTGATCCCTTCCGAATCCCGGGTCACGGTCTGGCTGGGGCAGGGCGACTGGGTAAAACCGGACCCGGAAAAAGCGAAAGATTCGGGAAAATCCAAACTCGGCCATGTATTCTCCTATGCCCGGGAAACGGCCGAAAGCGTGGTCGAAACCGCCGCCTCCGGCATATCGGATTTGTGGACCGGGTCGGAGACCGCCGATGCGGTGTTCGAGTTCATCGGCCGGCAGATCGCGGACCAGTTTCGGGCCATCAGCGGAGGCCGGGCCGAGGCGATCGACTTCGGCCTGAGCCGGTATATCGAATCCCGCTCCTCGGTGGAATCCTCCTGGCTGGCGGGATATCTTCAATCCGGAGAAATTCTGCTGGCCTGGCTTCAGACCGATTCCCGGCCCCCGAATCATCCGAATGCCGAATGGCGGTTTCTGATGACCACGGAACGGTCTGCTCTGGCCGGATTTTCGAAGGAAGGATTCTCAGTCCTTCAGGAACTTCCCCAATCCCGAATGGCGGTCACCGACGCCTTCGGCAAGGATACCGTCACCCTGAACGGGGCCGAGTGGCGGACCCGGTTTTCCAATGACATGCTGTTTCAGGAGATCGCACCGCTCTCGGTGATGGGTCCTCTGGAAAGGCTCTATCAGGCCGCCCGCCTCAACCTCATCCACCGGGACAAAGACCGGGACCCGCTTCGATACGGAAGGGACCTGCTGCACCATCTGACGACCCTTTCCGGAGATCCCCTCCACACCCTGACCCGGATGTATGTCGACCACCTGGCGGAAACCGATGATCCGGAAGCGGCCCTGTTTCAAGCCGTGACGCTGACCCCGGAATGGCTGTCCCTGGTCCGGGTCCTGCCCGCCGAGGTGAGCGAAGATCGTCTTCTCCGGTGGGCGGAATCCTGGAAATTATCTGACTGGAACCGGATCGGCCTGGCCGGACTGATTCAGGATGCGGCCCCGGACTCCGCCGCCCATGCCGAATTGATTCTTCCGCTGCTCGCCCAGGCCCGGTCCGATTTGAAAAAAGAGAATCGGGCCCGACAATTGATGGCGGATATCCGCTACGCCCATACCCTGGGCCGGATCGGTAAACAGCCGGAGGCGGTTCGGCTGCTGGAAGGCCGCCTTTCGGAGCTTCCGGACGAAACCCTGGCCGACCTGCTGCCGGCCCCGGACGCCGACCTCACCAAAGGGGAGGGCGGTCAGCTGATGCGGGTCCGCATGCTGGAGCTGCTGGCGGACCTGCGCGGGGTGCCGGACACCGATGATGTGGATACCCTTCGGGCGCTCGGGGTTCTTCAGCCCCTGGTGCCCGAGCGGCTGCGCAGGCTTCGATCCGCAGCCGAGGGGCCGGTGCGGGACCGGGCCGATGTCGTCCTGAACCTGCTGGAGCGCGGCGGTTTCGGAACCGCCTCAACAGAGGTTCCGCCTCGGGGATCGGCCTCCCCCCTCTCCCCGGAAGATATTCAGGGCCGGATTCGCCATCCGGCCAGCCGGGAAGGGACCGCCATCCACAAGCTCCAGGGGATGCTCGCCGCCAAGAAGGTCCCGGACCACAGCGCCCTCAAATCCTTTGCCAAACGGGTCACACCGGAAAACCACCCGGAGGTGGCCTCGGCGATCTCCGACGGCACCGTGCTGTTTCGAATGAGTTCGGTGGAGGCCTACATCGCCTTCGGGGACCTGGATACCGGCATACGCGGGTATGAAGGCAAACCCTCCTTTATTCTGATCGGGGGGAACCATTTCGAAGCCGAATCCCCGGTATTGATGACCCCTGCCGAACTCCGGTTCCTGATCGGCGGGGAGCTGGCCCATATCAAGTTCGGGCATGAACGGATTACCTCCCGCGAGGTCTGGGAGGGCGTCTTCGATAAGGCCCTCACCTTTGTCGAGCTGGTGCCGGTGGTCGGCACTTACCTGAGCAAACTCGGTCGATTCGGCCGTATGGCCGGTCAGGCCACCGACATGGCCAAAAGAGTCGGCAACGTAAAACAGTACGTTTCTCATGCCCAGAACATGCTCACCACCACCCAGGACATCTACCGCCGAAAATCCGGCACGGCGGCGCCGGTCCGGAAGCGAACCGAAGAAGAGGACCTGGTCGGGGCCTTTCGGGTCATGCAGCTGACCGCCGACCGGGGGGGACTGATCCTCTGTGGGGACCCGGGTGCGGCGGTGCGGGCCATCTTCAAATCCAGCCCAGGCCTGGTGCCCGACCTGCCCACCGCCGAACAATACGGGCTCTTCGCCTTTCTCAGCCGCACCGACGAGCAGGGCGCCCTGATGTACCAGGAAGTGGCCGTTCGGGTTGCGGCGTTGTTTTCCTTCTATTTATCAGAGGAGTATCAGCAGTTGAAGACGACAGGGTATTCTTTTTCCTGAATCCCTTCTGTTTCAGGAGTAAGAGATATTTAGATAATCGCCGCGGGCAAAATACAGGTATTCCCGTATTTTTTTATTTCCTCATCTGTGGGAGAGGATCTGTTTAGAAGGAAGCCCTGAATATAAATTCCAACTCACAAAACGGAGGCAGGACATGACCGATTTAGGCAGCTACAAAACAGCCAATGCCAAAACCTACCGATGCCATTTCAACCCGGATAAAAAAGCGGCCTTTGCCATGGGGCCGCTCCCGGAAATGAAGCGGTCCTTCGAAGTGGAAGCCGGCTCCGAGGACGAAGCCAAGACCAAGCTCTCCGGAGAGATCGGCGAAGGCTTCTTCTGCTGATCCATTCCCGGCTGTTTGTCTGAACCCGGATTCGTCTGATTTATCATAGTCCATCAGAAGAATCAGATGCATCCGGGTTCAGATATTTTCAGAACCGCAGATAATCTTGATGACGCAGATGAACCTGATCATAGTTCATCTGCGTCATCAAGATTATCTGCGGTTCAGACAATTCAGACTTTTTCAAGCCTTTTCACCATCACCTTCGACCGTTTTTGCCGGCTCCCGCTTCTCGGGTTCCGCCTGAAACGTTTCATCTGAAAATTCATCCCCGTTTTTCGACAAAATCCGAACCCGGGCCGGCGGGGCCTTCTGTTCTTTATCCACGCCGAAATAGAGGGTCTGATGCGGAAAGGGGATTTCGATGTCGAGTTCGTCGAATCTCTTTTTCATGCGGCGATTGAATTCGCGGCCCACCCACCACTGTTTGATCGGGGCGGTTTTGATTCTCGCTTTGACGATCACCGCGCTGTCGGCGAAGGCGTCTACGCCGAGTACCTCCAGCGGCTCCAGAATCACTTTTCCGTATTCGGGATCATTCTGCATGTCGGCGCCGATCTCCTGAAGCACCGCCATGATCTCGTCCACATCTTCCCGGTAGGCCACCCCCACATCAAAGACATAGAATGAAAACCCCTTGGTCAGATTGCTGACCGAGTCGATGGCGCTATAGGGCAGGGTATGGACGGTACCGGAGAGGTCCCGAAGCCGGAGGGTCCGAATATCCACCGCCTCCACCAGGCCGGCTTTGCCGCCGACGCTGACCACGTCGCCTTCGGAGATCTGGTCCTCCAGCAGGATGAAGACTCCGGTGATGACGTCCTGCACCAGCTTCTGGGCGCCGAACCCGATGGCCAGGCCCAATACCCCGGCCCCGGCCAGGAGGGGCGCAATGTCCAATCCGAGTTCGGAGAGCACGGTCAGGGTGGTGATCACGACCAATGTAATCAGCAGGGCTTTGCGGATGACCGACATCAGGGTGCGTGTTCTGGCGCTGTAGATCTGGGTGACCCCGTCCTCGGTTTTGGCCTCAAGGTATTTCTCGATATACATATTGGCCACCTCCCAGACGATAAAGGCCAGCGCCAGAATGCCGATCACGCTCAACAGCGTTTCCAATACCAGTTGCCCGGTTTCGCCGGCCAGCCATCCGAAAGAATCTGCGCCCCAGGCATGAAGAACCGCCAGAATCACCAGAGCGATCACGACGATGCGGATTCCTTTGTAAATGATCTCCATGTACTGGTTCACCCGGTGTTCCAGCCGGGGAAACCGTTCCGACAGGTCCGCGGAAATTCGAATCTGCTTATGAAAAAGGGGATGAATGGAGCGCAGGAGTGCGATTCCGATTACCACTGCCAGCAGAGACAACACCGTCCCCTTCAGCAGATAATAGGCGCCGCCGGGCATTTTGAGGGCCCAGACCCCGTATAAAAGAAGAATGTAGAAAATCACCAGAATGTGCCAGAGGCGGGCCGCCTGTTCCAGGGTCCGGCGCAGGACCGGTTTGTGCTCGGCTTTTCGGTGCTGTCCGATCTTTCGCAGATGATCCCCCACCCGATGCCGGTTCTGCAGCACGAACACGATCAAAAGAAGTGCAATCAGAAGCCCGAACAACCGCAGAATACCATCATACAACGGTTCGTCCATTCCCAGCAGAAGCGCCGCCTGAAGGGCCGCATACCCGTAGATGATCACCCCGGAAAACCGACTGGTCCAGATTTCAAGGTAATGGGCGGTTTCATCCGTAAACCGGAACAGGCGCAGTTTCGGGGCTTTCGCCGAAAAAATGGCCCGGGACGCGACAATCACCAGCCGGTTGAATATGAAAGCATTGGCCCAGGCCAGCACCACCAGCCTTGTTTTCGGCAAGGTATCAAAAATGCCCAGAATTACATAAACAGCCAGGGCGAAAATGGCGACCGGCGCCAGGTCGAGAATGAGCCGGGCGAAAAGGCGCAGCACTTTGTTCCAGAACGGAATACCTTCTCCGTTTTCCGCCAAGGCTCTGCGGGGCCTGCTGAAAAGAAACCGTGAAAAGTGGAAGATCATGATACCCAGAAGCACCACCACCCCGACATTGACCAATACCTCGATCCAGAACGCCCGGTTTTCAGGGTGCCGGACCTGGCGATCGGCCCATTTCAGCCCCTGAGGGAACCGATTGAACATGCCGGCCACCCTCATCATGGCAGCGGTCACCGATTCCATTCTTTGGGAAATCCGGTGCAGCATTCGGGCGGCCGGGGTATCCGCCTCTTCTTCGGGTGCGGTTTCCGCCTCGGCCCGGGACAGAAGGGTGAGCTGCCGAATCAGTTTTTCCCGGGCCTCGGGATCTTCCAGGACCCGGATGAGGTCCTGAATATCTTCGGCGGCGACTTCGGGTTTTTCAGGTTTCTGAGCATGGGCCGTTGCCGGCCCGAATCCACAGAGCGCAAGAAGGGGAAAAAGCATGAACAAAACGGTGATGGTGATGCCGGCGGGTATCTTTCGCATATCGTATCTCCTGTTCTGAATGATTCCCGGAATCGGTGTCTGCTTGGAATGCAGGGGGATTCACAAATGTACTTCAGAGGACGGGTTCATTTGACCTGAATGTCATTTACCACTTTTCCCACTCCTTCCACTCGACCCGCGATCCGTTCGGCGGTCGTTTTCTGGGCCTCGTTTTCCACAAACCCCCGCAATCGAATGCCGTTCTCCGATGCTTCCACATCGATGGAGGCGGCATTCATTTCGAGAGAGCGGATCCGGGCCGCCTTGACCCGGACCGCCAGGGCCGAGTCTTCGGTGCCGACCGGTTCGCCGTCCAGATCGGCGGCGGCGCATCCGCAGAGCAAAAAAAGCGCGGTCAGAAGGATGAGGTAAAAGAAGGGGAAGCGGCGCAAGACAGTCTCCTTTCTCATTGGGCTTCTTTGATGGATTCGATCATGCCTTGACAGGCGGGCGGCTCATCGGCGGCGCCGGTTTCGATCAAAGGCAGAATGGCGGCGGGCCCCGCTACCAGCCCCAGGCCCAGGGCCGCAGCGGCCCGGACGGCCAGGGCCGAGCGGTCCGGGAATGCCTCGGGGTTCTCGAAAGAGCCGATGATGTGCAGTGGGGATCGCGCCGCAAAAAGGCTGAAGTCTTTGGGGTGGGGATGAACCAGCAGACGATCTCCGCCTTTTCGACCCGGGCCATCTGAGGTTCGCTCCCCCAGTCGGCATTGTCGAAGCGCAGGTCTTCCAGTTCGATCCGGGTGGTCCACCCGAGGTCGACGTCGATATCCCCGTCGATCACCAGAGACCTTCCGCTGATGTCGCTGAGGCGGTCGTTCAGATAGGGTCTCAACCAGTTCCAGTCGAAGGCGATGAGGATCACCAGCAGCAGAACCAACAGTGCGGCAAAAACAATACCAATGTACTTGAAGACCTTTTTGAACTTCATGTATTCACCCATCCCGGAAAGACCTCCACCAGCCCTTCCACCATGAATTGAACGGCGATGGCGATCAGGATCATTCCGAACACGCGGGAGGAGAGCTTCAGCGGAAGCTGGCCGGTCAGTTTTTGAATGTAGGGGCCGGTCAGGAGGGTAAGATACAGAATCGCCAGCACCCCCATCAGGGCGATGCTCAAAAAAAGCTTGTTTTGAAATTCGTCGCTCTGGGAGCCGTAGATGATCACGGTGGTAATGGCGCCCGGGCCGGCGATGACCGGCACCCCGATGGGAATGAAGACCTGCTGATACCGCTGAAGCACCCGCCGGTTGAGGGTGCCGCTCCGGTCGATACCCTCTTTTTCGAGTTCCACCGCCGTGCCCTTGAGCATGCTGAATCCGAACTGAAGCAGGATCAACCCGCCGCCGATCTTAAAGCTGGCCAGGTTGAGCTGAAGAAGATCCATGATCTGTCTGCCCAGCAAAAGAAACAGAAGCAGAATCAGCGCGCTGGAGACGATGATCAGGCCGGCCAGACGCCACTGAAAGCCTTTCTGTCCCCCTTCGGAGGCCTCCACCCAGAGCGGAATTTTTTCCACCGGGTTGACGATGGCGAGCATGGCCACCACAAAATTGACGATCAGCTCGAAATCCAATGTCATCCGCCCAAAAGTCAGGAAGTCGGCCCGGTTCGGGCGACGATCTCGAACTCCACCATCAGCGGGTCGAGCAGGTAAAGGGCCCCGGCCATGGCGCTGAAAGGTTCGATCCCGAAATCGGTCTGCCGAACCGCGAATGCGCCCCGGGCGGTGAGCCGGTCTTCTTCCACATTCAAGGTGATCGGGATCAATCGGCGGCGTTGAATTCCGTGGATGGTCACGGCGGTGTCGAGCACCAGTTTGGGCGGTTCACCGTAAAATCGATTCGAGCTAAGGGCGATTCGGGGGAAACGGTCGGCGTTCAGGGCCTTTTCACCAAGCATATTCTGCCGGGTTCCCCGGGCCCCTTTCTCGGTCATGCCGGTCCCGGTGAAGGCGCCCCCGATCTGTTCCCGAAGCGGCAGCGGGTCGACCGCGATCTCCTGGACCGGAAAAACGATGTCGAACCGGGCCTCATTCGAGAGCATGTCTTCGGGAAGATAGACCGCCCCCCGCATCTGTTTGACCGCCAGCACATGGTTGTGACCCTTGGCGGCCATGGGCCCGCCCCGCCATAGGAAAATGTGGACGGTGGAGGCGTTGCTGTCCACCCGGAATACTTTTCCGGCTTCATCGGACAGATCCTCATACACCCGGGGATTGAACTTTGCCGTGGCCGCGCCTTGTTCAGGGGTTTCCGCTACCGGACCGGCCGGGGTTCGACACCCGGTCAACCCCAGAAGCGATACCAGAAGAAGCGGCAGTAAAATTTTTTTGTGATTCATTCCGAACCTCCTTTCCATTCTTAAACCCATCATACCGGAAGCGGGTTGGAAATAGGGGGGAGGCTGTATTTTAGTTTAAATAATTGTGTATGAGGTGGTAACCGGTATGAAGTAAGTTCGCTCATAGCCCCGGGTTAAAAAGTTTCAAACTGTAAGTACCTGTGCATATATTTTCGTACCTGATTTTGTTGGGGCAATCCCCCTATGGTTGCCCCGGCCAAGGGCAGGCACGGGGGCCTAAGGGCAGGCACGGGGGCCTGCCCCTACGGATGTTATGAAATTATTGATGAGGTACTTAAATAGACGATTGACAACCCAATTGGAGAACCATATAATCCATATGAATTTATCAAAATTGATGGTTAAACCCATACGAGGATCAAACCTATGGCTATGGTTAAAAAAACGATCGAATTGAATCAGAGTGCTGTTAATCGGATTAAAACCGCCCTGAATGCCAAAACCGAAAAAGAGGCCGTCAATACAGTTCTCGAGCAATTTGATACCGATATACAGCTGGCGGAATTAACTTTTAAAGATGCAGGCTCATTTAAATTTGAAGCCGTTTTTGAAGACTGACCTCGATCCGGTTTATCCCAAACACTACAATGACATTACCATCGCCATATTAGCACGCCAAATCGGAGCGACAATCATTACGAAAAATGTGAAGGATTTTCGTATGATTCAAAAAGTGCTCGATTTTGATTTTGAGGAGCCCTGAAGGCCGTTTTACCGAATCTTCCCTTTCTTCGGAAACCGTTACCAGCCGTTAGGCTTACGTTCATCCTTTTCCAGGATTATATATTCGTCGGACTTCTCCCAGCAGCTCCTGGGCCGCATCCCCTTTGCAGACGTAGCCGGCGGCGCCGGCTTGAATCATGCGTTCGCGGGTGGCGGGGTCGTCGTGCATGCTGAGGCCGATGACGCGGACCTCCGGGAAGGCTTCATGGATGCGGGCGGTGGCTTCGATGCCGTCCATGATCGGCATGGTGATGTCCATGAGGGCGATATCGGGGTTGAGTTTGCCGGCTAATTTGAGGGCTTCTTTCCCGTTTTCGGCCTGGGCCACCACTTCCATATCGGTCTCCCCCATGATGAGATTGGCGAGCCCTTCGCGCATGACTGCGTGGTCGTCGGCCAGCAGGACCCGGATTCGCGCCGTGGAGGGGATCTCTTTTTCCACATCGGGTTCGGTCGGTTTTTCGACCCGGCTTTCAGAATCGGACTTCTCGGCCGGTTCGGCGGATTGTTCGGCCGGATATCTGGGAACATGAAGAGTGACCTCGAAGCCGCCTCCGGGGGTGCAGTCGATCTTCACCCGGCCGCCCAGAAAATGAATCCGTTCCTCGATGCTGAAGAGGCCGAATCCGGGGCCGGCGCCCCGCTTGGATTTGAGATCGGCGATATCACAGCCTTTGCCTTCGTCCCGGACCCGAATCCGGATATGGCCGTTTTCTCCATGGGCTTGAACGACGGCGGTATCGGAGCCGGAATACTTGGCTGCATTAAACAATAGTTCTTTGATCGAGCGAAACAGCATGGCGGAGAGCACCGGCGAATCGGGCTCGGCCCCGGTGTCGACATCCAGCCGGATTTCCAGCCCGTGCTTTTTTTCCATATCCTTGGCCAGCCATTCCAGGGCGGCCAGCAAGCCGAGCTGATGGAGGACCGGCGGGCTGAGTTCATGGGACAGATCGCGGCACCTCTGAATGCTGTTGTCGATCAGCGTGTGCAGGTAATCGATACGGCTTTCCAGCTCGTCATCGATCCGCTCTTTGGGGATCAGGGTCTCCAGGGCGAAATGGAGGGCCGCCAGATACTGCTGCAGGTCGTCGTGCAGCACCATGGCGATATGTCGGCGTTCCCGGTCTTCGGTATCGGAGAGTTCCAGGACCAGGTGCTGAAGCTGCCGGGCCCGCTTTTCCGCTTCGGCGGTGCGTTGGGCCACCCGGTCTTCCAGTTCGGCATGGAGCTGTTTGAAATCCTGTTCCGATTGCTTGCGCTGGTCGATATCCGACAGCACCCCGTACATGCGAACCGGTTCTCCCGCGGCGTCGTACATGAACCGGCCCCGGGCTTCGACCCAGTGAACCGACCCGTCGGACCAGAACAGGCGGTACTCGCAGGTATATTCCCGGCGCTGTTCCATGGCTTCGCGCATGATTCGGTTTCGATAGGCCACATCCTCCGGGTGCACCCGGCTGCGAAAAGCGGTATAGCTCGGTTCCACTTCACCGGGTTGATATCCCATCAGGATATAAAACCCGTCGGACCATTTCACCCGGTTGGTATTCACATCCCAGTCCCAGGTGCCCATGCGGCCCGCATCCAGGGCCAGGCCCAGCCAGGTTTCACTCTCCCGGCGGCGGGTCTCGGCATGCCGAATATCGGTGATGTCTTGGCTGACGATCACCACATAAGAGACGATGCCGCTGTCATCCAAAACCGGTGTGGCATGAACCAGCCCGATCCACCGCCGGCCGGTCAGGCGGTTGTGAATATGCAGTTCCATGCCCCGGACCGTTTCTCCTGCCAGAGCCCGGACCATAGGCCATTCGGACACCGGCAGCCGCCGCCCGTCCGGCGTGTGGGCTTTGATGGATTCGGACAGGCGGTCGAGGTTCATCTGGAATTCCTCCAGGCTGGCGAATCCGTGCAGCTTCAATGCCGCCGGATTGCTGTAAATGATCCGGCCCTGAGCGTCGGTCAGGGATACCTCCATCGGGGAGTTCTCGATCAATACCTGCAACTGGGCCCGCCGCTCCTCGGCTTCGGCCGCGGACCGCCGGGCCTGCTGTTCACTGAGGCGGAAGGCATCTTCCATCCGTTTTTGGTCGGTGATGTCGCGAAGGGTGACGATGGCCAGCAGCATGTTGCCGTCACGGTCGTACACCGGAGTGCCGCCGTAAGAGCCGACCCAGGTTTTTCCGGTGTCCACCCGGCGCACCCGGGCTTCAGTTGAATGGAATGACTCGCCCCGCAGCACCCGGCCGATGGGCCAGTTTTCGGTGGAAAGGGGTTCGCCGCCCAGATCGTACAGTTCGAAAACATTCGATAGGGTGTCCAGGTGCCGTTGAAGCGATTCGACGCTGTCGAACCCGTGAATGGCCAGAGCCGAGGGGTTCATGTCCAGAAGGTTTCCTTTTGGATCGAAAATCACCAGCCCTTCGGTCAACTGATGAATCACCGCATCGAGTTGGCGCAGGTGGAACTCGTTGTAAGAATGGGATTCCTGAAGCAGTTTTTCCGCCTGCTTTCGCGTGCTGATATCCCGAACAATGCTGACCAGAAGGTCCAGCCCCTTCAGTTTCGCCCCCTGTGAGCTGACTTCGACCGGAAAGACAGTGCCGTCTTTTCGACGGTGAAGGGTTTCAAAAAGAATGCCTCGGTCGGCCGCATCCGCCATTTGCCGGGGGATCAACGGCAGACTGTCATCTTTGCGAAGGTCGAAGACGGTCATTTCCAGGAGTTCATCCCGGGTGTATCCGTAAGCGCGTTCGGCAGCGGTGCTCGCTTCGAGAATCCGGCCGTTCGCCCGCCGGAGAAAGAGAATGATATCCCGGCTTTGCCGCATCAATAAACGATAGAAATCGGGAACTTCACAGGTATGTTCGGGTGCGGAAGCATCTTTTCGTCTACAGCTGAAGGTTTCGAATTGATTCATTCTTTACCTGCGCAACAGCATTCGCTGGATTTC
Source organism: uncultured Desulfobacterales bacterium (assembly GCA_964573705.1). GTDB lineage: Bacteria > Desulfobacterota > Desulfobacteria > Desulfobacterales > Desulfococcaceae > JAABSQ01. The sequence goes on from CAZNLT010000014.1 coordinate 51,047, forward strand.
GACCGGTTCATTTCACCCTCCCATCACCAATTTCTCATGAGATTTTACGGAATATTGAATTTTAATTGTGGAAGGCGAAAAAAGAAATGGGGTGAATCGAGTAGATTGAG
>CAZNLT010000015.1:0-50678 GCA_964573705.1 uncultured Desulfobacterales bacterium
GGGGAAAGCGAACCGCAAGGCGAGCCGATGGGGGTGCGGGTAAAGGATGTCGGAGGAAGGGAAAGTCGAACTGTAATGGCTTGAATACAGGTTCAAGATTTTATCAACATTACTTCCGTAAATAGAAACAAAAGAAGATGAAGAAACGCTTCAAAATGACGTTCGGTACGATTGTATGGGAAGTGCAGCCGGGTCGTCCAGCAAAGACGGTCCTTTGAAATGCTTGAGCCGTATGCATTGAAAGGCGCACGTACTGTTCTTAGGGGATTGAGGGCCAGTGATGGCCTTTGGTTACCCGACTATAGGAGAATCATGAGAATAACTCCATCACAAAAGAATGTGGTTAAAGCTCTTCTGGCGTATGCAAAAAAAATGGATGATTGGGTAAAACCAATAAAAAATAAAAGGAGATTTCGATCTTCAGCTGCAAATTCTTTTTTGTTAGGGGTAATGTTCGATCGAAGCATAAATGCCGATCGCGCGTGGGAAGCAGCTGAATGGATTAATGACTCTTTAGGTGATCCTGAGGACGTTACCATTTTATGGAAAGAACTAAAAAAAATCCAACCTCACAAATTGACTGGCTTTTTGCGCTATGGCTATGGTGGAAAATCTTTTCACCGGCATTACAAAACATTTGCTAGACAATTGCCAGAAGTTGCAAATATCATACTTGAATATTACGATGGTGACCCGAGAAAAATTTGGAACAATCAAAGGAATGTAACAAAAGTAAGAGAGCGGTTTGAATCGCTTCCTGGAATAGGGCCTGCTTTGTCCCGAATGGCTGTTTTGATTTTAGCTCGTAATTATGGCCTGTTAGGAGGTGTTGAAGTAACTTCTCAATAAGTCCGGGTAGCCGTTAGAAAAAACGAGACATCTGCTTCAAAATATGGCATAAACGTTTCCATGCTTGTATCACAGATCATATCCTCTATACCAGAGGAAGCAAAAACGCCTCTCGTTCTTCAGTTGATAGAAGTCATTCAGCTTCAGGCTGAACAGATACAAGCATTGAAAGACGAAATTGCACGGATTAAAGGGCAGAAACCCAAACCTGATATTAAGCCTTCGAATCTGACCAAAAAAGACAAAGATAATCCCTCCGAAAATCCTAAGAAAAAACGCCCTGGTTCCGCTAAAAAGAAAAAGACAAAATCTATCGAAATCCATCATGATGAGGTCATAAAGCCGGATGACACTCCAAAAGGCTCTAAATTCAAGGGGTACCAGGATTACGTTGTTCAAGATGTGATTTTGCGTCCTTACAATACACGATACCGCCTAGCAAGATTTCAGACGCCCGATGGCAAAAATATCGTCGGAAAGCTGCCCGAAGAGGTCCAGAATGTACATTTCGGCCCCGGCGTCAAAGGGTTTATCCTATACCAGCATTACCAAAACCATGTGACTCAGCCGCTGATCTTGGAACAACTTATAGAGATCGGAATTGACATATCTTCGGGTCAAATCAGCCGCATTCTGATTGAGGATAAAGATCAATTTCATGCGGAAAAAGAAGATATCCTCCGAGTCGTCGTGGAAGTTTCCGAGCATGTGCATGCAGACGATACCGGGGCTCGTCACGACGGGAAAAACGGCTACTGCACCCACATCGGCAACGAGTATTTCGCATATTTTGAAAGCACCGAAAGCAAGAGCCGCATCAATTTTTTAAAGGTTCTCCGAGGTGGTTTTAAGGACTATGTGGTCAATTCAGACGCCATAGTCTATATGGCGGGACAGAAACTGCCCCAAAAGTACATTCACCAGCTTTTGTCCCCCGCCACTTTTCTAACTGAGCAGAATTGGCTTGACCATTTGGAGTCAATAGGCGTGACAAGCCCCCGACACATCCAAATTGCAACGGAGGGGGCTCTTATTGGCAGCGTCATTGAGCATGGTCTCAATGCCGGTCTGGTGCTGATCAGTGACGACGCCGGACAGTTCAATCTGTTCACTCATGGGTTGTGCTGGATACATGCCGAAAGAACAATCAGCAAGCTTGTGGGGTTCAACGACGATCAGCGGGCGGCTTTAGAACAAAAGAGATCGGAGATATGGGATTACTACGGGGCTTTGAAAGGGTATAAAAATTGTCCTACAGAGGCTGTAAAGGCCGCTCTCAAGGCCCGATTCGATGAAATCTTTCAGGAAAAGACCTGTTTTGCCAGTCTGAACAAAGCGCTTGAGCGTCTGCACAAGAACAAGAACGAATTGTTGCTTGTTCTTGATTTCCCGAACATTCCTCTCCACAACAATCTGAGTGAAAACGACATAAGGGAGTATGTTAAAAGACGGAAAATAAGCGGTTCCACCAGAAGTCCGGATGGTCGCCGCTGCCGAGATACTTTTACGAGTTTGAAAAAGACTTGCAGGAAACTCGGCATTTCGTTTTGGGACTATTTGATGGATCGGCTTGGAGGGAAATCTGATAAGGATGTGCCGTACCTTCCGGATCAGATACGGATACGTGTTTCTGAAGCCATGTCGTGAGGAAAGGTAGTCAAATCGCCCTGACTTATTGAGAAGTTACGTGTTGAAGCCTTATCACAATTGGATGTTAAACCGGACATTCATGTGATGCGAGTTTTTGCTCGTTCGGGTTTAATTGAGAAAAGTGCAAAAGAAAATGACGCAATCGAAATGGCAAAAAAACTCCATCCTAAATTTCCAGGGGCATTAGATGCACCAGCGTTTATCATTGGTGTTGAATGGTGCCGCCCAACGAAAAAAAAGTGTGAAAAGTGCCCGATAAGTAAAGCTTGCCCAAGTGAATACACCCAACAAGGCTGATGCCGCCGACGCAAAAAGCCGCGCGGCTGATTAGCGTCGTTGGCCTAAAATAACCCTTGACCATTTTTGTTCATGATGGCTATACTTCGGATATACATAAGGAGGTGGCCGCATGCTTGCAAAAATTCAGAAATGGGGAAATAGTCAAGGACTTCGTCTTACAAAAAACCTGCTCGCCGATGCGCAGCTTGGAGTCGGTGACGAGGTGGATATCAGTGTGAAAGACGGTGTTATCATTGTCACGCCTGCTAAAAAGATACGCGGCAAGCACAGTCTTAAGGATCTTGTCGCACGTATTCCTGAAAATTACCAAACCGGCGAAGTCGACTGGGGTGACCCGGTTGGCAAGGAGGTCTGGTAAATGGCTGCTTATGTCCCCAAGCAAGGGGACATTATCGCAATCACATTTGATCCACAATCCGGTCATGAGCAGAAGGGGCGACGCCCTGCTTTGGTTGTCAGCAAGGACCTGTTCAATCGAAGCACAGGCTTGGCTATTGTGTGCCCGGTAACGAACACAGAGCGCGGTTTTCCCTTTCACGCCCCTATACCCAAAGGCAGCAAGCTGACCGGTCTCATTATGGTTGAGCAAGTTAAATCTGTTGATTTTCGCGCTCGCCGGGCCAAGCGAATTGAACGTACCAGTGATGAGTTGCTGTCTGAAGTGCTGTCCATACTGGATGCATGCATTTATGAGTAGGCCAACCAACCGCTTGAGAGGGGCCGGGTGGGTTTCAAGTAAAACCCGCCCGGTCCTCAGCTTGTCCGTTGGTGATAAAATACGAGGTATTGGGAGGCAAACTGAATTATTCAAGCAGTCTGAAGCACTTTTACTTCATTTACAAGGCGATCAGCCAGTATTTCTTCCTGTAACTCAAGTTCATAATGATCTTGAAGATTCATCCAAAACTGTGCGGAGGTTCCAAAATATCGACTTAGTCTTAAAGCAGTATCAGCTGTAATACCACGCTTTTCTTTTACAATCTCATTAATTCTCCTTGGGGGAACAGAAATATCTTTTGCAAGCCGATACTGGGTAATATTTAAAGGCTCTAAAAATTCTTCAAGCAATATTTTGCCTGGGTGAATAAGGGGTAGTTTTTCTTGAGCCATTTTTTATACTCCTATATTGCTAGTGATAGTCAGTAATTTCAACTTGATTAGCATTACCATTGTCCCATACAAAACAAATGCGCCATTGCTTGTTTATTCGGATACTATGTTGACCTTGTCTATCATGCTTCAGCGCTTCAAGTTGATTTGCCGGGGGTATTTTTAAATCATCAAGAGTAGTTGCTGCGTTCAACATCACCAACTTTTGCCTTGCTCTTGTTTGTATTTCCGGGGGAAACTTCTTCGAAAAGATTCTGTTAAAGATTTTTTCCGTTTCCTTACATTTGAAAGATTGAATCATAAGCATCAAATGTTGGTGGGCAATAAACTCATAATAACGACTATCGTTAATAACGTCAACCGTTATTATCGCTCGCCGAACAAATGTCTACACCGGACTGCATATCGCCTCTGCAGGTCTTGAATTAGGCGGTTTTGATAAAATTGATCATTAATCAATCATTGGCGTGTCAGCCGGTGAAACAGGCGTTATGAGTTTATGAGATGACAGGAATGGTTTACCGGTAATACTTGTAAAAAACCATTCCGTTCCAAGTGGCTGAGGCTGTCGAAAGAGTACAGTCTTTCATTCCTTGAGTTATAAACCAATCCCGTTTTTCCGTTTGTACAGTGCCATGGCCTCTTCATACACATGATGGGCGGTGATGCCGTACTTTTCGAACAACACCTTGTAAGGCGCCGAGGCCCCGAACCGATCGATGCCGAGGACCTTTCCGCGGTCCCCCACATAATAATGCCAGCCCTGGGGGGACCCGGCTTCCACAGCCATGCGCAAGGGGATAGTCGGCGGCAGAACCGATCGACGGTATTCCTCCGGCTGTTGATCGAACAATTCCCAGGAGGGCATACTCACCACCCGAACCGGGATTTCCTCCTGCTCCAGCAGGTCGGCCGCAGCCATGACCGTATTCAACTCGGAACCGCAGCCGATCAGGATCATTCGGGGATTTTTACCGTCGGGGTCCCGAAGCACATAGGCGCCCTTTTCCAGATCCCGGGCCGATCCGCAGCCGGTTCGATCCAGAGTCGGCACCCCCTGGCGTGTGAGAACCAACGCCACCGGACCCCGCGAACGACGCAGGGCGATCCGCCAGGCCTGGGCGGTTTCATTGGCATCGCCGGGCCGGATTACCGTCAGGTTCGGGATCACCCGCAGCCCGGCCAGTTGTTCCACCGGCTGGTGGGTGGGGCCGTCTTCCCCCAGCCCGATGCTGTCGTGGGTGAAGACATAAATCACATGCAGGCCCATCAGGGCGGCCATTCGAATGGCGGGGCGCATGTACTCCGAAAAAATAAGAAAGGTGCCGCCGTAGGGGATGAATCCGCCGTACAGCGCCATGCCGTTCAATGCGGCGGTCATGCCGTGCTCCCGAACCCCGAACCGAAGATTGCGGCCGCCGTAATTTCCCGCCTGAAAATCGCTTTCGCCTTCGAGCAGGGTTTTATTGGACGGGCCCAGGTCCGCCGACCCGCCCATGAGGCTGGGAATTTCGGATGCGAGTACATTGAGCGTTTTTCCCGATGCCGTCCGGGTCGGCATGCCGGTCAGGTCGGGCGGAAACTCCGGAATTCGGCTTTCCCAGTCTTCAGGGAATTCCAGGTTCATCATTCGATGCAGGGCGCCGGCCGCATCCGGATGGGTTTTCCGGTAACCATCCATTCGTTCCTGCCATTCGTCTTCCCGGGCTTGGCCGCGATCCACGGCCGTCCGCATTTCATCCACCACCCCTTCGGGGATAAAAAAACTCGGCTCCGTGGGCCAGTTCAGGTTTTGTTTGGTGAGCAGCAGTTCTTCGGCTCCCAGCGGTTCTCCGTGGGCTTTTTCAGAATCCTGTTTGTTGGGGCTGCCGAATCCGATGTGGGTTCGAACCGCGATCAGAGAAGGACGATCGGTTTCGGCTTGCGCCGCCCGAAGGGCCGCTTCGATGGCGTCCAGGTCATTTCCGTCGGTCACCTCCTGAACATGCCATCCGCAGGCCGACAGTCGTTCCCCACGACCCTCGGTAAAGGCGAGATCGGTGCTGCCTTCGATGGAGATGCGATTGTCGTCGTAAAGATAAATAATTCTGCCGAGTTTGAGATGCCCGGCCAAGGAGGCGGCTTCGTGGGAGATCCCCTCCATGAGATCGCCGTCGCTGCAAAAGCCGTAGATATAATGATCCACAATATCGAAGTCCGGCCGGTTGAATTTGGCTGCCAGATGGGCCTGGGCGATGGCCATGCCCACCCCGTTGGCAAACCCCTGCCCCAAAGGCCCGGTGGTCACCTCCACCCCGGGCGTGACCCCGACCTCGGGATGCCCCGGCGTTCGGCTGCCCCATTGCCGAAAGGATTTCAGATCATCCAGAGACAGGTCGTATCCGGTCAAATGCAACAGGCTGTACAGCAGCATCGATCCGTGCCCGGCCGAAAAGATGAACCGGTCCCGGTTGGGCCATGCGGGATTTCGAGGATTGTGCTTCAGGAATCGCGTCCAGAGGGTATAGACCATCGGAGCCGCCCCCATGGGCAGCCCCGGATGACCGGATCGCGCGGCTTCCACCGCATCTGCGGAGAGCATTCGAATGGTATTGATGCAGCGCTCGTCAATGGGCCTCATGATTCGCTCCTCTTTTCTTTGGGATTCAGACCTTTTCATGGACACTCGAATGGTACCTTCGGATATTTAACGCAATCGTTGTTCGAGGTCCATCATTTTGTGGAAAAGCATCGGAATCCGAAAAACTGAAAGGATTGGAAAAAGATGTGAAAAACCCGCGATCAGCGATTTAGGTCTGATCGCGGGCCTAGGAATTAAAACGGACAGAGTTTAAGGTAAACTGCTCGCTTTCTTATTCGGAACTCACCGTCACCCGAAGCGCCTCCGACACATCCGGATAGAGATACCCGTCATCCACCGGTCGAACCATATTGTTCGGGTCGACCGGGCCTTCATCGGCGGGGCCGGTGACGGCCGGCTGGTTGGATCCGAAGCCCGGGACCTGGTTCTCTTCAGTGCCCGCATCCCACAGCATTACCTGATCGGTGACTTCGCCCTCTCGAGGACTTCCATCAATGAAAAGATGAATACCCGAACCGTCCGGCGCATAGAACAGATCATTGGATGCAGCGTACATGGTGGCGAAAGAGACCCGGTCGCCCCGCATGCCCACAAAATCGAAGGTGGCGGATTCACCCGGCGGTATCGGCCCGTCCAGGGCGAATACCAGCGGAATGGACTCTCGACCTGTCAGAGAGGAGACCAGCATGTCGGTGGCCCCGTATTCGGCCAGCGCTTCCAGACCTTCCGCCCGATCGGGTGTTCCGGCCTGAAAAATCGGATACCGATCCGTGTGGAGCACCACCACCGGCGGCGTCAGAGGAGACGGCACGCCGATACGGCCCTCAAAGGATGACCACAGCGCATTCGGGCTTCCCCACTCCGCCTGGGCTTCCAGACCCTGGCCGCTGTCGGGTGCATCCGGTGTAAAGAACGGATACGGCTGGGTATGGACCAGCCACACCCCCTGGGAAATCCCGGTGGCACGTCCGGTTTCGGGGTTTACGCTTGAGAACATGGTGGACGGATCGCCGTCCTCGGCGAGCGCTTCCAGTCCATTGACGCGATCGAAATTCCCGGACTGAAAAAATGGGTAATCCATGGTATGCACGCCGAAAACACCGGGCGCCAGCGGGGAAGCCAGATCGGACGTACCGGAGACATTCTCAATCCGGACGGTAAAATCATACCCGCCCGATTCTGCGGTCACCCGGTCGATCGCCGCCGGGGTGATGGTCACCAGAATCATGTTTTCCACCGGCGGATAGGTAAACGCATCATTTACCGGCTGCACGATTCCGTTTTCATCCAAGCCGGTATTCGGTCCGGCCTGGCGCGGCGCCTGGTTGGAACCGGCGCCGGGCTCCTCATTGATCTCGGTCCCCGCATCCCAAAGGATCATCTCACCGGTGATATCCCCGCTCACCGGCTGGTTTGCGCCGTCAAAAAGCGGCATCCCCTGATCGCTGGGCCCAAAGAAAAGATCATTGGATTGGACCAGCATGGTGGCAAAGGAGAGCTTGTCTCCCGGCACGGCGCTGAAGGAAAATTCATAGGCCCCGCCCGGTCCGGCAGGACCTGGTCCGCCCGCGCCGACCGGCATATTGAAAACGCCGCTTTCCGAGAACTCAAATTCATTCGAATGGTTCTCAATTCGAGCGGTGAATTGGTCTCCACCGTCCGAAGTCAAAAAGACCCGAAGTGCTTTTTGCGTATCCCCGTACCGGTACGGGTTGGCCGCATCCTCCGCCCTTCTGCGGACCATATTGTTCGGATCAGCGGGTCCGACATTGGGATGCCCCGGCAATGCACCGGTAAACCCGGGCTGCCAGGAGCCGAATCCCGGCTTTTCATTGACTTCGGTACCGGAATCCCACAATCCGATTTCGGAGGTCACATTCATGGGACCGCTTTGGCCTCTGGGCATGCCGTCTCCGTCGAACAGCGGAATGCCGTCCGAAGCGGGAGCATAAAAATGGTCGTTGGAACGGCCGTACATGGTGGTAAACGACAGCATGTCATCGGGTTTTTTGGCATTGAAAGAAAACATCACCGCTTCTCCCGGCAGAATGGGGCCCGGCATGGCGCCGCCCACGGCGGTATCGAACACCCCGCCCTGAGAAGCCGTCAGCATGTCGGTGCGGTTTTCCATCGTCACCGTAAAGGTCGCCTCGCTCGGATTGGCTTCGGACAAGGCGGCCGCCAGGGGCGCGGGATCACCGTCTTCAGCCAGCGTTTCCAACCCCTCTCCGCGGTCCGGCTGTCCTTCGTCAAAAATCGGTCCGGAAAAGGTGTGTACCACGAAGACACCCGGCGCCAACGGGCTTGGAAGTCCGGAACCGTCGGAAATATTATCGATGGTCACCGTGAATTCAGCGCCGCCCAGAATGATGGAAGAATCGATCGTGACCTGAATCATTTCGGATACCGCCGGATATGTGTACCCGTCGTTGACGTTCTGAATTCGAAGCACCCGGCCGTTTTCATCCGGTCCCGTATTCGGGCCGGTTTGTCGGGGAGCTTGATTAGGCCCGGATCCCGGTTCTTCATTCACCTCGGTCCCGGCGTCCCAGAGTGCGATCTGATTCGTGATTTCCCCGTCGATGGGCTGGGAACCGTTAAACAGCTCAATGCCTTCGGTATCGGGTGCAAAGAAAAGATCATTGGATTGAACCAGCATGGCGGCAAAGGAGAGTCGGGTGCCGGGGGGTGCTTCAAAACTGAACGGATACGCCTGCCCCGGTCCGGCCGGTCCCGGTTCGGAGTCCCCGACCGGGGTATTGAATACCCCGCTTGAATAATCCGAAATGAGGATCCCGTCGTCATCATCGCTGTCGCTGCAGCCGAACAAAATTACGATACCCAGGAGAATGAATCCCCACCGTAAAAATGGATGCACCTTACACATTCGTGTCGCCATTGCTTCCTCCTTTCGATACATGTGGATGGATAAAAAAAGCAAAGCCGTGCTGCCTTTACAAAGAGCAACCCGGCTTTCTGCGAAAGATCCGTGGCTTTCCGTCCCCAACTTGCGATGGGTTTGGCTTTTTCTGCAGGAGGTGTCGGATTCGAGGGCCTGAAAACCCTGAAACAGGAAGAAAAAAAAGAATGATTTTTTTGGCTTTTGCTTAAAAATAAAGCAAGTTTTTGAGAATGCAACAGCCGAAAGGTATTTTGTCGCATACAAGCGACTCTCTTTCTCTTAAAAGTAGCAAAGCTGAGACTCAAACTCTTTCTTTGAACAGTCGCCCTGTTTCCCCCCTTCTACTCTTTCCTGTTTATTATAGGCGGTTACCTTCATTCTGTTTTTCCAGACACCTGCGGCACATGATTTGCTTCTTAAAAGTGATCTAAGACGATGAAAATGAGGAGGAAAGGAGAATGGGCAAAAAGTTGGATGATTTTCTGAATGGTCTCCAGAATGAAATTTTCGAAGAAGCCCGAAAAGCCTATGGCGAAATCGGATTCCAGCGGTGGCGAAAACCCCTGTATCGAGGAAAGATGACCGATGCCGACGGTTACGGCCGTTTGACAGGACCCTGCGGGGATACCATGGAAATCTTTCTCAAATTTGAGGGGGATAGGGTCAAATCGGCCACCTTTTTTACCGACGGGTGCGGTGCCAGCACGGTGTGCGGGTCACTGGCCGCGGAACTGGCCATCGGCAAAACGGCGGATGAGTTGGAAGAAATCACGGGCGAAGATATTCTTGCGATGCTGGGCTTTTTCCCCAAAGAGGATCAACACTGCGCCTTTTTGGCCGCTGAAACCGTCCAGGAAGCCCTGGGTGAATATCTGAAAAAACAGATCCAGGCAACCTCGGAGACCAGAACCACATGAAATTCATCGTCATCGGCGGCGATGCCGCGGGCATGAGCGCCGCCAGCCGCGCCAAGCGCAGAAACCCGAATGTGGAGGTGACCGTCCTGGAGAAAACCAAGGACGTGTCTTACAGCGCCTGCGGAATGCCTTACAACATCGCGGACCGGACCCGCCCCATCGAAGATCTGGTGGTTCGCCGGGCCGAGGTATTCCGGGAAAAGCAAGGGATTCACCTGATGACCGGCCATAAGGTCGAATCCATCGACATCGAGGGCAAAACGGTCAACGGAACCTTGAATCAGGGCAAGCCTTTTTCGTTTCCCTATGATCGGCTTCTGATCGCCACCGGCGCAACGCCGGTTATTCCGGATATTCCCGGAAAAGACCTGCCCGGGGTTATGGTCCTGAAAAGCCTGGATCATGGACGGCGGATCAAATCCTACATCGAAAGCCGTTCGGTTCAAAAGGTCGCCGTCGTGGGAATGGGGTACATCGCTCTGGAAATGTGCGAAGCCTTTCGTGCCCGGTCCATCGATGTGGATATGATCAAACCGGGCCCTGTTTTCCTGCCCTGGATGGATTCGGAACTTTCCGATATCATTCGCCGGGAGGTGGAATCCCAGGGGATTCAGCTGCATCTCGGGCATGGGGTAGTCGGGCTGGAACAAAACGCCGACCGGTTGAGACTGATCTCCGGCGGCCCTTCAATAGATGCGGATATGGTGCTGTTCGCCATGGGGATCACTCCCGGCAGTGAATTAGCCAAAGCAGCCAGTCTTGAAACCGGCTTTATGAATGCCGTGTCGGTGGACCGCTATGCGAGGACATCCGATGATGCGGTGTTCGCTGCAGGAGACTGCGCCGATGCATACCATGCGGTCACCGGCGAAAAGACCTGGATTCCATTGGCGCTTCGAGCCAACCGTGCCGGGTGGGCGGTCGCGGATAACCTGACCGGAAACCGGACCTCGCTGGAGGCGATTTGCGGCACCGCGGTATTCAAAGTGTTCGACCTTCAGGTTGCCCGAACCGGCCTGAATGAGAGGGAAGCTGCGGAAAGCGGATTTTCGCCGGCCACCGTCACCATCACCACCCGATCCCGTGCCCATGGACATCCGGGTGCGAGCCCGATACGAGTACATATGGTGGGCGACCGGAAAACGGGTCGTCTTCTGGGGGTTCAAATGGTCGGCAAAGAAGGCGCGGCCCATCGAATCAACGCCGCGGCGGTAGCCCTTCACACCCGGATGACGGTTCAAGAGTTCAGCCAAACCGATCTGGCTTACGCACCGCCTTTCGGTCCTGTCTGGGACCCCCTGCTCACTGCGTCTCATCAGCTTCTGAAACGATTGTAATCGGCTCTGTTTGTGGCAGTACCTCCGCCACCGCGGTATAATCGCCGGAATTTTATTTCCCGCGATCATACCGAAAACAAATTGATAAACCAGGACGAAACGGTCCAAACCTGCAAATGAAAGGAGAATACCCAATGAAAAAAGTAGCAATCGTCGGATGCGGCGCCTACATGGACAGCGGATATGGATGCCCGGGTGAATGGCGGTGTCTCAAGGCCGCTTCTTTGGGAGAAGGGAAGTTTGAAGAACCCGCTTCGGTGGTTTCTTTTGTAAAATGCGAATGCCCGGGTCGCTCCCTTGCGCCCAACACCGGGATGGCCATGAAACTCTCTGAAATCAAACCCGATGCCATCCACATCAGCTCATGCATGGCCAATGCAAAACCGGCCTGCCCGTATGCCTCGGCCGAAGAAATGGCGCAAATCCTTCAGAACAAGACCGGCATCCCCGTAGTGCTGGGAACGCACGAGTATCACTGAAACGGCTCGGCTTCTTTTTGAGGAGAACCGCAATCAATGAAAATTCTGAATCATCTGATATCGACCCTCGATTTCAATACCTCGGTCAAAGACATCCGCCAGGGCGTCTTTCATACCGCGGTCCTTACCCGATCCTGCGGACTGGCGGCCACCCTGCCCCGGGATGCCCTGCGCCAGAATCCGCCCATGGTGAAGGACCCGGGATTTCTGACCGAAAAGACGCCGGAGCAATTGACCCAAATGGCATACTCGACAAGCATTCTCGAAGCGGCCATGGGCATGGCGGCGGTCAACTCTCTTCTGGAGGTAAACTCGTCTTCTTGCCTGGAATTGAATGCCGCCGAGTTGATTTTAGAAAAAGGAGAAGGGAAAAGAGTTGCAGTGGTCGGGCATTTCCCTTTTCTTCACAAAGTGCGGGAAAGGGCCGCTACCCTGTGGGTCATCGAAAAGAATCCGCAAGCGGGGGATCTGGAAGAGAGGCAAGCTGAAAACCTGCTTCCCCGAGCGGATGTGGCGGCGATTACGGGAACCGCCTTCACCAATCACACCATAGAGCATTTGCTCCCACTATTGGATCCCAAGGCGTTTGTGATCCTTCTGGGGGATACGGCGCCGCTTTCACCGATTCTTTTTGATTACGGCGTCCACGCGGTGTCGGGCACACGAGTCATCGACCCGGAGGTGGCACTGAAGTGTGTCAGTCAGGGTGCGAATTTCAGACAGATTCGAGGGGTCAGGCGGTTGACGCTGCTGAAGCGGTGACCCGCTGTGAAAGGTTAAACGCTTTTCCCGCAGCTTCAAAGCTTTTTATCTGGAATCTGGAAACGGAAATCCGCTTTCAAATGGGTTGGGGATTGCAAATAAAGCCACTCTGATAATCCGGATTCTCGATCATGTTGAAGATTTCCCTTCCGATCGTGAAGAATAGTTTCCGATCGAACCGGCAGAGATTGGATTCGACAAAAGCTCGCAGCATCGGGTCGGCTTTTTGCAGACGTTTTTGAAGCGCCGCACTGTCCTGAATATTCCAGGCGGATAGAAAACCGAGGGCATCGGCCATTCGCTTCATTCGAAATTGCACGGAAAGAAGGTAATCCGAGGCGATTCGACCGGAGTCCTTCAGAGCTTCATATAGATCTACCAGCAGGGGTTTTTCTTTGATTTCCGTGATGGTGCAATCCCGAAGCAGACCGGCCAGGTTGAGGCCGTCGGGAAGATCAAATCCGGTTTGTTCCGATAGGGGAATGTGGCGTTTTTTCAGCACCGGTTCCGAAGCTCCTTCGAGGTAGATATGGACACATCTTGGATTCACCAGGAGGTCGCCCGCCGCTTCAAATTCACAATTGTCGGCATAATTGCCCCCGCAGATCAGACCCAGTTCCATCAGCCTTGCCCAGGCAAGCCAATACAGCCGTCGGTCACAGGGGAACAGAGACTGGAGACGGTTCCGTTCACAAGCCAGAGAGTCCTCGTTCAATTCCCATATCTGCATTCGTTCTAATCTTTTATTAAAGGCGCCCACCCGTTGGATGTTCCGGATGTACGGCATCTCTTTTTCAGTGCCTCGGAAGATTCTTACAGCCGTGTACTCCCTGGGGATGTGGGACAGGTTCATTTCATCTCCTATCTCTACTGAAGGGCAAAGGCGGAAACACTTCCCGCCCTTGCCGTTTTTAAAAGTTAAATTCCTCCTGACGATTGCAGCTTCTCGACCCGAACCGCACATGCTTTGTATTCGGCCGTCAGGGTCACCGGATCAAAGGCCGGAATGGTGAGCCAGTTGGCGCAGGCTTCCCGAAAATGAAAGGCCATCCAGACCAGACCTTCGGGCACCTCATGGGTAACCTTGGTCCGCAGCTTCACCGCTCCCCGGCGGGAAACGACCCGAATCTCCTCCCCGTCCCGAATGCCCAGCTTTCGGGCATCCGCAAAGGAAATGTCCGCGGTTTCCTCTCCCAGGATATCGTTCAATCCTTCGCAGCGCCCCGTCTGGGTCCGGGTGTGGTAATGGGTCAGGCGACGACCGGTGCTCAGAACCAGGGGATACTCCGAACAGGGGACCTCCGCGGGCGGTGTCCAGTCCACCGGCGTGAATACGCCGAGCCCGCAGGTAAAATCACCCTCCTTGTGCAAAAAGCAGGTGCCGGGATGGGCTTCGTCGGTGCAGGGCCATTGAAGTCCGTCATGGCTCAGCCGGCCGTACTTGATTCCCGCCAGCGGTTTTGAAAACACGGAAAGTTCATGCTCCACCTTGCGGATATCCGGCTCGGTGTTGGCCAGGTTTTCCCCGAAAATGTAAAACCCGCGGACGCGGCCGTCCGGCAATCCTTCCATCATCTGGGGGATCATCAGGCCGTTGTTTTCGGGGAGCTTTTCCACCCCCCAGGCCGCCTCGAACTTGGCCCGGGCCTCCGCGTCGGTCACTTTCTGGTATCCCGGAAAGACATTGGGCAGGGCGCCCATGTCACAGGCCCCCTGCACATTGTTCTGGCCCCGAAGCGGATTGACCCCGCCGCATTCCCGACCCATGTTCCCGAGCAGCATCTGAAGGTTGGCCACGGACAGCACGTTATTCCGGCCGCAGGTATGTTCGGTGATCCCCAGGGTGTAGCAGAGCATCATCGGCTTGACCGAAGCGGCCAACCGGGCCGTTTGCCGAATTTCTTCAGCGCTCACCCCGCAAATCTCGGCCGCCCGCTCCGGCGGATATTCACTCACCTTTTCTTTCAATTCCTCGAATCCGACGGTGCAGGAGCTGATGAATTTTTGATCGTAGAGGTCCTCCTCGATCAGAACATGCATCATGGCATTGAGGAATGCGATATCGCTCCCCACCCGAATCTGAACGTGGGCGGTCGCAAAATCGACCAGCGGATGGCGCCGGGGATCGACCACGATGAGTTTGGCGCCTCGCTGAACCGCGTTTTTGACATAGGTCGCAGCCACCGGATGGGCCTCTACCATATTGGACCCGATGACCATGAACATCTCGGCTCGGGCGAATTCATTAAAAGAGTTGGTCATTGCACCTGACCCGAATGCGGCCGCCAGACCGGCGACAGTAGGAGCATGTCAGGTACGCGCGCAGTGATCGATATTGTTGGTGCCGAACACCACGCGAAACAATTTCTGCATCTGATAGGAATCCTCGCTGATGGAGCGGGCGCAGCTGACCCCGGCCAGGGCATCCGGCCCGCTCTCGGCGATAATGGCCTTGAATTTGTCGGCCACCAGGTCCAAAGCCTCGTCCCAGGAAGCCTCCCTGAATTCTCCATTCTCACGGATCAAGGGGGTTTTGAGGCGGTCCTCGGAGTAGATGAAGTCATACCCGAACCGCCCCTTGACGCAGAGCCGCCCCTGATTGGGCTCGGCATCCTCCACACCGGTCACCTTCACGATTTTGCCGTCCCGAACATGGAGCCACAATTGGCATCCCGCCCCGCAGTAGGGGCAGGTGGTCCGGATTTTTCGGGTGTCCCAGGGCCGCCAAGTCAACTGGGATTTTTTCTCCACCAGGGCCCCCACCGGACAGGCCTGAACACATTCGCCGCAGAAGACGCAGTCGGAATCGATCAGGGCTCGGTCCCCGGCCGCCACGATCTTGGACTGTTTGCCCCGATACCCGTAACTGATGGCCCGGTTGACCTGAATGTCATTGCAGGCCTGTACACATCGACCGCAGAGAATGCATCGGGAAAAATCCCTGACGATGAGCGGATTGATCCGTTCCGCAGGAAAAGTATCCGTCTGGGGTTTGAACCGGGTGCACTGGACCTGGTATCGAAAAGCCAGATCCTGAAGCCGACAATCTCCCCATACCGGACAGAGTTCTGTGGCGCCGTCGGTCTTCTGGACAGAAAGCTGGAAATCGGTCCAATTGCCGGTGTCTCCGGAAAAGACGGTGCAGTTGTGGTTTCCCGAGGCCAGAAGCATCTCCAGAACCAGTTTTCTCGCCGTCACAACCTTGGGGGTTTCGGTTCCCACCGCCATCCCCGACGATACCGGTGTGGCGCAGGAAGCCGCCAGGGTGCGGGCCCCTTTCACCTCGACCACGCAGATTCTGCAAGCCCCGGTGGGGGTCGCCCCTTTGAGATGACAGAGGGTCGGTATCCACACACCGTTGGATTGGGCCGCCTCCAGTATGGTTTGCCCCGGGACAAACTCGACCGTTTTGCCGTTAAGAATGAACGAATGATCCGTCATCCACTTTTCTCCTGTCGATTCACCCCCCCCATAGTCGGCGCCGTCCATGATCGAATATGGCCGAATTACAAAAAGGGGTAAATCCAATGTCTTTTAAGTTATTATTGGTTATTTAAATCTATATAACATTTATTTTTGATCCAAAGCAGACCCCGTTTAACACACTTGTCTTCGTTGTGTCAATATTGGCATAACGAAAAAAACCGAGTTTTCCTTCTTGCGGGTGATGGCGATTCATGGTACAGGGTCAAAATGCCTGAAATCTTGAAATTACTACATATTCGATCGAAAGTCTGGATCGAGGACGATGCCGGAAAGGTGGTATTCGGGTTGGGAAGACTTCGAATGCTCGAGGCCATCCAGCGAGCCGGCTCCATCCATGCAGCAGCCAAAGAACTGAAGATGAGCTATCGCGCCCTCTGGGGTCGGATTAAGGCCACGGAAAAGCGCCTCGGGAAAACACTGCTCGTCAAAAGCGTCGGCGGTGCTTCCGGCGGAGGGTCTCAACTCACCCCGTTTGCCGCCGAATTGATGGAAAACTTCCAAAAACTAAATCATTCCATTGAATTGCAATGCGACCAAATGTTTGAAACCGATTTCCAAGAATAATCCTCCAGCCAGTTTTCAGCATCAGGAAAATTGATCATTTCCCCTCCTTTCGAGTCATTTCTATTCCAAATCATATCAGATTTTGCTTTTTCAAAATAAAATCGACTTAAATAGGAGTCATAGAGACCCATTCTTACCAAAGCGCCATGTCATTTTGACCCAAAGATAATTTAATAGTTCCTCTCCCCACCCCGCATGATCACACACCTTTATCGGCACAACCTACTGCAATTAAAGATATAAAAAAGAAAATATTAAAAAACATAGTGAAGCCGACAATATCGGCTCTGTTTTTGCAGTTCTTTTTAGTTATTATTGGTATTTATTAGTTTGTTATTTTTCGTATATTATTTTATATTAACCATAAATGATTATATCATCACTGCTTACTTCTAAATTCACCTCATCAAAAAAACAGGAATCCCCATGAAAGCCGTACCCGTCCAAGAAGCCGTCGGAATGGTGCTCTCTCACGATATCACCCGAATCGTCCCCGGCAAATGTAAGGGGCCTCTCTATAAAAAAGGTCACATCATTCAGGAAATCGACATTCCCGGTCTTCTGGATCTCGGAAAAGAGAACATCTATGTCTTCGATCTGAATAAAGGCTACATCCATGAAGATGATGCAGCCGTTCGAATCGCCCGTGCAGCTATCGGACAGGGTATCGAGTTGACCTCGCCCTCCGAAGGAAAGGTGGATCTGATCGCGACCTCGAAGGGGCTTCTCAAGGTCAATGCAGAGGTTCTGAATCGGATCAATACGGTTGAGGATGTCGTGTTCGCCACTCTCCACACCCATCAGGTGGTTTCGGGCGGCAGTCCCGTCGCCGGCACCCGCATCATTCCGCTGGTCACCCGGGAAGGCAATATTTTAGAAGTTGAACGGCTGTGCCGCGCCCATTTTCCGCTGATCCAAATCAAACCCTTTACTCCGCTTTCAGTCGGCATCGTCACCACCGGAAGCGAGGTCTACCATGGGCGGATCGAAGACCGGTTCGGTCCGGTGCTCCGATCCAAATTCGCCGACCTGGACTGCCCGGTTCTGGCTCAGGTGCTGGTCTCCGACGATATTCACATGACCGCCTCGGCCATTGGCCGACTGATCGAGGACGGCGCGGAACTGATCGCGGTCACCGGCGGAATGTCGGTGGACCCCGATGACCGGACCCCCGCCGCCATTCGGGCGGCCGGCGGCAAGGTGATCACCTACGGTGCGCCCACTTTCCCCGGGGCCATGTTCATGCTGGCCTACATCGGGAATATCCCCGTGGTGGGGCTTCCCGGATGCGTCATGTACCACCGGACCTCCATTTTCGACCTCACCCTTCCCCGGATTATCGCCGGAGAAAGATTGTCCCGAACCGACATCACCGCCCTGGGACATGGCGGATTCTGTCTCAAATGCAACGATTGCAGATATCCGGCATGCGGTTTCGGAAAAGCATCCTGACCTGCTGCCGGCCTGTTCTGATTGAAACCAACCCCATCACCATCGAAAAGGAGACTTGAATGAAGAAAAAAATGCTCAACATCAACGGCGTGGTCAGAACCGTGATCGCGGCTCAGGACGACAAACTGGCGGAGGTAATCCGCGAACAGCTCCTGCTGACCGGCGCCAAAATCGGATGCGGCCAGGGTCAGTGCGGGGCCTGCAATGTCATCCTCAATGGAAAGCTGGTCCGCTCCTGCGTCACCAAAATGTCAAAAGTGCCGAACGATTCGATCATCACCACGGTCGAAGGTCTGGGCACCCCCGACAACCTCCACGCCATTCAGTATGCCTGGATGGTCCACGGCGCGGCCCAGTGCGGGTTCTGCTCCCCAGGCTTCATTGTGTCGGCCAAGGCCCTGCTGGATGAGAACCAAAGCCCGACGCGGGAGGATGTCCGGGCCTGGTTTCAGAAATACCGGAACGCCTGCCGATGCACCGGCTACAAGCCGATCGTGGATGCGGTCATGGATGCGGCCAGGGTGATGCGGGGCGAAATGTCCATGGACGACCTGGCCTTTAAAATGCCGGAAGACAGCCGCATCTGGGGCAGCAAGTATCCCCGACCCACCGCCCTGGCCAAGGTCACCGGCACCTGCGACTACGGCGCGGACCTCGGCTTGAAACTGCCCAAGAACACCCTTCAGTTGGCCCTGGTCCAGGCCAAAGTCTCCCATGCCGATATCAAAGGAATCGACACCTCCGAAGCGGAAAAGATGGAGGGCGTCTACAAAGTAGTGACCCACAAAGACGTCAAAGGCAAAAACCGGATTACCGGCCTCATCACCTTCCCCACCAACAAGGGCGACGGCTGGGACCGTCCCATCCTTTGCGATGAAAAGGTCTTTCAGTTCGGCGACGCCATCGCCATCGTCTGTGCCGACACCCAGAAAAACGCCAAGGCGGCCGCGGAAAAGGTGAAAGTGGAACTGGAGCAACTTCCCGAATACATGAGCGCACCCGCGGCCATGGCCGAGGACGCCATGGAAATTCACCCGGGCACCCCCAACATCTACTTCACACAGAAGATCGCCAAAGGGGAGGAGACGGGGCCCATCTTCGACAAGGCCGATGTGGTGGTGGAAGATGATTTCTATGTCGGTCGTCAGCCCCACATGCCCATCGAGCCGGATGTCGGGTTCGCCTATTATGACGACGAGGGCCGACTGGTGATCCAGTCCAAGTCGATCGGCATCCACCTTCACCATGCCATGATCGCCCCGGGCCTGGGGATCGAACCGGAAAAACTGGTGATCGTCCAAAACCCCGCCGGCGGCACCTTCGGGTATAAATTCAGCCCCACCATGGAAGCGCTGGTAGGCACGGCCTGTATGGCCACCGGCCGACCGGTCTTTCTCAACTACGACTGGTTTCAGCAGCAGACCTATACCGGAAAACGCTCCCCCTTCTTCGTCAACATGCGGTTTGCAGCGGACAAGGAAGGCAAGCTTCTGGGTATGGAAACCGATTGGTCGGTGGACCACGGGCCCTATTCCGAATTCGGGGACCTGCTGACCCTGCGGGGAGCCCAGTTCATGGGCGCCGGGTATGATATTCCGAACATTCGGGGCGAAGGACGGACGGTCTGCACCAACCATTCCTGGGGTTCGGCCTTCCGGGCTTACGGATCGCCCCAGAGCGAATTTTCCTCCGAGGTGTTGATGGATGAACTGGCCGAAAAGCTCGGCATGGATCCTTTGGAGATCCGCTATAAAAACGTCTACCGGAATGGGTGCACCAACCCGAGCGGCCAGGAACCGGAGGCCTACAGCTTTCCCGAAATGCTCGATATGCTCCGGCCCAAATACCAGGCGGCCAAGGAGCGGGCCCGGAAAGAATCCACCGAAGACCGAAAGTGCGGAGTCGGCATCTCCCTGGGCGTCTACGGCTGCGGCCTCGACGGTCCCGACAGCGCCGAAGCCTGGGTGGCGCTCAATCCCGACAATACCATCACCGTGGCCACCAGCTGGGAAGACCACGGACAAGGCGCCGACATGGGGACTATGGGCACCGCCCATGAGGCCCTGCGGCCTCTAAACATCGGCCCCGAAAAGATCAAACTTCTCATGAACGATACCAGCGTCACCCCCAACAGCGGCCCGGCCGGCGGCAGCCGCTGTCAGGTGTTGGTGGGCCAGGCCATTCGGGTGGCCTGCGAAACCCTGATCGGCGCCACCGAACAGGCGGGACTTTTCACCGGCGGATCGGCTCCAGAAAAGGCGGGTTTTTCACCGGTGACTATGGCGGCCCAAGGCCGGTGGGCCGCCACCTCCATGGACCGATATCTTCAAAACGTCTCCATGAGCGCCGGACGGGAGAAGGAAGGTTCCTATGACACCCGTCTTTTCACCAGCCTCGAAGGAGTTGAATCCCAGCCGGCTGTGGATCCGGCCGACCCGAAGAAGGGGTACACCGGGGAAGAGGCTGTTCAGGAGGCCGGACGGTGCCTTCAGTGTGAATGCCTGGAGTGCGTGAAGATCTGCCCCTATCTGGCCCATTACCGGGGCTATCCAAGGAAATATGCCCGGGAGATTTACAATAATGCGTCCATCGTCATGGGCGAGCGCAAAGCCAATACGATGATCAACACCTGCAGCCTCTGCCGTCTCTGTGAAACCGTCTGCCCGGAAGATTTTTCCATGGCCGGTCTTTGTCACGAAGCCCGCACCGATATGATCCAAAAAGATCGAATGCCCCCGTCGGCCCATGAGTTCGCTTTGCAGGATATGGACTTTTCCAACAGCGATAAATTTGCGCTCGCCCGGCACCAGCCCGGATTCGATACCAGCACCCACCTTTTCTATCCCGGCTGCCATTTGAGCGGCACCGCACCGGAACATGTTTTCAACGCCTATTCCCATCTCAGTGATCAATTGTCCGGGGGCGTCGGAATAATGCTCGGGTGTTGCGGGGCCCCGGCCTGGTGGTCCGGGCGGAAGGCTCGGTTCCAGGAGATCCTCGATGTATTCAAAGCCCAGTGGACGGAAATGGGTAAGCCCCGGATCATCCCCGCCTGCACCAGCTGTCACCGAATGTTTTCTGAGGGGATTCCCGAAGCGGAAGTGGTCTCCCTCTGGGAGGTACTCGAAGAAGTCGGCCTTCCCGAAAACAGCAGGCCGAAACCGCCGGAGTCCCCGGTGGCGGTAATCGACCCCTGCACCGTCCGCCGTAAACCGGAGATCCGGAACAGCGCGCGCCACCTTCTGGATTCATTGAATATCGAAGTGGATGAACTCAAATACAGCGGGGAACTGACCGAATGCTGCGGATTCGGAGGACTGATGGCCAACGCCAACCCGCCGGTGGCCCGGAAGGTTCTGGAACGGCGGGTTCGGCAAAGCCCTCGGGATTACCTGGCCTACTGCGGCATGTGCCGGGACCGTCTGGCCAAAGCAGGCAAGCGGACCGTTCACCTGCTCGATTTCATCTGGAGACCGGAAATGGTGACCGACCCGGCTGAAAGGGAAGATCCGGGATTTTCCTATCGGCACGAAAATCGGGCCCGGTTGAAAAACCGTTTTCTCCGTGAGGTGTGGAAAGAAAGGACGCAGGAAATGGAAGCCTATGAAAAGATCGCTCTAAACATACCGGAAGCGGTCCGTGAGCGGCTCGAAAGCCGACGGATACTGACGGAGGATATTCAAAAAGTCCTGCACCACGTTCATGAAGCCAAAGGACCGGTGTTTGAAAATTCGGGAACAGGTCGCTATCTGGCCTATTACCGCCCGCTCAAGGTGACCTTCTGGGTGGAGTATACGCCACAGAAAGACGGAGGTTTTTTGATTCACAATGCCTACAGCCACCGCATGGAAATCGTTGAGGAATCATCAGCATGAGAAAAATGACCGACCCTCCGGAGAAGGTGGACTGGAAATGCGCCCAGTGCGGTGAAACCCTGGAACCCGGAAAAGTCACCGTCGCCTATATGAAAAGCCGGTTTACCGTGGACCTGATGCAATGCGGCAAATGCGGCCTGGTATTTATACCCGAAGATCTCGCCACGGGCAAAATGGCCGAGGTCGAAAAAATCCTGGAAGACAAATGACCGTCTGCCGTCTCTATGACCACCCGGAGATGCATGCAGCCACCGGGGAAACCATTCGGCCGGGCGGGCTGACCCTGACCGACCGGGCGATGCGTATATGCGATTTTTCGCCCGGCGCCCGAATTCTGGATGTCGGCTGCGGAATGGGGACAACGGTGGCCCATCTTCGACAGGAATTTCATATCCGCGCCGTCGGCCTGGACCCCTCTCCTTCCCTGCCAAGACAGGGAACACGGCGTCGGACCGGTCTTCCCCTCCTTCGTGGCAGAGCCGAAGCCCTGCCCGTGGGCAACCGAACAATGGACGGAGTGATCTGCGAGTGCGTCCTCTCTCTTGTGGAAGATCCTCGCCGGGCATTGTTGGAGTATAACCGGATCCTCAACCGGGAGGGAAGCCTCGTGGCGTCCGACATCTACTCGAAATCATCCGGATTGCGGACCGTGAATTCAGGACGGCCGAAAACATCCTGCCTGGATGGGGCCGTCTCCCGGGAAGCGAATATCGAAATGGTCACATCGGCGGGTTTCCGGGTTCTCCTCTGGGAAGACCACTCCAGGCTGCTGGCCGAACTCGCAGGTCGGCTGATCTTTAAACACGGCTCATTGGCCGATTTCCGGCGGCGGATCGGATTGCCCTCCCCGGAAAAATCGGATGAAACAAATTGCTCAAAACCGGGATATTACCTGATGATCGCACAAAAAAAGGGAAACGAATGAATGACCTATTGTTTCGATTGGTCGAACTCGGATCCAAGGGATACTGTTGCAGCCAAATCCTTCTGGTGTTAGGACTGGAAGCCAGGGAAGAGGAGAATCCGGCGCTGGTCAGAGCCGTGGGCGGCCTCTGCCACGGCATGGGCGACTGCGAGGGGATCTGCGGGGTGCTCACCGGAGCGGAATGCCTCCTCGCCCTTTATGCGGGCAAGGGGACGGAAGACGAATCGGCTGACGAAAAACTACCATTGATGCGCTCTGAACTGCGAGAATGGTTCACTGATACGTTCGGGAGCCGATACGGGGGAATCCGGTGCGGAAATATTCTGGAAGACGCCTCCTGTCCGTCTCCGAACCCGGAGCGCTGCGGAAACATGGTGGCGGATGCCTACACCAAAACCATGTCGGAATATCGGCCATGGCCTTTCAGGATGCCTGGACTCTGGACCTGGAGCGGCTTCGGGACTGCTGCATCCATGTGGTCGCTCCCGATGGACGGTTGATCCCCTTTTGCGCCTATAATCTCACCAGCCGATCCGGACGCGGGCTGTATCGGTCATGAAGGGCATGCACCCCACCCCGCTGGAGAGCTGGATACAGGACCGGATTTCGGCTCCCCGCCTGGATGCCGATACCATTCACAACTACCAGCTTTCCAAACTCAGGGAAACCGTCGCCTTCGTTCGTCGGCACAGCACCTTTTATACCCGGCATCTTTCGAACCGAACCGAAAATGACCTTGGAACCCTGGAAGATTTGCGGGAATTCCCTTTCACCACCGCGGCCCATCTCAGTCAGTGCGGGCTCGATTTTCTCTGCGTCTCCCAGGATGCGGTGGAACGGGTGGTGACATTGGAAACCTCCGGCACCACCGGGGGACCCAAACGCCTTTTCTTTACCAGGGAAGATCTGGAAAGGACGATCGATTTTTTCGCCCATGGAATGTCTGATTTCGTCAATCCGGGAGGCCGGGTTCTGATTCTTCTGCCGGGAGACAGACCCGACAGCGTGGGAGACCTTCTGGCCCGAGGAATCGATCGAATCGGCGCAGACGGGATCATTCACGGTCCGGTTCGGGACCCGGAAGCAGCCGTAAATGCGATTCAGAAGCACGATGCCGAATGCATCATCGGCATTCCGGTTCAGGTGCTGGCGATGGCCCGGTCCGGCGGTCTCCTGGAAAAAGGCCGGTTGAAAAACGTGATCCTCACCACCGATTACGTACCGAAGGCCATCGTTCAGGCCGTTGAATCGGCCTGGGGGTGCCGGGTTTTCAACCATTACGGCATGACCGAAACGGGATACGGCGGCGGGCTTGAATGTTCAGCCCGAACCGGGTATCATTTGCGTGAGGCGGATCTGTTTTTCGAAATCGTTGATCCCTTCACCGGTCGACCCAAGAACGACGGCGAACTCGGGGAGGTGGTCTTCACCACACTGACCCGAATGGGAATGCCGCTGATTCGTTACCGAACCGGCGATCAGTCACGGTTTTTGCCCGGGCCGTGCGGTTGCGGGGCCCGGCTGAGCAAAATGACGCGGGTGCGGACCCGTCTGGCCAGAATCATCCACCTGACCGGCGGCGGCCGATTGACCCCTGCGGATCTGGATGAGGCCCTCTTTCCGATTTCGAATCTGCTCGACTACCGGGCCGAGCTGATGGGTGAGGCTTCCCGGGACCTGCTTCAGGTGGAGCTTCATCTGAACCGGGAGCGCCGACCGGATGCGGTGAATGCGGCCTACAGCCGTCTGCAGAGGGTTCCGGCGCTGGCCCAAGCTCTCTCAGCGGACCAATTGATACTATCTGTCAGTGAAGCCGAAAGTGAATGGCCGGTATCCGCCGGTACCGCCAAAAGACTCATTTCAGATCATAGGAAGCATATATCATGACCCAATTGGATGATCATATCCACCGTCTTCTGGAAAACGGCGAAGAACTGGTGCTTGCCACGGTTCTGAGCCACAAAGGATCCACACCCCGAACCGCCGGCACTCGAATGGTGATTCGCCGGGACGGAACCATCCTCGGCACCATCGGCGGCGGCATTGTGGAAGCCCGGGTGATGGAGACCGCCCCCGAGGTCTTTGAAACCCGAGCCTCCGCCGAACGGTCCTTTGAGCTCACCCATCAGATCACCGACACCATGGACATGATCTGCGGGGGCCACATGAGCGTACGGCTGGAATACATCGCTCCCTCGCCGGTAAATATAGAAAAGTTCAAACAATTTTTCGAAGAATCCCGGCGCCTGCATAAAACCGCATTCCTGTTCGGGGCCGGTCATGTATCCCAACAACTGGCGAAGCTGACCCATATGGTGGGATTCCGTACGGTAGTCCTGGATGACCGTGCGGAATTCGCCAATCGAGATCGCTTCCCAGAGATGGACAGGGTTCAGGTTCTGGAACGATTCGAAAACGCTTTTTCCGGCCTATCCGTGGATGCGACCTGCTTTATCGTAATCCTCACCCGAGGCCACAGCCATGATCGAACCGTACTGGCCCAGGCCCTCGGGACCAAAGCCGCCTACATCGGCATGATCGGCAGCCATCGTAAGCGGGACACCATCTACCGATCCCTTATGGAGGAGGGATTCACCAAAGCGGATCTGGATCGGGTCCACTGCCCCATCGGGCTGGACATCGGCGGGGAAACCCCCGAGGAGATCGCCGTCAGCATTGTGGCGGAGATGATCGAGGTCCGTTCGGGGCTGAAATGAATCGCCCCCGGATGACCGCCCTTATCCTCGCGGCGGGTTTTTCCTCTCGAATGGGGCGTTTCAAGCCGTTGCTGCCCCTGGGAGAGATCACTGTTCTGGAGCGGGTGGTCGGGATCTACCGGGAGGTCGGAATCGAAGAGATCGGGTGTGTGGTGGGCCACCGGCGGGAGAAACTCATCCCCCGGCTTCGAAACCTCGGAGTGCGGCTGATTCGAAATGCTGTGTATAAAGAAGGAATGTTCTCTTCAGTCGTGGCCGGGATCGACAGCCTGCCTCCTGAAACGGAGTGCTTTTTTATCCATCCGGTGGACATTCCCCTGGTGCGGCCGTCCACCCTTGCCCGTCTCCTGAAGATCCGCGAAGAACACCCGCAGGCGATCCTCTTTCCGATTTTCGAGAAAGAAAGGGGCCATCCGCCCCTGATCCCTGACTGGTGCATTCACCAAATTCGTAATTGGAAGGGCGGGGGCGGATTGCGGGGATTCTTGACCCGGAACGAAGACTCATCCGTAAACGTCCCGGTCGCGGATCGATTCATCCACAAAGACATGGATACCTCCGAGGATTACCAGTTGTTGCTCGATGATCTGAAAACCTATGAGTTCCCGGACTTTGAAGAATGCCGTACGCTGATGACGGAGATCCTGAAGGTGGATCATCGTATTCGGCGCCACTGCCGGGCGGTCACCGATATCGCTCTGGGGCTGGGGGTCGCCCTGAACCGGGCGGGCGGTCGGGTGAATCTGCATCTGATCCGAGCTGCCGGACTGCTTCATGATGTAGCCAAGTCGACACCGGACCATGCCCGGGCCGGCGCACGAATGCTGCATGACCTGGGATACCCCGCGGTGGCCGATGTCGTGGGGCAGCATATGGATGTGCGCCTTCGAAAGGACGCACCCCCGTGCGAAGCCGAAATCATCTATCTGGCGGACAAACTGGTTCAGGGAGATCAGCGGGTAGACCTGGAAACGCGGTTCGAGCGAAAATTATCAAAATACGGGCATGACCCCGATGCACGCGCCGCCATCGCCCGCCGCAAAGCCGATGCCCTCAATATCCAGGACCGGATTCAAAACATCACCGGCAAGTCGGTCTCCGCCATCCTGGATGCAGCGTCACCCCTTTCGGAGCTCCATGATTTATCTTCTGCGGCACGGTGAAATCGAATCCGACGGTGCCAAGCGATTTATCGGCCGAACCGATCCGCCCCTGAATGGACCGGGACGGAATCAGGCTCGATTCTGGCGGGATGCTTTTTCAGAAACCGCCTTTGCCGGGATCTTCTGCAGTGACCTGCTCCGCAGCGCCGACACCGCCCGAATCATTTCCGAAAACCGGATAGAGAAGCCTCAGCCCTTGGCGGATTTGCGGGAAATCGATCTCGGAGAATGGGACGGCCTGGCCATGGCCGAAGTGCGGGAACTGCATCCGGCTGCATGGCGGAAACGGGGGGAAGAATTGGCCGCCTTTCGGCCGCCCGGCGGAGAAAGCTTCGGGGACCTTCAGGCACGGGTGCTTGGTGCATTCGATAGAATCGCTGAAAAAAACACGGGCGACGTTTTGATCGTCGCCCATGCGGGGGTGAATCGGGTCCTACTCTGCCGGGTTTTATCGATGGATCTCGCCCACCTGTTTCGACTGGGGCAGGACTATGCCTGCCTCAATCTCATTGATACGGCTCGGCGCCCCTTCCGGACGGCTCTCATGAACCTGTCCCCGGAAAAGGCGAGCGGATGGTTTGCTGACCGAATCAGACCGGACGCACCTTGACGAAATGCTCTTGCAGGGCCATGGCGCCGCCGGCCGGGTCCCACAAATCGAGACCGCCCTTCATGAATTTCTGGTCCGCCAACCCTTTGTGAAGCGCCCGGCTTTCCACCGGCAGGGTGTGGCCGAAGCCGTGGATCACGAAGACCGCCTCGGGATGGATGAAATCGGTCACCTTGGCCCGAATCTCCTCCGAGTAGCCGTTCTGGCTCACCTCCACCAGACCGCCGTCGGAAATCTTGAGCTTTTCGGCCACTTTGGAATTGATCCAGAGAACGTTCTCGGGCATCTGCTCGAACAGCATGGCGTTGTTGACGGTGTGGCCCTGGGTGTGAAGGGCGCACCGGCCGAAGGTCAGGCGGAATTCGCCTTCTTCGGGCCGTTTCAGGCTTTCATAGGGCATCAGCGACGGAATGCCCTGTTTCTCCCAGGTATCGGAAATGATTTCGAGCTTCCCGCTGGAGGTCTTGAACTTGTGCTCCCGAACATCCTTGTATTTAGGGCCGTCCGCCAAAGGTACGATGCCGGTGGCCTCGAAGTCTTCGATTTTTACGCCGGTGCCTTCCAGCTGAAAATTCCAGAGGTCCTCGATGCGGTCGAAGGCCAACTGGTCCAGGCCCAACCGTTTTGCCAGTCCGGAAATGATCTCCCAGTCGGCCTTGGTATCGAACCGCGGTTCCACCGCCCGTTTGCGGACAAAAAAGTAGGGCTTGAGCGCGTTTTTGCAGGCGATCACCGTCTCCCGCTCGAGATAAGGGGATAAAGGCAGCACCACGTCCGAGTACCAGGCGGTATCCGACCAGGAAAAGGTGACCGACACCAGCAGATCGAGCTTGTCGAACATCTGCTTCAGCCGATCCGGATCGGGATATCCCATGAGCGGATCATGTCGATAGGCGATATAAGCCTTGATCGGATAGGGATCTTCGGTCTCCATGGCCTTGAACATCAGATGGCCCAGTCCGGGTCCGGATTCGAGATGCGGATACAGCCAGCCGGCGCCGTCCACCCGCTTTTCTTCGGGTTTGGGGTACAGGTCCATCAGGGCGTTGAGCCCTTTGCGCCCCACATCCCCGGGCTTATTGACCAGGGGAAGCCCGCCTTTGGCCCCGATGGAGCCGAGAAGCGCATTGATGATGTAAATGGTTCGGCTGACGTAAAACGAGGTGCGGTATCGGGCGGTCATCCAGCCCGGATGCCAGAGCACCGCCGGTTTGGCCTTGGCCAGTTCCCGAACGAACTGCTTCAGCTCTCCGGCCGGTACACCGGTCTCTTTTTCGGCCCATTCGGGGGTATAGTTTTTGACGAAATCCCGAAGCTTGTCCAAGTCCGCGATCACCGCATTGGCATAATCGGCATCATAGAGTTTTTCATTCAAGAGTTCATGGATGACCGCCAGGTTGAAGGCGTAATCGGTGCCGGGCCGAATCATGAAAAACCGGTCGGCCTTGGCCGCGGAGACATTCGCCCGAATGTCGATGACGGTCAGCTTGCACCCCTTTTCCATGGCGTCCATGAGGTTGTTGACCTCCTGAACATTGATCGACTCGAAAATATTGCGAAGCTGGAGCACCACATGCCTGGCGTTTTTAAGGTCGTAGGAAACCGATTTTCTGCCCGCACCCATCACCGAAATGGCGGCGTGCTGGACATTTCTGGCGCAGGAGGTATCGTGATTGCAGTAATTGGGGGAGCCCAGCCCTTTCAGAAAGGCCCGGTGAGGATCACGGAAGGGACCGCCGCGGTCCGACAAGCCGATGCTTCGGGCGCCGTATTGGTCGATCACGCCCTTGAGCCGGTCGGCCACATAATCGAAAGCTTCATCCCAACTGACGGTGCGCCACTTGCCCTCTCCCCGTTCACCTTCCCGAATCATAGGGGCTTGGGGCCGCTCCGAATCCTTGATCAGGGCGTTGCCGGCGGCGCCCCGGGGGCAGACAGCCCCTTTCATGGCCGGAACGTGGGGGTTGCCTCTCAGAAAAACCACTTCTCCATTGACCACCTCCGCCTCGATCGGGCAACGAACCGTACACATGCCGCAAATGCTGTAGATCTTATCGCTGTTCATTTCGCTTTTCTCCTGTATTGATATAAAACACTTAATCCTCCGGATTACCGGATGCCAGCCGTTGAAGCGGAACCACCTTCAGCCACACCCGTTGCCGATGGTGCAAAGGGTGAGCAACTGTATCGCATCGGACGGGCAGTTGCCGGTTTCACAAATCACATCGAAGAGAATCTCCCGAAAAATCCGGCTCTATGCGACCTCTACCATTTTCCCGGCGATCAGAAGACCCGGTGCCAGATTCCAGTGGAATTACCGGACGATATCCAGATATTCTTCGAAAACCTAGGCGGTTCCCGAATGGATATGACACCGAATTTCGACATCCGAACCGGCCGCACTCGATCGATTCATGGATAAGGACCTTTAAGAAGTATTGCAAGGAATTTTCGTGATTATAAGAGATTTCATTTGCCTTTATAGACAATCATTATATCGTGGAGGAGATAAAGTCAATAAGCGCTTATTCAACTTAAAAAATACCTCTTCTTATCGTGGCCATGTTCACCTAACAAAAAATGCCAATCTGACGTCAATTTTTTGTAAAATTTATCACAAAAAAGAAGGTTGGTAAATCTCCGTATTCTTTCGAACAACCTTTTTAGGCGTTTCAATCCTTCTTTTTCCTGCAGGACGCTAATCCGTAAACATCAATTGGCATTATAATTGCTTTATCCCATTATAAACCCCCAAGAATGGTGGCGATTCTTGGAACTTCTTCTCCAAAAAAAACTTTTTTCCTTCTTGGGAACACCTTTTTATAATGAGTTTAATCTAATCCACCAAATGAGTACGAAGAAAATGTAAAATCCACTGAACCCCTTTACCTTAATTTGAGAGGAGAGAAATGAAGAAAAAGATTTTTGTGCTAAGCTCCATTTTGTTTTCTTTTTGGTGTACCTCCGTCTGTGCCGAACTGAGTGAATCGGAGTTGTCGTTAATTTCTTCGAATTTTTTATCCTTCAAATCGAGTGATCTGACTCCCAAAAGTATTTTACCGATAGAAAAAAACGCACAAATATTGGGCTATATTATTTCATTGGACAGCCCTGGCTATCTTCTGATTCCTGCCAACCGTTCATTACCGCCCATAAAAGCTTATTCCTTAAAATCTGATTTCGAAACCCTACCTTCCTGGTATAAAGATTTTCTGGTCGAAGAATTAGAATATTTCCATGAAAATAGGAATATTACTCCACGCGCCGTTTCTCCCAATGCAGCTAAATGGGATTTTCTTCTCAATTTTACAGGGCGGCAGCCCCGCTATACAGCTGGAGAAATCCTGATAACTGCCCACTGGAATCAGCGTAATCCCTACAACAAAAAATTACCAAAAATCGATGGGAAAACAGTAGTAACCGGTTGTGTCCAAGTAGCGCAAGCCCAGGTTATGCACTACCATCAACACCCGGCCAGAGGTATTGGTATCGCATATCATGAGTGGAACGGAAAATCATTGGAGAGCGTACTCTACAAAAATTATTTTTGGGAGAGCATGCCTGACGCCGCCGATGCCGATACTCCGGAACATCTTCAGGATGAGATTGCACTGCTGTTAAAGGATATTGCCATCGTAAACGGAGCAGAGTTCGGACTGAGTTCAACCAGTACTTCGCTTAATAAAATCGGATTTATGCGTCATTTCGGGTATGCCACAGATATGAAAACCATGGACAATCAGGATGAGGCGGCCTTTTTTGCCGCTTTAAAAGACGAAATTGATAACGATCGCCCGGTTTTACTGAGTTTGCCCGGCCATATGGTGGTTGCAGACGGGTATGCGGATAATGATCCAACTGGAAAAAGCATTCATTTGAATATGGGGTGGGGCGGCCATGACGATGACTTTTATGTGTTGAATGAGAATATAGTTACTACTCAATATTCATTTCCCCCGAATTTGGACATCATCTACAACGTCAGGCCCTGCAACAGCGCAGAAAGCAACTGCTTCAGCGATCTTTCAGCTTTAGAGACCGGCGATTCAGTATCCGGGTCGGTAATATCCGGAGAATTTAACAGTGAGTATGATATAGATTCCCATTCGGTCTACTTAAAGGGGAATACAATCATCACCGGCGATAGCGGGAACGGGAATCAATTTTTCTATGTGATGGTTTACGGAAATGGTGATACTGTGGAAATATCATCAAAGGAAACCATCAATCAGACCTTTGCCCCCGGGAAATACGAGATTTGGATTTCTCTGAAGAATGAGGATGGCGCAGGATATAATTACCCGACGAATTTTGATGCTTATACCGTGAATATCTCAACCGAAACCTTGAATCAGGAAGAACTGGATGCGATTGACCACCTGGATGTTGCGCCGGAAATACACAATATATTTTCGGATATTGTTCTATCTTCGGCATATAGCATTCGGATAGACGCGACCGACAAGGATGGGGATCAGGTAGCTCTTTCCGCTGTTTCATCCAGTTCCGATATTGATACTGTCATTTCGAATGATGTGTTGACACTAACCTCAACCGTTTCAGCAGGATATGGCCAAATAACCGTGACGGCAACGGCAAACGGAAAGCAGGTCCACAAAACTTTTATGGTTTTGGTAAACGATACGCCTTTACATTTTGGCAATACATTTACCATAAACGGCATTTTTGAAAACCAGCAAGATTTCAATCAGCATGCGGTATTTCTGGACGGAGAATGTACCATCAGCGGGGACAGGGGATATTCAAATCAGGCCTTTTATTCATCTGTTTTGGATGAGAATGGAAATTACCTTGTACCTATGAATGATGCCGCCATCGTGAATACATTCAATGTAGACACCTATTCAATAGGCGCATCGCTCCAACAAAACCCGGGTTCTTCTGGGATGTTCTATAAATATGAAGAAGATACTGCTGCTTACACATTTTTTGTCTCATGTCCCGATTCAACCGTAACGATTGAAGACGTTGCCGCTCATTTAGGAATTTCCATCCAGACAAGCCATCTCATCTCCGGACATATCCTGGACGTCAACGGCAATGGAATCCCGGCAGTGGCCATCAACTTCAGCAATGGATACGGTTCTGTAATGACAAATGACTCGGGTGCATATCAATTGTCGGTTTCTTCAGGATGGTCCGGAACAGCGAGTCCCGCAAAGGAAGGATTTATCTTTGCACCGCCAAGTCGTACCTATTCTGCCCTTAATTCGGATCATTCTAACGAAAATTATAACGGATTGCTATTGGGTGATGTTGACCACAGCGGAGAAATCGATCTTTCAGATGCAATCTTGAGCCTCCGAGTAAACGTCGGCATTGGAACCATAACCGTTTTTGCAGATGCGGATGTTAATAACGATGACCGGGTCGGCCTGGAAGAGGCCATCTTTTGCCTTCGTGTGCTTTCACAATAAATCTCCTTTATTTTAAAAATCCCGAAATCGCATTAAAAAGCGATTTCGGGATTTTAATTGATAACTTGAACAGCTATCTATAGCGATTCCAAGACCTTCATTCATTCACCTTTTTTTTGAAACCCTGCGTAGGCGGAATTTTTGTTCTAGGATCAGCATTTTGGATACTTATCCCATAATACCAGGAAGATCCCGATAAAAAGCGTAAAATTTGCATCAAATAATCAACAGGGGTAGTATGTCCGACCATCCGGCATTATATTCATTCCACATTTTCAGAACCCATTCCTTTTTTGAAAGGGGAATCAAGCATGCCCCAAGCGAACAGCTATGTGATGCGGTGTCCCA
This sequence comes from uncultured Desulfobacterales bacterium, assembly GCA_964573705.1. Classification (GTDB taxonomy): domain Bacteria; phylum Desulfobacterota; class Desulfobacteria; order Desulfobacterales; family Desulfococcaceae; genus JAABSQ01. The sequence continues at coordinate 33,466 of CAZNLT010000015.1, forward strand.
ACTGCGGCACCAAAAACAGGATTCCCGCCGATAAGGTCAGGATGACCGCTCATTGCGGCAAATGCAAGACAGCAATTCAGACCCGGGCGCTGAAAATCGATCATCCCCTGATCATTACGGATCAGAATTTCTATCATGAGGTGGTTAAATCCCCGCTGCCCACCCTTCTGGAATGCTGGGCCCCCTGGTGCGGCCCCTGTCAGATGATGGAGCCGTTCCTGAAAGAACTGGCGGCCAAGTGGAAAGGCCGCGTTCGAGTGGGTAAATTGAACGTGGACGAAAACACCCGCACCGCTTCCCAGTTTCAGGTACAAAGCATTCCCACCCTGCTGATTTTCGAGAATGGAAAACTGAAAAACACCCTGGCCGGGGCTGTGCCCAAACACAGCATCGTCCAGGCCATGAACCCATATTTATAAAAAAAGGCGGTACGCTTGACGAATTTAGAGGATAGATGTGAAAAACTGACCCGGGAGATCGAGTCCATTTTTCGGGAAGGGCTGAACCCCGGTTCCGATGTCTGGGATTTTATCAATTCGGGGTATTCGGACCCATCCCCCGAGGAGCTGGCGGAAATACTGGCAGACCCGGAAAACCACGGGGCCGAACCGGTGATGGAACTGCTTTTCTTTCCGGATGAGACGGTTCAGGCGCGATTGGAACCTCTGCTGGAGGCGGAAGCTTTTGAACCGGCGGATGAAAAAATCATCAGCCGCGAACTCGCCCGAAGGCGCCCTTTTACGCATTTGGCCCTTCCCTCGGAAAGCGATCTTCAATTTTACGTTCCGGATTGGGCTTCGGAGGGATTTGTCCGCCGTCTGCATATCGCCAGGCGGTTGGACCCGATATTGATCGAAGCGGTGGAAAGAGGGGTGGACCCGGCCCGGCGCACCCTGTTCAAGGTTCGCCTGCGAAACAGCAGCTTCCCGCAGACCCGGCGGACGGTCGGCTTCATTCGGGATTTTCTGGATCGTATGGTAGCCGATCCCGAGGACCTGGCCCTCCTGATGAATGATATGATCGAGTTCCTGAACGAAATCCAGGATACGGATGATTTTTATGCGGCCCTGATGAACAAAAAGAAATCCTATTTTCGCATGCTCCAGACGGCTCAAAAATTCGAGAAACAATTGAAAAAGCACAATATCGAAACCCTGCTCATGCAGGGAATCCGTGCCCCCCACGTGGATCAGGCGGATGTACGTCGTCGAATGGCCGCCATCGACCGCATCAGCTATGCGGTCTTCGGCAAGACCGAGTACCTGGATGAAATTCAGGGAAGCATGGATTTTGATATCGATGAAGACGAAGACCTCGAAACGGTGATCCGGTCCCTGTCCTGAGACATGAATTCTTCCCTGATCAAGGCCGATCCGGCCTATCGCAAAAAGGTGATCCTCCTGCTGGTTGTTCTTACCGTGCTCGGAGCAGGGGTGGTGATCTACTTTCAAAACCTCATGAATACCCTTCTGGCCTCGGCGGAAACCGATCCCCGGGGGACTATCGAAGACACCATTCAAATTTTCCGAATTTTAATGGCCGCGCTTGGAATCAGCCTGTTCGGGATGGGGGCCTATTTCATGTGGGTGTCCGTCCGAATTCTTCGCTCCTCCCAGTTTCCGCCGCCCCAGACCAAAGTGATTCGGAACATTCGTGCGGTAATCGGCCGGCCCGCCATGATCCGAGGGGTGTTCGGGCTTTTCATGTCTTTGGTGATTATGGGCGCCGGAGTCGCTGCGCCTTGGATTGCGTATACTCATTTCGAGGCGGCCATGGCCGAAATGGCCGCCGATCTTGACTCAAGCAGACCGCCGCCAACCTCTTTTCCGGAAAATCGTCCTCCCATTCAGGAGAAATGACATGAGACGCATGAGAATCCAACACACCACCACCTATGCCTACAGCAATCCTGTGGATTTCGGCACCCATCGGCTGCTCCTGCGACCCCGCGAGGGCCATGACATCCGCATCGAAACCTCTAAACTGGAAATCGACCCGAAATACACCATCCACTGGCACCGGGATGCCTATAACAACTCGGTGGGAGTGGTCACCTTTTCCAAACCGGCCGCCCGCCTCCATATATTCAGCGAAACGGTCATTCAAAATCATGAAGACGCCCCCCTCGATTTCATCGTGGCGGAATATGCGGTCAATTTTCCGTTCCATTACGATCCCGCCGAACGGACCGGGTTGATGCCTTTTTTGCTCTCGGTCTATCCGGATGACAGCTTTCGGGTTCGAGACTGGCTTTTCCAGTTCTGGAAACCGGGCCAGGTTATCGAAACCTACGTCTTTCTCGACATACTCAACAAAGCGATTTCCAACCGTTTCGGGTACATGGTCCGGGAAGAACCCGGGGTTCAGTCTCCGGCCGCGACTTTGTCCGGAAACACCGGTTCCTGCCGTGATTTCGCCACCCTTTTAATAGAGGCCTGCCGGTATGTGGGGCTCGCGGCCCGGTTCGTGAGCGGCTATCTCCACTGCGATCCTACCGAAAAAGGCCACGGCGCCACCCATGCCTGGGCCGAGGTCTATCTGCCGGGCCCCGGATGGAAGGGGTTCGATCCCACCTCCGGAGAGCTGGTGGGCAACAACCACATTCCGGTGGCGGTGAATCGGCATCCCGAGGCGGTGCCGCCCATCTCCGGCTCCTTCATGGGAAAACTCAGTCAGCCCCCGGCCATGGAAGTCAACCTTCGCGTGACCGAACTGGATCAGAAGAAACCGACCGCGCCCTCCTTTCAGGCAGATGCCGAAAAGACGGCCTCGAAAACGACGGAGCGGTCGAGCTGATTCGGCTTTTCATCGAGTGTTTTTTTAAAAACGTAAACAAACCTTCTTTTTCCGGCGGTTTACAAACCGGGTTCTTTTGGGTATGCTGCTTCCAATGGTCATTCTGCCGGGAAAATTATAGAAACGGAGCATTCGACAATGAAATGGACATGGTGCATTCCTTTCCTTTTAATCACCCTTCTGCTGTTTTCTCAGGCAGCCCTCTGCCAAGAGGCCCCGAAAAAATCGGATTCGTCGGCCTCCGATTCGGCGCCATCCCTGGAAGAGATCATCACCGGGATTGAGAACCGGTACTCCGGGGAGGGGTTCACGGCCCGCTTCACGCAGCAGTCCACCATCAAGGCGATGGACATCACCGATACGGCCGAGGGAAAACTCTTTGTCAAGCGGCCGGGCATGATGCGGTGGGAATACGAAATGCCCGAAGCCCAGATCATCATCACCGACGGGGAACTTCTCTGGATTTATCGGCCGGTAGACAACCAGGTGATGATCGGCGAAGCCCCCAACTACTTCGGAGAGGGCAAGGGGGCCAGTTTTCTGTCGGATATTCGCAAAATCAGAGATAATTTTGACATCTCCATCGATAAAGAAAGGGAAGCTCCCGAGTACCACATTCTGAAGCTGATTCCCCACGAGAAGAAGCTCGACCTGGCCTCCATCTATCTGGGCGTCTCAAAAGAGGATTTTCAGGTAGATCAGGTGACCACCTACAACGCCTATGAGGATGAGACCATCATCCGACTGTATGATTATCAGTTCGACCAGAATATCGATGACAGCGTCTTTACGTTTGAAGCACCGGAAGGCGCCGATGTCATTCAGATCGAGGAGTAACTCGGCCTCACCTCTCGACGGCCGTTTTCGTTCCGGAAGGTGAAGCAGGAGCACCCGCACTTGAGAATAAGGCAGGAAAGAAAAACTATGGAAATCAAAGAAAGAATTAAAGATCTGGCAAAACAGAAAAAAGCGGTTATTCTGGCCCACAACTATCAGCCGCCGGAGATTCAGGAAATCGCCGATCTCTGCGGGGATTCCCTGGAATTATCCATTCAGGCGGCCGACACCGACGCCGAGGTGATCGTCTTTTGCGGCGTCCATTTCATGGCCGAAACCGCCTCCATCCTCTCGCCGGATAAGACGGTGCTGCTGCCGAACCCGGATGCCGGGTGCCCCATGGCCGATATGATCACGCCCCGGGCTTTGCAGGAAAGATTATCCGAACTGAGCCCGATGCCGGTGGTGACCTATGTCAACTCGCCGGCCGCCGTCAAGGCATTGACCACCATCTGCTGCACCTCGGCCAATGCGGTCAAGGTGGTGGAAAGTTTAGAAGAAGACGAACTGCTGATGGCCCCGGACCGGAACCTGGCCCGGTACACCGCCGTCCGCACCGATAAGAAAATCCACCTCTGGAAGGGGTACTGCCCTTTTCATGACCGACTCACCCCCGAGCAGATTCAAAAGGCCCGGGACGCCCATCCCGGCGCCGTCTTCATGGCCCATCCCGAATGCCGGCCCGAGGCCCTGCAAATGGCCGATGTGATCGCCAGCACCTCCGGAATGATCCGCCACGCCAAAGAATCGAAGCACACCGCCTTTATCGTGGGCACCGAAGTGGGGCTGCTCTATCCTCTGAAAAAGGCCAATCCCGGCAAGTCATTCTATCCGGCCTCTACGGCCATGGAATGTGCCGATATGAAAAAGATCGCGCTTGCGGGTGTGGCCGACAGCCTGGAACATCTCACCGGCGAAGTCAGGGTGCCGGAGGAAATTCAAGTGCCGGCCCTGAAAGCGGTGGAACGGATGATCGCCCTGCGCTGACGAAAAAAAGGAACAGAAAGGGCCGAACTGCCGGCCTTCCTGTTTCCCTTTGTTTTCCCACGCCGCGGGCGATTCAGAATCGGCCCCTAATCGAAGTATTCGTCGGGGATGTCGGCGTTGGTGTAAACCTTCTGAACATCCTCGCAATCATCCAGCGCATCCATCAGCCGAACCATCTGCTCGGCTTCTTTTCCCTGAAGGGCTGTGAAATTCTGGGGCAGCATGGTGATTTCGGCGTCCGCATACGCGATGGCGGCCTTTTCAATGGCCTCCCGAACCGTTTCGAAGTCCTCGGGTTCGGTGATCACCTCAAAGCTGCCGTCCTCTTCCCGCACATCCTCGGCCCCGGCCTCCAGGGCCACTTCCATGAGTTTTTCCTCGTCCACCCCGTCCTTTTCGATGTTGATGTAGCCCTTTTTGTCGAACATCCAGGCAACGCAGCCGTTCTCTCCCAGGTTCCCGCCGCTTTTGCTGAAGATGTGCCGAATGTCCGCCACGGCCCGGTTTTTGTTGTCGGTCACCGATTCCAGGAAGATGGCGGCCCCGCCGGGCCCGTAGCCCTCATAGGTGTTTTCCTCGTAGGAGACGCCCTCCAGCTCGCCGGTGCCTTTTTTGACGGCCCGCTCGATGTTGTCTTTGGGCATGTTTTCGGATTTGGCCGCGGCGATGGCGGTTCGCAGCCGGGGGTTGGCGTCGGGGTCGCCCCCGCCCATTCGGGCGGCCACCGTAATCTCCTTGATCAGTTTGGTGAAGATCCGGCCCCGCTTGGCATCCGCGGCCCCCTTCTTGTGTTTGATGGTTGACCATTTATTATGTCCTGACATTCGACTTCCTCCTAATCTTTCTTTCCGATACCGATCACGAAAATCTCCCGGCTCGCCTTTCGGCTGCTCTGGGGTTTAAAATTCTTTTGCTTCGAAAAATGCGCCCGCACCTGTTTGATGAATGCTTCGAAATCCGGGCCCTGGAATATTTTGGAAACAAAGGCGCCGCCGGGTTTCAGCACCTCCAGCGCCAGGTACAGGGCCGCCTCGGACAGGTTGTAGGACCGGGCCGCATCCACATCCTTATGGCCGGATGTGGCCGGGGCCATATCGCTGATCACCACATCGTACCCGGACCCGAGGGTCGACTTGAGGTTCTCATCCATATCGAGGAGATCCCCGGTAAGGGCGCGCACATGGGCGGGCAGGCTCACATCCGGCGGTTTGAGATCGATCCCCACCACCTCTCCGCCGGGGCCCACCAGTTCGGCGGCATGAAGCAGCCAGGAACCGGGCGCGCACCCCAGATCCAGCACCTTGTTCCCCTTCCCGATCAAACGGGTCTTATTTTGAATTTCCTGAAGTTTATAGACCGACCGGGCCGGGTAGTTTTCTTTTTTGGCTTTATGGGTGTAATGATCCGCCCATTTGTTTTTTTTGGCTGTTTTTCGTTTCATATACCTAAACCGTGCGGCAAGTCAAGATGGTTGGTGATATCCATATGATATCAGAATCTTAGAACCTTTTTCGCGCTCCTCAGAAGAGGGTTTCCACCGCCTCTGCCATGGATTTGATCCCCACCACCTCGATTCCGTCTACCTGTTTCATCCGCTTCAAATTGCTCTCGGGGACCAGGCACCGGGTAAACCCCATCTTCATGATCTCCGACACCCGGGTCTCCACCTGGCCGATGGCCCGCACCTCGCCGGTGAGGCCCACCTCCCCCATCACGATGTGGCCTTCGGGCACCGGCCGATCCATAAAAGAAGAGGCCACTGCGGCCACGATGCCCATGTCCACGGCCGGTTCGTCCACCTTGACCCCGCCGGCCACATTCATAAAGAGGTCATGGCCCATGAGGTGCATCCCGAGTTTTTTTTCCATCACCGCCACCAGCAAGGCCACCCGGTTGGGATCGAGCCCCAGAATGGTTCTGCGGGGGGTGCCGAAATTGGTGCTGCTGGAGAGGGCCTGAAGCTCCACCAGAATCGGCCGGGTCCCTTCCATACAGGCGGTGACCACCGAACCGGGGGCATTTTCCGGGCGCTCCGACAGAAAGACCGCGGACGGATTGGGCACCTCGCACAGGCCGTTTTCCTTCATTTCAAAAACCCCGATTTCGTTGGTGGAGCCGAACCGGTTTTTGACCGCCCGCAGAATCCGGAAGACATGGCTGCGGTCGCCTTCGAAATAGAGAACCGTATCCACCATATGCTCCAGCAGACGGGGGCCGGCGATGGCGCCTTCTTTGGTGACATGGCCCACGAGAAAGGTGGGAATGCCGCTCTGCTTGGCCATGATCATCAGCCGCATAGCCGATTCCCGCACCTGGGTCACGCTCCCGGGGGCCGAAGACAGTTCGCTGTTGAACATGGTCTGAATCGAATCGATCACCAGAAAATCGGGCTTTTCATCCTCCACCATGCCCATGATGGCTTCCATTTCGATTTCGGAAACCACCAGCAGTTCGTGGGAAATCGTTCCCAGCCGGCGGCTGCGAAGGCGGATCTGCCGAATCGACTCCTCGCCCGAGACGTAAAGCACCTTGTATCCCTGACCGGACAACCCGTACAGGGCTTGAAGCATCAGGGTCGATTTGCCGATACCGGGATCACCGCCGATCAGGATCAATGACCCGGTAACCAGGCCCCCGCCCAGCACCCGGTCGAACTCCTGAATTCCGGTCATGGTTCGGGATTCATCATCCAGTTCCACCGAATCGATGGGGATCGGCCTGGTGTGGACCGCGCCCCGAAAGGTCCGCCGATGCGGCCGGGACCGCTCGGTCTCCTCCACATAGGTGTCCCACTGTCCGCAATCCGGACATTTGCCGAGCCATTTCGGACTTTTGGCGCCGCAGGTCTGGCAGATGAATACGGTTTTGGTCTTTTTCTTCATCGATTTAGCCGGTCCCGGTTTCGTGTTCTTATTGACATCGACTTCCATACCATGTCATTTAACGGCTATCAAGATTGAGCGCCGCCGGATTGCCGGCCGTCTCCCGAATCTATTGTAAAGACCGGTAAATACAGCCTCCACAGAAACCGGAAAGGTATCTATGCCTCTGAAACAGATCCATTGGACCGAATTGATTCTGCTCATCGCCGTTGCCTGCCCCGCCGGAATTCCGGCAGCCGATCAGACCGATTATTTCGGTTCTCTGCAAAAACGTCTTATCCAAGACCGGTTCAGCGCCCAGCGAATTTCAGCACTGTATCAACACCCGTCAGTTGCTTTTGAAACCCGAGGGGTCTCCCTTTATTTCATCCACCAGGAAAGCAAGCTCAATTACGACCAGTTTCTGGAACCGGGGCCGATTGACCGAGCCAAAACCTACATGGCCGACCACCAACCCGCCCTGATTCAGGCGGAACAGGCCTTCGGCGTCCATCGTTATGTAATCACCGCCATTCTTCTGGTGGAAACCCGACTGGGAACTTATGTGGGAAACCGACTGGTGCTCAACACCTTCTCCAGCATGGCCGCCCTGGCCGATCCGGCGGTTCGCCGGGCCGTCTGGAACGAGGTGGCCGGCACCACCCACCTTACGAAAGCCAAATTCAATGCCAAAGCGGACCAGAAGGCCCGATGGGCCTACGATGAACTGAAGGCGTTTCTCACCTTTGCCCAGGCGGAAAATATAGCCCCCCACACCGTGGTGGGTTCGTATGCCGGAGCGATGGGGTATTGTCAGTTTCTGCCGAGCAACGCCCTTACGCTCGCCAGGGACGGAAACGGGGACGGCCGAATCGATCTCTTCAACCACGCCGACGCCATCATGAGCGTGGCCAGTTATCTCAACCGCTACGGGTGGCATTCCGGAATTGGGCGAGAAAAGGCATACAAATCTGTTTACCACTATAATCACAGTAAATATTACGTCAACACGGTGTTGAGCATTGTGGACCTGTTGAAAGGATAGCATGAATACCGTCACTGTTATCGTGAGCATCGGCCTTCTTTTTTACATTCTCACCTGCTGGGCCGTGATCGACATCGCCTATAAAGATTTTTCATCCCTGCCGGTCAAGGCGGCTTGGGGATTCACCGCCCTGATCCCCTTTATCGGTGTGGTCATCTATCTGATATTCGGCTATCGAAAAGGAACCCGCAGGGAAAAAATCAAGGAATCCGAAAATAACGTTTGACACGCCCCCGCTTTTTGAATATAAGGGTGGGCGTTTTGCAGTTGGCCCCATCGTCTAGTGGTCTAGGACGCCGGCCTCTCACGCCGGTAACACGGGTTCGAACCCCGTTGGGGTCACCATTGATATCAAAGGGTTACGTTTCGTAACCCTTTTTTTATTTGTGTGGACACAAAATCCGGACAGCTTTTTTCGGCGAACCCGGCTGATAATTCAATGAGACGATCATCTTGTATCCGGCTACGGCAAACGGGTATGCGGCTGAAAAATAATTGAGATCGGGGGTCGAAATTTTCCTTCGCAGATAGGTTTTTCCGTGAAAATTTTTTTTCCCAGGTGCGCCCTTCATCGCGGTCGAAGATGACGAGGTGCCCTTCCGCTGCTGCACATTGGTCCATATAAGCGGCCGTCTGGGGCAGCCCGTCTGAAAGGGTTTTTTCCAGGGATTTATGTTTCACTTTCAATTCGATTACCGACCGCTGCACCCCGTCGGGAATCGGCCAGATCACCAGCAGGTCGGTCCGCATTCGGCCCAGGCCGTATTCGCATTCGGCCCGTCCGCCGGAGTTGACGACCCGCTGTAAAAAGGCCTGCAGCAGGAGCTGCGGACCGGCCTCTTTGTACTGAAGCCGCTCCACCCAATGCTCGGAATGTTCTCTGAAGAATTTTTGAAAAGAACTGAAAAGCTTGTGAAGGTTTAATCGGCCTTCTTCGGCCACATACCAGGCGGTCTCCTGATAAATGCCCATCTGAAGATTCCAGGACAGTTCCCGGGGGATGATTTCCTGATAAATCGGATTCGCAATGGCAATGGTTCCATCTATGGCTACCCGAATCAACCCGAGGTCCGCCACGTATTGAACATCATCCATCATCCAGACGGAACTGGTCCGTTTCTGCATCCCCGGCGAGAATCGGAGCGATCACCCGGCGCAACCTCTCTTCCGGGAGCTTGTCGGTCAGCTGATCCAGGTGGGTCTCCCGGCGCAGAATCAGGTTTTCCTTGGCTTGAAAAACGGCGGACTCCTCCACGGCAACGGAAAGATCCCGGTATTCCTTCATCCGAAAACAGGTTTCGTAAGCCAGCGCGTTCACCCGCCAGGGTTGTCACTGGGTGAGACGCCCATACCGCGTCTTTTGCTTCACGAGTGAAGACCTGCCCGGTCTCTTTCGTGTGGCATTCTAAGAGATGCTCTACTTCCCAAACAGAGAAATCCAACAGCCGCAGGGATTCGACTTTGATGTTAAAGGCGCTGCCGCCGGTGATGATTTCCTTCTTCTTTGAGGAATGGATGCGGTAGTCCCGAATATCCCGCACCCCGCATAAAACCACGGGCTGCGGGAATTCAGCCGGCCGACGATCATAACCGGATCGAATCTGTCGGAGCACCGAAATCAACGTGTCGCCAACCAGAGAATCGATTTCATCCAGCAGAAGTACCGTCGGTCTCGGGCTCATATCCGCCCACCGAACCAGGGTTTCGTTCAGGGAGGCACCCTCTCCGGAAATCGACAGAATTTCCGGCCACATGCTTGTGAACCGATCATCCTTCAAATGAAAAGCCGCCCGGCTTCCGAATTCAGAAAAGATCGCCCCGATTCCTCGGTGAACCACTTCTCTGGCTGGCTGGGCCGCATCCATCTTTCTTTGTCGTAAAATTCAGGATTCAAAACACCCGAATACATGCTTTTCCGTATGGAAGTGGCGCAGACCAGATATTACAAGGGCAATGATAAAGAATTGACGCATTCACCCCGGGAAAGGAACGGAATCGGGCGATTTGCACCAAATAATCGGCTGAGCCGAAAGGAGGCGCATATGAGCGGGATCGCAGTGGGGTGGAATACTCCCCATCCGGAAAAAGTGGACACCATGTTCAGCAAAATGACCCATCGGGGGACCTATCTGTCCGGCGCCAAAACGGTGGGAAAAGCCGTCCTGGCCCAAAATTATGTGCGAGCCGATACCGCCGGGGCCGCGCCGGATGCCGCAGTCCCCTTCAGCGATGGAAAGGACGGCCTGACTCTCTGCTATGACGGGCAGATCGGAAACCGGCAGGAACTCGCCGCCCGATATGATGTGGCGGACGGCCCGTTCCGGGAAGAGCGACTGGTGCTGACCCTGTACCGCCGGTACGGCGAAGCCATGCTGGACAAGCTGGATGACGCCATCTTTTGCATGGTGATCACCGACGGCTCGCAACTGCTGGCGGCCCGGGACCTGCTCGGCATCAAAACCCTGTTTTACGCCGAAGATCAGGGCGCCCTCTATTTTGCCACGGAACTCAAGTCCATCATCACCGTCTCTTCGGAGGTCTTCGAGTTTCCCGCGGGCCATGCCATGAATGCGGACGGAGGCTTCCGGCCCTTTGCCGCCCTGCCCGATACCCCCCCGGCCCGGACCGAAGAAGATATCGAGGCCATCTGCGGGAATGTGCGTCGAATCATTCAGGATAGCTTTGACGCCCATGTCGATTTTTCATATCCCACCGGCGCATTGTTGAGCGGCGGTATGGACAGCAGCGTGATCTCCTTGCTGGCCGCGGAGGCCGTCAAGGCGAACGGCGGCGGTGAACCCCTCCGCACCTATGCGATCGGCGTGGGCGAAAGCAGTGATATCCTGAACGCCAGGATCATGGCCGAATTCATCGGCAGCGATCATCAGGAGCTGTATATCGGGATCGAAGAGATCATCGAGGCCCTTCCCGAAGTGATCTATTATCTGGAGCATTTCGATCCCTCTCTGGTGCGAAGTTCGGTGGCCAATTTTCTGATCAGCCAAAAAGCCCGGGCGGAAGGCATGGAGGTGCTCCTGTCCGGCGAAGGCGGAGACGAGGTCTTCTGCGGGTACGGCTACCTCAAACAATTCCCGCCCGAAGAGATGTTTCCGATACAGATGCAGTGTCTCGGATATCTGCATAACAACGCGGCCCTGCGACTCGACCGCATGAACTATTCTCATTCAATTCGGGTGGTGACGCCTTTGATCTCGGGCGAACTGCTCCGATATGCGCTGAGCATTCCGCCCGAATTGAAGATTCGGACGGCGGGGGAAGAAAAGATCGAAAAATGGATCTTCCGCAAAGCCTATGAAGACCTTCTCCCGGAGGTGATCACCTGGCGCTACAAACAGGAATTTTCCCAGGGATCGGGCTCGGCCGATGTTCTGCCGAACATCTTTGAGGAAAAGGTCTCGGACGATACCCTCAGGAAGGCCCGGGCGGCATTCTCGAATATCCGCAGCAAAGAGGAGGCCTACTACTTCAACATCTTCAAAGACCATTTCGGCGCGGGCAAAGCGGCGGAGACGGTCGGGCAATGGCCTTTGCTGTAACTTCGAACCGCAAAGCAAACGCTGCGATACCCCATGAACATCTTCATTCTGGATCGAGACATTCCCACCTGCGCCCGGTATCACGCGGATCAGCATGTGGTGAAAATGATTCTGGAGTCCACCCAGATGCTCTGCACCGTCGCTTCCCAATGCGGTGTGCAGGTGCCCTATCGACCCACCCATATGAAGCATCCCTGCACCCTCTGGACCGGCCGATCCCTGGCCAACTGGAAATGGCTGCGCCGATTGGCGCTTCAGCTGAATGCCGAATTCAAATATCGATACCGAAAAGAGACCGATCACGCCTCCGCCGCCGTGGCCCGGGACCTCCTACCGCCGCCGCTTCCGGATACCGGTTTGACCGAGTTCGCTCAGGCCATGGACGCGAAGTATCAGGTGCCGGGAGACGCGGTGCAGGCATACCGAAATTTTTACATCGGGGAAAAAAGCCGGTTCGCCGCCTGGACCCGGCGGAAACCGCCGAAATGGTTCGTTCGTGCGATCCGGCCCCACGCTTACCCATCGAAATAGGAGAGATACCCATGGCAGATCATCTATCCATTTATCTCAGCGACCATGCCGCCGCCTCCGTTGCCATGCTGGAACTGGCTAAACGGAGCCGCGAGAACAACAAAGGAACGGAACTCGGGGATTACCTGAGCAGAACCATTGCACGACTGGAAAATGAACACAGCGCTCTGGAACATTTCATTCAACAGATGGACGGGTCCGAGTCGACCCTCAAAAACATCGCCGCCTGGGGGGCTGAAAAACTGGGTCGGCTTAAATTAAACGACGCCGTCTTGCGCTACTCCGAATTGAGCCGTATAGTTGAACTCGAAGGATTGATCGCCGCCGCTGAAATCAAGATCATCATGTGGACGGCCCTGAAGGCGCATGCGGCTCAAGATCCAGGTTTTTCAGGCCCCGATATGGACCGGTTCATCAATGAAACCCAGACCATGAAGGAAAACCTCAAAGGATACCACCAGGCGGCGGCGCACACGGCTTTTTCAGAAAAATGACCGGCGCCGCTCCGGTCTGCACAAAAAAAGCAGCCCAACGGTTTCGTCGTCGCAGGAAAAACCTCGCGACCTTTAACCCATGCATAACCTACAGGAGGATGAAGATGGCGGAAGCATCACGTGAAGAACGAAAAAACAAAGTCATCGAAGTACTGAACCAAGCCAGAGAAATGGAACTTCATGCCATCTCTCAGTACATGAACCACCACTACAACCTCGACGACATGGATTACGGCGAGCTGGCCAAAAATATGAAGCTGATCGCCATCGATGAAATGCGGCATGCGGAAATGTTCGCCGAACGGATTACCGAACTGGGCGGAGAACCGGTCGCCGGATTCACCGACAAGGTGGAAAAAGGCGAAAAACCCGAACAGATCTTCAAAAGCGACCTGGGCCTGGAAGACGACACCGTCGACAAGTACAACCGGTTTCTGCTGGTCTGCCGGGAAAACGGCGACAGCACCACCATGAAAATCTTTGAAGACATCATCGACGAAGAACAGGAACACCTGAATTATTTCGACGATATCGGGGAGCATATCGAAAACCTCGGCTCCGCCTACCTGGCCCGGATCGCCGGCACCTCCGCCAGCACCGGCGGATACTCCAAAGGCTTCACCGGCATGACCGGCGGCGAAGGCGAATAACCATCCCTCATTCCGGGCCGCTCGCAAAAGACCGCGCGGCCCGGGTGTTGATCCTTACCGAAACAGGCAATCCTTCATGGCACACCCCTGGAAAATCCTCGACACGGTCGACACCGAGGCGGGTTCGCTGGAACTCCGCCGGCGCGGAGACCGCGGCTTTCTCATCACCGTGAACGGCCGTATTCTCATGAACAGCTTGGCCCAGCGATCCGAACAGGAATTGGGCAGGCTCGCTTGCCGCCCCCTGAAGCATCATCCGCATCCCCGGGTCCTGGTCGGCGGGCTGGGGATGGGATACACCCTGAGAGCGGTGCTCGACCAACTGGGCCCGAACGCCCGGGTGGTGGCGGCGGAACTGAACCCGGCGGTGGTGGAGTGGTGCCGGGGGCCGCTTTCGGTCCTGACCGGTTCCGCCGTGGCCGACCCGCGGGTGAGGGTGGACATCACCGATGTGGCCAACCCGATTCGAATCGCCGCCGGAAAAAAAGGAAAGCGCTATGACGCCGTGATTCTCGACCTCTACACCGGCCCCTATGCCCACACCCATACCCCCCAAGATCCGCTTTACGGCCGAAAGGCCGTCGAGACCGCCAGGGCGGCCTTGAATCCCGGCGGCATATTTGCCGTCTGGGGTGAAAACCATGATCCGGAGTTCGAAAACCGGCTCGGAGCCGCCGGGTTTACCGTTACCGTTCACCGCCCCGGTCGGGGGGGATTTCGACATGTGGTCTACTTGGGGGAAAAACCCCGGCATGAGAAGTCGGCCTCCACATCATCCGCCTCAAAGCAGACGCCTGAACCCAAAGCCGGGGAATTCGCCTTCCTGCGGGTCAAATCGGTCAAGCCCTTCGGGGCCTTCATGGACCGGGGCAAGGAGGACGATCTGCTGGTTCCCGGAAGCGAGCAGGAATCCCGGATGAAGGTGGGAGAACGTCATGTGGTCAGGATCCTCCGAAACGAAGACACCGGGCGGCCCTACGGCACCACCCGCATCGCCCGGCACTGCGACCCGAATCCGCGAGATTTGTCACCGGGAGACAAGGTGCGGCTGCTCTTGTTTCGCCGCACCCAGCTGGGCATGATGGCGGTGGTCAATGAGGCGTACATCGGTTTAATTTTCAGAAGCGAGATCTTTGAACCGCTGGCGGTCGGGGATCGGCGGCAAGGCTATGTTCAGCGCATTCGGGATGACGGAAAAATCGACCTGACCCTGAAAAAGCCGGGGTATCGATCGGTGTCCGCCTCCGCCGGCAAGATTCTTGCCGCACTGAAATCCTCCGGGGGGTTTATCCCCTGCCATGACAAAAGTTCCCCCGCCAAAATCGAGCGGCTGTTTTCCATGAGCAAGAAGGAATTCAAGCGCACCATCGGGGGGCTCTACAAACAAAGGCGCATCGACATTTCAGATCAAGGGATTCGCCTCAAGGAAACCGGCTCCGGTTGAAATCGCCTCATGAGACCCCTGCACCATGAAAAAAAAGACCGATCACCGGTCGCCCTGCTGTTGATCGATGTCATCAACCCCCTCGATTTTGAACGGGGAGAAGACCTGCTCTCCTTTGCCCTGCCCATGGCCGACCGCCTGGCCGAACTCAAAGATCGGGCCCATGCCGCCGGGATTCCGTCCATCTATGTGAACGATAATTTCGGCCGGTGGCGCTCCAATTTCAACCGCCTGATCGATTTTTGCACCGAAGAAGGCCGGGTGGGCAAACCGGTGGTGGAAAAACTCCGTCCGGCGGACGAGGACTATTTTGTGCTTAAACCCAAGCATTCCGGCTTTTTTTCCACCTCTTTGCGCACCCTGCTGCGGTATCTGGAGGTCCGCAAAACCATCATCACCGGCATGGCCACCGATATCTGCGTCCTGTTTACGGCCAATGAAGCCTATATGAACGATTATGGCGTAGTGGTGCCCAGCGACTGCGTGGCCGCGGAAAAAAAAGAATACCACCTGGACGCCCTCAAGCTGATGAAACGGGTCTTGAAGGCGGACATCACCGCCTCTCCGGATCTCGATCTCGATGCTTTGCTGGCTGAAGCAGGTCGCCAGGTACGGTGTTAGCGTTCACTTCTTTTCGAACCAGATGCGGGGGATCCGAATCCTGAAGGTCCGCTTCTTTCGGCGGCAGCTGGCTCGGGGTCACGACAAAGTTCAGGAGCGGCCAGTCGCCCGGATCGATGCGAAAGTCCGGGCGTGTAACCCCGATCAGGACTTTGTTTTTGATCTGATCGATCAGTTTGTCCCGATTGAAGACATTCACCCGGAAAGCGAAGGGTCGACATTCCAGAATGCAAATCCCTTCAATTCCGCCCCCAGGTGCATCCAGCGGGAAAAGGCGCCCTTTTTACCCTGATCTTGGGTTAAGCAGCGCATCCTTGAGCCTCTCCTGTAAATACCCGTGCTTGCTATCTCCCGGGTCCAGGTCGGGAACCGGGTCGCCATGATCTCTGAAAAGGCCTGCGCCGAATAGGATACGGCGGACGCCGAAGCGGTGGTTCCGCTGCCCGAAAAATTGGATAAGCACGCCTTCCCCTGCGAACCCCTCGGCTGTGCCATGAATATTTTCAAACGCAGCAGCATTGAAGCCGAGCAGGTGGTGGGCATCGTCGGGATGGGGTTTTTTAGGCGCCGGGCTGACGGAGCTGACCACAAGAGCCGGCGCGAAAGTGATCGCCGTCTCCCGGCGAGGCCTTTGAAACCATGTCGAAACGACCCGAGGGATTTTTAAAGGCGGTCCTATCGCGGATTGAAATACCCTTTCAGTTGACACTGAAGGTCGCTTTATCTATATTCCCCCCGAGCTCTAAAGGCAGCCAGACCGTAGTTCCATCGATCCGTTCTGAACCAATGGATTTATTGATTTAAAACCAAAAAGAAAAGACCTTGAAACCGGACATTTTCATCGGATGCGGAAAGGAAATACATGAAGATTTTGGAGAATGTCGCACGATTTAATACATATCCAAATAGTTTGAAAAACGGCATTATCTTATTGTTCGCAGCATGGATTTGGTTCCTGATGGTGCTCTATTTGATTAATTTTGATGGCTATATACTTCGCAGGCTATTCGTCGGCGGGTTTATCGCATGCACCTGTATTTTTACTCTGAAAAAATGGGCGAGAACATTGGTGATCCTTGCGAACATTTTTGCAATCCTTCAGATACTTCCGGCCTCTTATTCGCTGCTTCAAGCAGGTAAAGTCCAATTCGGATTTTATTTGGGTATCGCGGTCATTTTATTTTCTGCATCCTCCTTTTTCTTATATATAAAGTCCACTGCTGAATATTTTAAAAAAATTCATGATGAAGAAATAGAGGAGCGGAAAATGAATTCAGAGGGAAAATAGGTTTAAGCCGTCATTCAAGTGACAAAATAAATTTAAAACGGAAATGGATACCGCCGTGGAACTGGCCAAAACCTCTTCCGCCAAATGGACCCACCGGTTCGT
>CAZNLT010000016.1:0-50120 GCA_964573705.1 uncultured Desulfobacterales bacterium
GCGGAGCGGGAATTATGGGCCCATCTGTCCGGGGAGATTCCCCAACCGTTGGTGACAGCACCTGCCGGATCGAGCCAGTACGTCCCTCCCGAGGTGCTGTTGCGCATGGAGTCGGTTGTCTGTGTCCGCGCGGAATTGAAGCAACGGGAGGTCCGGTTTTCCGGATTCGTGGTGGATCGAAAAGGTCTCATCCTCTGCACCGCCCATGATCTGGAAGGAATTCAACAGATGTTCGTCAGTCTATTCAACGGGAGGGAGTTGAAGGCTCGAATCGTCAAGAAGGATCCTTTCCGAGACCTGATTCTTCTTCGCATACAATTGAAACTGGACAATCATATTCCTTTGAATGAAGGCAGAAATCTTATCGGCATGGGGGAGCAGCTTTATACGGTCGGTTGTCCGGTAAACTTGGGAGGCACGGTGCATTCGGGGTTCGTAAACGGTCCGCCCCGGCGGGTGGAGGGTCTTCCCTTGTGGCAGGTGGATCTGGATATTTTACCCGGCAGCAGCGGCAGCCCGGTTTTCGATATTCAGGGAAACCTGGTGGGGATGGTCAAAGGGCGGTACCGGGGGACCAAATCGGTCGGGTTTTTGATTCCCATTGAGACGATGACGGCCTTTATGAAAGAGAGATGAGTGTATGAAGTACGGTCGGTATGAGGTAGTCGGTGAACTGGGCAAGGGAGCAATGGGCGTCGTATTCAATGCCCATGATCCCAAAATCGATCGGCTGGTGGCATTGAAGGCCCTGCGTCCGGACTACGTCAACGACGAATATTTTGTGCAGCGCTTTTTCAAAGAAGCGGTCGCCATCGGGCGTTTGTCCCATCCCAATATTGTCATCGTATATGATGTGGGTCAGGATCAGGGGACGATCTATATCGCCATGGAATTTCTCATGGGCAAGCCCCTGAGCGACATCGCCAAAGAGGGAAAGATTCCTCTTCAACAGGTCACCGAAATCGGTATTCAGGTGGCTGAGGCGCTCGATTATGCCCACCGCAAAGGGGTGGTTCACCGGGACATCAAACCGGCCAATATCATTTTAACGGAAGACAATCAGGCCAAGATCACTGATTTCGGCATCGCCCACGTCGAGGACCCGACCGCCACGTTGCAGACCCAGGCTGGTGAAATTCTGGGTACCCCGGTCTATATGTCTCCGGAACAGGTGTTGGGCCATTCTCTGGACGGCCGTTCGGATCTCTATTCCCTCGGTGTGATTCTTTATGAACTGGCCACCGGCCAGCGTCCCTTCAAAGGCCGAAACATGGCCACCATTTTTCGCGCGGTCAGCCAGGACAAGCCCGATCCCCCTCAAATAGTGGACCCGGATATTCCCAAAGGTTTTTCGGACCTGATTCTGAAGAGCCTGGAAAAAGATCCCGTCAAACGGTTTCAAACCGGCAAAGAGATGGCGGAAGCCCTGAGGGCCTGCCATGATGATGATCAGTGTGCGCCGGTACCATCTCCATCGACAGGTCAAAAAAAAAAGATTGCGGTACGAAGTTTAATAAGTATCTTTTGTTTGCTTCTTCTATTTGCCGGCGGAAAATTTTTGTTTGATTTTGTCACAGCACCGGATCCACCGCCGCCGCAAGCAGTTCTCGACATCAAAAGCGATCCGCAAGATGCGCAAGTCTTTATCAACGGAGAGACAAAGGGCAGAACCCCTTTGGAAGTGAAACTCCCGTTGGGAAAACATGAGGTTCGAATGCAAATGCCTCAATATTTTGACTGGCAGGCCCAGATAGAACTCGAAAAGGTGGAGAAGGTGCCTCTTTTCGTAAAAATGAATAAAATTGCATTTTGACGAAGTTACCGGGTTGGCTGGCTCCTCAAAGACAGCTCGTTTGAATTAAGTACAAAATTATCGACGGAACCTTTTCCTTTGATCTCTGAATTGTCTAATCCTCATGAAGGAGGACGCTATGAAAATACATACAAATATCTCAAGTTCCATCAGACCGCCACGATCGGCCCTTTCATTTAAAAAAACTTCTTTTGCTGAATATACCGGTATATGCATTTGCCTGTCTCTGCTCCTCATGGTGACCCCAGGAATGGCCCAGCAAACCCCCGAGAAGGAGATATCCGATACCGTCGAGATACTCTGCCCTCAGCTGGTGCGGATCAACCGGGAAAATCCGCTTTCTCCGAATCAGAAGGATGTGCTGGATCGCTGTGGTGAGGTAAAGATTCGAAGTGAAGAGGGGTTTTCAAGCCTCTCGGAAGCACAGGTCGAGGGGCTCCGTCACATGACCTCTGAAGAAACCAGCGCTATGGGCACCCTGTCGGTAGAGATCACCTATGCACAAGCCGCAGCCATCTCGGGCCGCCTGGTCACTCTGCGGGGCATCGGAACCGCCGGATTGGCTTCCGGATTCGATTACCGCCGCATGGATCCCCCGCTGTTCGCTGGTCCCGTGACCTATTATGCGGCGGCGGATGATTCGGGAATGCAAAGCATTTTTCAGATGGGGCGGTTGGGCGCGTTTATTAATGGAAGCTTTACCACCGGCGACAAAGATTCGACCTCTTTTGAACCCGGGTTTGATTTCGACAACCGGGGGCTGACCGCCGGGGTGGATTATCGGTTGATGGAGAATCTGGTTCTTGGATTTGCCTTCGGTTATTCAGACACCGAGACGGAGTTGGACGATTCCGCCGGCGATATCGACTCCGACGGGTATGCAGTTTCGCTTTACGGAATCTACAATATTGATGCCCTGTATCTCGATGCCATCGCCAATTATGGATCTCAAGACTATGACACCGTTCGAAACGTGCGATATACCGTGGATACTCCGGTAGATCAGACCTTTCTAGGAGATTCGGAGTCTGATGAATATTCGTTCAATGTAGGGGCCGGGTATGATTTCAATCGGAGCGGCTTCACCTATGGTCCCTACCTTCAGTTCAATTACCTGAAGACCGAGATCGACAGCTATACAGAGCGATTGGCCCGGATCAATTCCGATCCCGGGTCGGGATTGGCATTGTCTTTCGATGACCAGAACATCGAGTCCTTTACCACGGTGGTGGGTGGCCAGGCTTCATATGCCGTGGGAACCGGGTTCGGGGTTTTGCGGCCGCACGCGAGACTCGACTGGGAACATGAGTACAGCAATGATCAACGTCTGATCAAAGCCCGGTTTCTCAATGTTCCGGATGATCCGGTGGCGATCGCCAATAACCGGATTTTAATCCCGACCGAAGATCCGGATCGGGATTTCTTTAATCTCGGGCTCGGCGTTTCCGCAACTTTTCCCAGAGGAATCATGGCTTTTGTGGATTATGCGACCATTTTGGGGTTGGAGGATATCGACCTGCACCAGATCGCCGGCGGACTCCGTCTGGAGTTCTAAAATTGTTAAGACTGTTGCCAATTCTCTAAACATGAATTAGTTTTAGAGTTTAAACGATCTTGAACTATGTTTCATCTCTTCTAAAATTCCCGCTTCCGCCAATTCGACCCGCGGGAGTGGCGATCCTTGATTCATTATCGCTCCTGATTGGTGCGAACTACAAGAAAGGAGGCTTGAAAATGAAAAAAAGCCTACCTGTCCGATATTTTCCAATCATTTCGATCTTATTTTTAATCCTGTTTTCCGGGTGCCAGACTCAGCCGATGAATACCGACGGGTCTGTGGCGACAACCGGAAAATCCATTGATGCAGCCCCCAGGAATGCGGAAGATGTGCTGGTGGTGGATTGTCTGTTACCGGGCCAGATGAGGAAATTGGGCAAAATGACCTACATGACCCCGCGTCGCCCCATGAAGGCCACCGCACTGGAGTGTGAAATTCGCGGTGGAGAATATGTCGCCTACGACCGCAGTGATTACCGCACCGCCTTGGGGGTATGGCTGCCCAGTGCCCGCGAAGGGGACCTGGTGGCCCAGAATTATGTGGGAGAAATTTACCAAAAAGGGGTGGGCGGTCCGCCCCAGTACGGGCAGGCGGCCGCATGGTTTGAAAAGGCTGCCGACCAGGGGTATGCCAGGGCCCAGCTTAACCTCGGTTTTTTGTATGAGAAAGGGCTGGGCGTGCCGAAGGATCAGGCCAAAGCCCTCAACCTGTACCGCCGGGCCTCGGGAATCGAGGAATCGATTTCGGTCGGAGCGAACGATCTCAGTACCGCTGAACGGCAGGAGCTGGAGGACCTCCGTCTGGAAATCGAGCAGCGCCGAGAGGAGGTTCGCTCTCTTCGGCAACAGCTGGAGAATACCCAGGACAGACTGGACAGCACCCGGCATGATTATCAGTGGCGGATGAAGCATCTGGAGGCTGAACGGCGGGGGTTGGCCCGGGCGAGAGCGGAGCTGGAAAAATTGAAAAAGGACCGGATTTCTCTGGATGAATCTCGTTTGAGTGCATTGGAAGCCGAACTCAACCAGCGCCAGGCCGCTCTGAAAGCAGAGCAGAGCCAGGCCGCCAAGCTTCGGGAGCAGGTCGCCTCGCTGGAGGATAAATCTCATAAATTTAAAGCCCAACTGGCCCGTGCCCGAGAAACCGCAGACAGTGAAGATCCGGAAACCGACGCCCTTCGGCGGGAACTGGAACAGCGTAAGGAAGAAGCGGCCCAACTTCAAACTCAATTGGAACGGACCCGGAAGGAGCTGGAGCGAACCCGCCAGGATTTTCAGTGGCAGCAGAAAACGATTGAAGATGAACGAAAGGGATTGGATCAGGCCCGCTCAGAATTGGAAAATATGAGAAAATTGGGCGGTGCGGCCGAATCATCTGAAATTCGGCGGCTTGAACGGGAACTGGCGGAGCGAGAGGCGGTGCTTCGAAAGCAACGGGAAGAGGCCGACCGCCTGAAAGAACAGGTCGCGGATCTGGATCGGACCGCCGACGGATACCGTACCCAACTAAACTGGTTTAAGGATGTTCGAAGCGAAGAGCAGGCCAAGTTGGAGACTTTGCAACGGCAGTTGGAACAGCGCAAGGCGGAGTCGGAGCTGCTTCGAAGCCAGTTGGACCGCACCCGGAAGGAGATGGAGCGGACCCGGCGGGAGTTTGAGTGGCAGCAAAAACAGATGGAGGCGGAAAGGAGCGGTCTGGAGCGGGCGCGCCAGGATCTTGAACAACGCAAAGGTGAGGACATAACCGAGGAGCGTGCCGAACTGGAAAGGTTGGAAAAAGAGATCGCCCAGCGTGAAGCCCGCCTCGAGGCTCAGAAAAGGGAAGCCCAAGAGATGGAATCCGAGGTGGCCCGATTGGCCTCCGCGGCCGGGGAATATCAAAGGAAACTGTCTGAATACAAGGAACAGGCCAAAGATCTGCCGGAGCCCGAGATCGAGTTGATCAAGCCCAAGGTTCTGGCGACCCGAAGCACAAAGGTCCGGTTGGACCGCCCCGGTTTGGACCAGCTTCAGATCGTGGGCAAAGTGACTGCTCCCGCGGGTCTTTACAGTTTAAGCATTAATGAAAAGCCGGAGACGCTCGACGGCGCCGGACTCTTTGATGCCGTTGTTCCGCTGGATAAAGCGAATGAAACCGAGATTCATATCATCGCCGTGGATCGTCAGGGGAAGCGCTCGGATATTCAGCTTATGGTGGCCGCCCTTCAACCCAAAAGGCCTGAAAAACCGGCCCTTGGGGTGGATTTCGGCGCATACCATGCCCTGATCATCGGGAACAATGATTATCAGGGACTCCCCCGGTTGGAGACCGCCGTCCATGATGCCCGCACCATTGCCAAGATGCTTCAGGAAAAATTCGGATTTAAAACCCGGGTTTTGGTCAACGCCGATCGCTTTGAAATTTATACGGCCCTGGATGATTACCGAAAAACATTGACCGAGCGGGATAATTTTCTGCTCTACTACGCCGGACACGGCGAATTGGACCAGAAAAATCAGCGGGGATACTGGCTGCCGGTGGACGCGTCTTCCGAAAGCCATGTCAACTCCATCCCCAATTATACCGTGACCGATATTCTCAACACCATGTCGGTAAAGCAGGCCATTATCGTCGCCGATACCTGCTATTCGGGGATTTTGACACGTGCCGCGGTGACCCGCCTGGAAACCGGCATGTCTGCGGAAAAACGGATGGAGATGCTGAAACAAATGGCCAGCCAGCGTTCCCGAACGGTGTTGAGCTCCGGCGGGCTCAAACCGGTGCTGGATGCGGGCGGTGGAGAGCATTCTATTTTTGCCCGGGCGGTTTTGGATGTGCTCGGGTCCAGCGATGACATTCTGGAGGCGAGTCGCCTGTACCGGGAGGTTCGATCCCGGGTTACCGATATGGCCCGGCAGTTTGGTTTCGAGCAGGTACCGCAGTATGCGGCCAACCTGCATGCGGGACATAAGGCCGGTGATTTTCTATTTGTTCCGGTCAATTAACCCTATAGGAGGTGAATTGTGAGAAAATGGATTCATTTCGGCACCATACTGGTCATGGTGATATTAATGTCGGCGGCAGGCTTGGGGCTCTGCTTCGGTCAGCCGGCTTCCGGCAATTCCGCTCCCGCGTTCTCCGGGAAAGATATTTCAGGAAATACCCGGCAGCTTTCCGATTTGAAGACGCATTCGATGGTGGTGCTCTATTTCTTTGATCCCGAATCTTCATCGAGCCGGGAAGGACTGACCAGTCTCGACCGGATCACCGATCGATTCGGAGAAGAATTGATTGTGTGGGGGATCACCCGGGCGGAACCCGATCCGGTGAAAGGCTTTGTCTCCGACACGGGACTCGATTTTCCGATTATCCTGGATCGATCGGATATCAGCGATCAATACCAGGCCCGGTTGATTCTCCCCACTGTCTATATCCTCGGACCGGAACTGAAAATAGTAGATTATTTTCAGGGCGGCGGCAAGCATACCGAGGTGATGCTGGTGCGTCTGGCCGAGCGGAATCTGGGCCGGAACAACATCCAAATGGCACAGGCCATCACCGACCAGGTCACCGAAAAAAACCCCAAAAACGTGGAGGCCAAGACGGTAAAAGCCATGGTCGCTGTCGAGGAGGGGAATCTGGACGAGGCTGTGAAAATATCCGAAGAGCTTAAGCAGGAAAAGGGGGAGGCGGAGATTGCCGGCAAAGAGGTGGAGATGACGGTTCTCGCTAAAAAAGGAGATACCGAAAAGGCCCTTCGGGTGGCTGAAGAGGTGCAAAAAAAGGCCCCCAACCGCCCCAAGGCCTATACCGTAAAAGGGGATATAAAATTTTCCCAAAACAAGAAAGCCGAAGCACTCGCAGAATATAAAAAGGCGGCCACAAAAGAGGAAGGGTCGATTACACAAAAAGCCGAAGCACGCAATATCGCCGGCCGGGCCCTTGCCGATGCCGGGGATTATTCCGCGGCCCGCAGCCTCTATGAACAGGCGATCGATATCGATCCCTATTTTATCGAGGCCACCGCCAACAAAGGGGTCACCTATGAAAAGGAGGGGGATTGGGGAAAGGCCCTGGACTCTTACCGAGGCGCTCTGGCTCTGGACAAAAATGACGTTTTTGCAGCGGCTCTGGCAAAACAGGCCCAGAAAATGCTGTCGCTGCAACAGAACAGCAAAAAACGCGAGCGGATCGACCGTCTGGTCAAAGAATTGGCTGAGCGGTTTCGAAAACAGCAGAAAACCATGGACAAGGATGCCGATACCTGGACCTCCCGCCCCATGATTCTGACCTTCATCGATTTTCAGGAAAAAGGCGGCTTGTCTGAGCGGGACGGGTATTCTTCGGTGATGGCGATTCAATTGGCCGACCGCCTCAATGCCTCGGGCCGAGTTCAGGTGGTGGAAAGGGTATTGATTGAGCGGCTTCTGGAAGAACTCAATCTCGGAAGCTCGGATCTGGCCGATCCCGAAACCGCCCTTGAATTGGGGAGGGTGCTGGCGGCCAAACTGCTGGGAACCGGTACTCTGTTTTTCCTTCCCAACGGCACACTTTTGAACATGCGGCTGATCGATACGGAGACGTCTGCCATTCCCAAGGTGGTGACCCGGCAAATTCCGGAACAAGCCTCCATGGAGCAAGAATTGAACCAACTCAATCGGGAACTCCTTCGGACCATCATCGAAAAATATCCCCTGCGCGGGTATGTGGTCCAGAACGAAGGGGATCAGGTGCTGATCAATCTTGGCTCTAGACAGGGGGTAGTTCTCGGTACACAGTTCGAGGTATTGGGGGAGGCCAAAACGATCATTTTCAAAGGCAAAACCCTGAAAGGATCACCGGAGACGATTGCCCAAATAGAGGTGGTGCGCGTAGAACCTGATTTTTCCTATGCACGGATTCACAAACAGGACCGAAAGCCGAAGCGGGACGACAAGATCAAGGAGAAGATCCAAGATTCGGTGGCCTTGAGGTGAACCGCCAAATGACCGACGCCCGAGCGATTTCGAAATACCTTCTGCTGTGGTTGATGGTTTTTGTGTTTGCCGGATGCGCGACACCTTCTTCCGAGCCGGTTTCGGAAACGGCCCGACCGCCGGGGCCGCGCAGTGTTGCGGTATGGGATATGGAAAACATGAGTCCCGATAGACCTCTGGCCATGGATTGGGGGGAACTGCTGTCCTCGGGGGTTATCCAAGTGTTTCAGGAATCCGGCGATTACGCGGTGGTGGAGCGGGAGAAGCTGCTTCTTGTGCTCGAGGAGCTTCAGCTCGGGTCATCGGCCCTGGCGGATGATGAAACACGATTGAAACTGGGGCATCTCGTCGGCGCTCAGCAAATGGTGTTCGGCGGTTATCTGGTGGTGGGCGACATGATGCGGCTGGATCTGCGTCTGGTAGAGGTGGAAACAGGGACGGTGGTGAATGCCACGCATCGCACCCTTTCCGCCGCCGATCCGGTAGCCGGGTTGAATGCCGCCAAGGGGGCGGCACGGGAGCTTATCGTTGAAAAAGTTTATTGAACATCGATTTCTTCTTATCTGAAGCCTCAGATTCGGAGGATTCTTCCGATTGGCCGTTTTTGGGCGCCTCATTCGGTGAAGGAGACTCCTCTTCCACCTCGGCAAGGCGTCCTCCGGCCATAAATTGGAACTTGGGTCCTTGGGGGCTCAGGTAAATTCGATCCCCGCCCGATAACAGCACATGAAGGTTTATGGGTTGGCGGTTGACCATAATCATCGACTTTCCGGTCAGATCCTTTATGCCGTAACTGTCGCCGCTGAAAAAGATTTGAGCATGTCGATCCAGAATGGCTGGGTGCTCGAGGGTGAAATCACAATCCGGTTTTCTGCCGATGGTGATGGGAAGTTCTTTATAGGCCCGAAGGGTGGGTCCATATTGAATGGCCAGCGGCACTTTGACCCGCTCGATATGAATATCGGCCCGGGAGGGTGTTTCCTGAACAGAATCCTTCTCGAGTTTTAGCTCTTCTGTCTTTACTCGTTCGGGAGTGGATTCCACCGTTCTTTTTCTTGGAGGCGGAGTTGGTTCAGGCTTTACTTGTTCTTGTTGATTCGGAGTCGGCGGGGTCGCCTTAGGCCGCGGCGCCGGTCTGGGAGGGGGCGTGGTCTCTGCCTGTCCCATTTCGGTGACAAAACTGACCTTAGGGCCGCCTTCCTCGGCAAAGGTCAACACATCTCCGGATTTAAGATATGTTTCCTTGACCGCTTTTCCATTCACAAAGGTGCCGTTGGTGCTTTCATCGATCAGCTTGTGTCGATTCCCTTCGCGAACGATTCGCGCATGATTCCTTGAAATGATCGCCAAATCTTTGGGAAATTGAAGATGGCAGGAGGGATGGCGGCCGATGGCGATTTCAGGATCCGAGAATTCCTGGATTTCCCCTCTGAGCGGACCCTGAATATGAATCAGCTGAACAACGATGTTGGGGGCTTGGGGCATATTTAAAATAACCTGTGTGAGCGTGTGACAAAGGTGAATGGATCGGCCGATTTCCAGACCGGAGGTGGATTACCAATTTATTGATTATAAATTAATACTCACCCATATTGTCAAGAAAATAATGGTTTTCTATTTCGGGAGGTTCAGGGTAAAATTTGATTGATCTTCACCTTCTTTTCCGTTAGGTTACGATTAGATTTCATTGCCGGAGCGATTAAAATATTCTTCATTTACCGAAAGATTGTTAACTAAGATGGCAAAAATCGCATTATCAGGTCGGACGGATGTCGGGCTCAAGCGTACAAACAATGAAGACACCTTTGTGGTCAGGCCTGAACTTGATTTCTGCCTGGTGGCTGATGGAATGGGCGGGGCCGCGGCCGGTGAACTGGCCAGCCGCTTTTTTGCCGAAGCTGCGCTGGAGGTTTTTTCAGGACCGGATGCCGCTCCCGACCAGGATTTGACAAGCCGGGTTCAGAAAGCCTTCAGCTTGGCCAATAAACGGATTCTGGAGCATGTCAAGGAGAAGCCGAAACATGAGGGCATGGGATGCACGGCCGAGCTGATGGCTTTTTTCGACGGTGGATTTGTGTTGGGCCATATGGGAGACAGCCGAACCTATCGATTTCGAAACGGCGAACTAAAACAGCTGACTCATGATCACTCGCTGGTCCAGAACATGGTGGACCAGGGTTTGATCTCCTCGGACGAGGCTCGGACCCATTCCCACCGGAATGTGATTCTACGGGCCGTGGGGATCGAAAAAAACCTTTCCCTGGACCTGATTAAGGGGAAAACCCAACCGGGTGACCTTTATCTGCTCTGCTCGGACGGTTTGACCGACATGGTGGAGGATATTCTTATTCGAGAAGTACTCACATCGGATATTTCGTTGCCCCAGAAAGTGGAAGGCTTCATCGAACTGGCAAAATTAGCGGGTGGGGCAGACAATGTGACCGTCGTGCTGTCCCATGTGCTGGGTGCGTAATCTCCGTAAGTGCCTGCCCCGCCGTTTTTCTTGTTCAAATCTCTCAATTTCCGCAGTAGATTCGACGCCTCTTCGATATTCTCTTTTACTTTTTTGTAATCTGGATCAACGAACAGAACCCGCTCCCATTCGCGAATGGCGTCATCCACGCCTTCGCTCTCTTTCCGGGTGTAGAGTTCGATGCCCTTGTTGTAATGCTTTTGTTTGAAAAGGTTTTCATATTCCGTGCAGGGTAGGCAATCTTTTCGGTATTTTCTGGAATTTTTCAATGCGCTCTGGGCCGCGAGATAGTCGAGTTTGTCTCGGGAGACTTGAAAATTCCGGTAATATTCCTGGGCCTGTTCAAAATAGCTTTTATACAGATATTCGGTGATTCGCTCGTTTCCCGGGTCCAGGGCCAGGGCTTTTTTGAGAACCGAAACGGCCTCCGAGTACTTGCGTCCGTTGAAAAGACGAATCCCCTCGATCAAGAATGCGTTTCCTTTCTCGGAAATAATCTTTGCATAATCCATGCATTCGCGGCAATCGGTCCGATATTGCATTACCTTTTGAAATCCCGCCCGGGCTGCTGAAAAGTCTTCCTGCTCAAATCGCTCCACCGCGTGTTGAAAGCAGGCGGTATACAAATATTTTCGGATATCCGCATTGGAAGGGTCGTCTTCAGCGGCTTTCTCCAGTTTCGGAATGGCCTCGGAATATCGGCCGGCATTCATCAGGGCCAGGGCTTGATTCAGGTTTTCTTCAGCCGAGGGTGGTTCGGCGGAAGGCGCTGTTTCCATGCTTTCCGATGTTTGAGGCGCCGCAGAGGATTTTTCCGGTGAAATCAACGGGCTCGGGTCGAGCTTAGCCAAATCCGGCTTAATTTTGCCTTCGGTTTTGATATAAGGGATCTTGATCACGTCGCCGACCCGCAGGTTGCGGACATCGGGGATATCATTAAACTTGCGAATAAAACCGACCACATCGAACTTTTTGTAGGTTCCGTAATAGTGAACCGCAATCTGAGAAAGGGTTTCCCCGGGGCCGACGGTATGGTTCAAATATTTGACGCGTTTTGCCGGGGGGGCGGGCGGCGACTTTTCAGGATTTTCCACATAGAAAACCTGTGCGCATCCCGAACACCAGAGCCCGAGCAGAATAAGAAGAATGAATCGGTTCAGGGATTTCATAACCTTCCATGTTCGGATGTGAGGTTCGATTCCATTCGGCGGAATTTTTCCATAAGTGTCAGCTCCGTGCCTGCCCGGCACGTCCATCAATTGAATTCAGGCAATTGAATTCAGGTCCATTTTGGTGAAATTCACCAAATAAAGCAATAATATCAACGGAGCAATGGTACCGTAGAGATATCCTACTTTTACATGTGCCCATCGCGCATTTCGGAATCACGGGGAAAAAAGCCTGCCCCGGATGCCGAAATAGGGTGTAAAATCAAAGAATTAATATGAAATAATACCATGCATGGACGGACGAATCAACGAATTTTCAGGGATTTTAAGAGTCCTCGGAGGATTCATCCATCGGAGCCGGTCCATCGGCCGAGCCATCGGCGGAATCGGAGTTCGTTTGAACACCGGATCGGTTCAATTGAAGGGCCTTGGTTAAACCGGAGATATCGCCGCCGTCCAGCCCGACTTCTTTCAGCAGCGTGTCCACCAAAGGCGCTTGGCTGCGAAAGCGCAGTGCGCTGTTGACCACCTGATCCGCCAGGTTTCCGTTTCCACAGCCGCGGTTTCCGTTGCCGGTCCCATTGTTTCCGGCTGACCCGAGCCCTTCGGCATGGATGATCTTGATGCTGTCGATGGCGCCCATCGGTTTGACGCTTTCCCGTATGATGTTTTCCAGATTGTTGATGACGGCCATTTTGATTTGCATGGAGACGATTTCCGGGGCAAGGATGTTGTCGGCTTCATGGAGGGCGCGCTTCCCTTCGGCTTCGGCCGCATACCGCTCCCGGGCCGCCTCGGCTTTCATCTTTTCGGCATCCGAGGCGGCCCGGGCCGCGATTTTCACCTTTTCCGCCTCTCCGGCGGCGGAGATCCGCAATGCTTCGGATCGATCCGAAGCCGCCTTTTTATCGGCTTCGGCGGCCACGGTGATGCTGATGGCATCCCGTTCCGCCTGTTTGCGGGCTTCCACTAATTCGATGGCCTTTTCCCGTTCGGCGATTTCGGTTCTTCGGGCGGTTTCCACCTGTTCTTCGGCCCGAGCCGCCAGGGCACGTGCTTTATCCGCTTCTGCCTGGGCATTGGAATTTTCTTTGGATTTTTCAGCAATGGCGATGGACCGATCCTGGTCCGCCAGAGTGACGCTCTTCTGCCGTTCGATCTCGACGGTCTCGATGGATTTGGTTCTTGCGATATCCCGTTCCTTGAGAAGGCGTTCTTTTTCGATCCGGGATTCATCCACCCCTTGTTCGGCTTTCAACTGGGCCTGGTCGATGAGCTGTTTGGCGCCAATCTGGGTTTCCCGGGACTGGCGTTCTTTTTCCGCCTGTTCCATGGCGATGTTGGACTGCTGCTCGGCCCGGCGAACCTCGATCTCCCGCTCCTGGTCCAGTCGGGCGTATTGTTCCTGTTTCGAGATTTCCAGTTGTTTTCGTTCTGCTTCGAGATTTTTCTCTTGAATTTCTACCTCGGTATCCCGCTCAATATCGTTTCGGAGTTTCCGGCGGGCCTCGATCTCTTCGGTGAGTTTGGTCAGGCCCCGGGCATCAAAGATGTTCTGGGGGTTGAAATACTTCTGGTCGGTCTGGTCCAGAGAGGTGAGCGATACCGACTCCAGTTCCAGGCCATTCTTGAGCAGGTCTTCACTGACGGCGGTCTGGACCTTTTGAACAAAATTGACCCGCTGCTCATGAAGCTCTTCCATCGCCATTTCAGCGGCCACCGCCCGAAGGGCGTCTACGAATTTGCCCTCGACCAGTTCCTTGAGCGACTGCGGGTCCATGGTGCGGCGGCCCAGGGTTTGGGCCGCATTGGCGATCGATTCTTCGGTGGGTTTGACCCGTACATAGAACTCGGCCTGCACATCCACCCGCATTCGGTCCCGGGCGATCAGGGCCTGCTCATTTTTGCGCTGCACCTCCAGCCTCAGGGTGTTCATGTTGACCGGGATGTATTCGTTCAATACCGGAAAGACCATGGCGCCTCCGTTCATGATCACCTTCTGTCCCCGCCATCCGGTTCGGACGAAAGAGATCTCCTTGGAGGCCCGGACGTAGAGCTTGGCCAACACCATTCCGATGATGATCAATGCAAACAGGGCCAGACCGACATAAACCAGAATCGTCATGATCGACGGCATGTTCAATCTCCTTTAGATTGGAATTAAAAAGATAAGAGTCACCCACCGGTATCGGAAGATTGCGGCAATGGACCGCCCGGGTTGGGCATGGCGTAAAATACCGCCCCGGCGTTCATCACCAGCAGCACTTCATCACCGGTCTCAAAGACGTGGTGCGGGTCGTCCGGTTCCACCATCAGGTAATGGGTATTGCCGAAGGCATCCCGGACTTTGGCTTGGGCCGGATGCCCCTTTCGGGCGGTCCCCAGGGTGATGACCGCCACCCGTCCGGCAAAGCTGTTTTCGGATACCGCCTCGGTTTCATCTCCGGGCAGCAGTCGAGCCGCGGCTTTTCCGCTCCAGCGGACGAACACCAGGGCGCCGAACAGGGCCGGCAGGGAAGCGACGCCTCCCGGAAGCAGGTTTCCGAAGGTGTTGAGGCTGAAAGATTGGATCATCAATCCGATGGACCCGAAACCCAGCAGAAACAGGATGAACAGCACCAGGGTCGGCACCCGGCCGAAATGGAGCCACCCCATCCACCGAGACAAGGCCCCGGCCGAACCCATTTCATCCAGGTCGAGACCGGAGGCACCGTCCATATCCAGGTCGGGGAGAATCGAGTCGAGCAGACCCGATGCGGCCAAACCCGAGAGGGTGGTGATCACTTCCATCAGGCCGATGGCGATCATGAGTCCGAGGGTGATGGAAAAAGGATAGTTTTGCGGGGCCAGAAGGAATTGGGTCATCCGTTTCCCCTTTCAGGTTTATCCTTCGGGGTGCTTGGTGGAGGAAGAGATCCGCCGGCATTCCTATTCTGCCGGCGGACTGAAATATCGATCAATAAAAAGCCTTGGGCAGCGGTTTGCGACGGGGGCGGTCGAATTTTTTGGTCAGATCATTGTCGATGACGTACATACAGACCTCTTTGGCCCCCTGTTCGGTATACCCGCGTTTATTGCAGAGATTGTTGATCAGAAAGGTAACGTCTTCACGGATGCGCCGGTCAAAGGTCTTGAAATCGGAGGTGCCGAAATCCTTGACGGCCTGGCGGAAGTTGGCATTCTCCAGAAAAGGTTCCAGAACCTTTTCTTTCAGGTTGTACACGTACCGTTCATGGAGATGGGTAAACAGTTCGGTTTCGGTAAGGGGCAGATCTTCCAGAAGCACTTCCTGAGTCAGGGTTCGGGTATATTCTTCCTGGGTATCCTGCCGGAAATCGAGGCGCCGTTCGGTTCCGGCGGTGGCCCCCAGCAGACGACTTTCGATTCCCCACAGAAAATCCTCTGTGACCTCGATGCGCTCCCCGGTGTAGCGGCAGGTTTCACTGGAACCGATATCGAAATTGATGGCGAACAGGTAGTTCTGAATATCCCGGGAGATTTGCTGTTCGTTATAGTTGTACAGCGACTCTTTTACCTCTTGAAGGATGGTGTAGTCGTACATGCGAAGCAGAGATTCCAGAAATCCCTCGGGAATGAATTCATTCAAATCCGGGCGGATTTTGGTGAAGAAATTGCAGACGGTGGACATGTTGATGAGTTTATCTTCCCGGGCGTAGGTGGAGTAGAAATCATTGAAGATCTTGATGGAATCCCGTCCTGAAAACCCCTTTTTGCCCTCGGTTTCGGCTTCTCCGAGGACTTTCCGGCGCACCTTGGCCGTAAAATTTTTACGATCCTCATCCGACAGCCAGTTGGGGATGTGCCCGGTATAGATCTCCATTTTCAGAAGCTGAAGGTTTTCATCGCAGTAAAGACGATATTTGTGGGGATCGCCGATCCATTCCAGAAGACCGTCGGAGCGTTTATTGAGCCGTGAAGAGAGGATCACCCGAGCGAAATTGTGGAGCACCCTCGGCAGAAAACTGCTGTCGATATGCTTTCCGAAAATATTTCGATAAATCTCCACCTCTGTGTTGAGATCCAGCACATACAGGATCTGGATGTATTCGATCCGGTCGGAAAAGGATTGCAGCCCGTGGATGTTCTTTTTGTCTTCGGGGTTCATCAGGGCGAAAAAGAGGGAATTGACATTCTCCTCGATATCCTCCACCTTGTGGACCCCTTCGCTGATGATGTTGTGCAGCTCGATCAGGCGGTCCACATTGTGGGATTTGATATCCATCAGGGCGTAAATGCCGTTGTTGGTTTTGGCATAGCGGGAAAACAGATACTTGACCTGATTGCTGTCCTGAAGCAGTTCATTGATGCGCCGCTGGAGCATGGGATTGGTCAACACCGTCTCCCGCATCGGTTTGTCCCCCGGGTTGAAAACGCTGATGCCTTCGCCCAGACGCCGGTTGAATTGATAGGGCCGGACGTAGACCATCTTGAAGACCTCCTGAGGGCTGTCGAGATTGTTCAATAACGCCTGATAGAGGGAACTGCAGATGGTGCAGGGCTTGTCTCGAAAAACCCATTCATAGGCCTTGTCGGTAAAAAGCTTCCATTTGAACTCGTCGTTTTCGAACATGTCATCCAGCAGCTGCCGCCGGTACCGCTTGGGAATGATCAGCAGCGGATACTCATGGCTGGGGCAGGGAACATCCACGTAATCCTCTCCGATGTACGGAGACAACTGCTCTTCGAGAAGATAGTCTTTTTCTTTATCGGGGTGCTCTTCTTTCAGAAATGTCCCGCTGTTTTCGGAACCGGGACTGGTCAGGAGGTGCGACAATTTTTCGAAAATCGGGTTTGTATCCGAGTTCATGAAGTTTCCCAGCCGGCTGCGCTTGAGCCGCCACACGGTTTCAAACCGCATCCCTTCCTCGATGCCGGCATAGCTTTCGAATTTTTTCAGGAGATTATTCAAAAAGGTACTTTTCCCGGAGCCCGGGGGGCCGTCGAAAATATAGATTTTGTTCTGCTGGGCCCCGCGCTTGAGGGATTCGGTATGATTGATCAGGCGGTTGGCAAAGAGCCGGTCGGCGAAAAAGGGATGGTCAGAATCTTCCACAAACAGCCGGCTGCAGTCGTAATGCACGAATTGGACCGATTCAGGGTCATCCGGGTATTCGTCGCCCCCCTCATCCACATAATATCGGACCATATCATGAAACATTTGAAAAATGTTTCGGATATATAGATGCGGTTTTTCTGTGATGATCTTGAGGAAGTCCTCAAACGGGATGAGCTGATTCTGGCTTCGATCACTCATGGACCGGTTGAGGTTGTCCATCGCTTTGATGATATTATTTGCCATATCTAAACTGTCGGATTCTCAGGATTGGGGTTGGTTTTCAATGGCATACAGAATACGTTTGGATAACTTGCGGTTTTCCAGGGTATAGAGGACCCGCTGCCACTGGATATCGGGTTCTTCAGGAGGATCCTGAGGGCCGCCCGGACCTCCAACCGCGTAGGCCCCCTGCAGGGAAGCGGAAGGGGCCACCTCGCTGGTTTCGAGCTTCACCGGGCCGCCCCAGAGGTATTCGATCCCGAACATGGTGTTGGGAATAAAATCTTTGACCAGGGGTTTGCCTTCGAACCGATGGTTGAGGTAGAGGGTGTGGTCCACCGTCTTTTTTGGATTCACCTCGATGTGCGGTGGATGGTAGAGTGAGTCGATGACCATGTCTCGGTAATCATCGGCCTTTCGGGACTGAACGAAATATTCCCAGACCATTTTAGAACGGTTCAGCCGTTTTCCGGCCACAAAGAGGTTGTAACCGGTCACAAAATCCTGATCCACGAAGGTGTTGATAAAGAGAAAGTCATTGAAGTTTTCCCGAATCTTGAAGATGAAATCCCGGCCGATGTGGGTCTTTTGGTCATACTTCTGCCGTTCATGGGCATCCAGAAGCCTTTTAAATTCAATCGAGTATTTTCCTTTATCGGCCATCTCCTCGATATAGTAGAACAGGCGCATGCCCAAGGCATAGGGGTTCATGCCCACCCGGGGCATGGAGGTGACATTGGCATTGACCCGAGCGAAATCGACCTCATGGCCTTGAATGCGATCGTCCTGCAAAAACAGGGTTTCATGCCAGTAGCTGGCCCATCCCTCGTTCATGATTTTGGTGCGGATCTGGGGCTGGAAAAAAATCGAGGTATTTCGGATCACTTCCAGGACCGTCTTCATCCATTTGTTCTCTTCCTTGTTCAGAAATTCGGAATGGGCCATGATGAACTGCATCAGATCCATTCGCGTTTCAGGCTTTTTTTCTAAACTTTTCTGGAAGATGGCATTGAACTCCGGATGTTTTTTATCGATCTCCGAAAAAAAGGTTTTTTCGCCCAGATCGCCGTATTCCCGGATATTCTGATTGTATCGTTCGATTTCTTTGACGTAATCATTGATTCTCACCTGTTTGTGGGTCTGAAGGAACACGTCGAAATAGAAATCGAGGCGTCTGGACCCGGTGGTGGAGGGGGGTTGATTCAGTTGCGAAAGGGTGTTGTGATACCCGACCAGGTTATCGATGGCACGGCCGAATTCAATAATATAGTCCAACTGGCGGCCTTTTTCGGAGCGGTATTTGGAAATCAGCCGTTTGTCCGACAAGGCCTGGCCGGTAAAATCATAATCCCTGGTGTGGCGGAAATAGAGGTTGTTCTGAAAGAAATCGATATGGCCGATGACATGATAGAAGATCATCACATTCAGCCAGTCCGGGTTGTTGTCGTTGTAAAAAGAGATGGGCGGGCGGGTGTTGATGACGGTTTCATAGGGGTTGCCGGGGTAGAGTTCATACTTGCCCTTGCCCTTGAGCACCTCTACCTCATGAACCCAGTAATCATAGAGGGTGGGGATCATGACTTTGGGGGAGAGTTCTATCAGGTCCCGGTTGGTCACGATGTATTCGAGGGTCTCTTCCTGAAAACGCAGTCCGGCGTCCCAGGCCCGTCGCTTGCAGCCCTCCATGATTTTCTTGGCATGTTGATCAATCAATTCCATAAAAGTACCGAAATCCTCAAAATAGAAGGATCCATTTTATGAGATCAGGGTCTTGATCCCCTCGATCAGTCGGCTTTCATCGGCATCCTGCTGCATGATATCCATGCGGATCAGTTCGGGTTTGTCCGCCAGCAGACCGGATCTGAGCAGATACCGTTCCACCTCGCTTCGGGTCTGACCGAACCCGTGTTCGGCGATGGTGATGCCGATGCGGTTGGCGTATCCCAGCATGGTCTCCAGCTCCGGCAGGGATTCCTTGCCTTCGGAATCCCAGTCGTCTCCGTCGGTGCCGTGAAAGACGTAGATGTTGTAATCCCGGGCCAGGCTCTCTTTTTCCACGATTTCGTTGACCAGTTTATAGGCGGAAGCCACTTTGGTACCGCCGGCCACCTTGGAGTTATAGTAGGTGTAGAAATCCTTCACCTCATTGGCTTCGGTGTCGTGAAGGATGAACCGGGATTCGACCTGTTTGTCGTACTGGTAGAGCAGCCAACTGTAGATCATGACGTGTTGGGCCACCACCAGATCGGTGGGTTTGCCCATCATGGATCCGGAGTAGTCCCGAAGGAAAAAGACCATGGCCTGGGATTCGTAATCCTTTTCCTTGGACAGAATCCGATAGATGCGGTCCCCCGGGCTGATGAGAAAACCGGTGGGATCGATATCGTCCACGTCCGGTATTCGGCCGAGATGAATATTGGTGTCTACAATCTTTCGCAGGGTGGCTTTTTTATCCAGGAATTGCCCGAACCCCTGGTTCCGGTCGGTCATGTCATAGGTATACCGGGTCAGGGACCGCTTTTTGCCTTTGTCTTGAAGATTGGGCAGTTCGAACTTTTCGGTAAGAATCTTGCCAAGGTCGTAGGCGCTCGATTCCATTTCATGGGGGCCGCCCTGGCCTTCGCCCGGTCCGGCGCCGGCGCCGCCGGGCTGGCGCACCGGCTGTTCGCCGATGACTTCGCCTTCTTCGCCGTCGCCCGATCCGCCGGCGCTTTCCTCTTCTTCATTGGGCCGAACCGTATCATGGATGAATTTTTCCTCTACCGTGGTGGGTACCACCACGATCTTATCTTTTCCTCCCTGACCTGGTTTGATCAAACGACCCACCCGAATTTTTCGAGGCAATCCGTCTTTTTCCCGAAGTTTGTCCCGCTCCAGGAGTTCATCGAGAGAGCCGAGGCAAACGGTCGGACTGACGGACGGATATCCCATGGCCTGAAGAAATAAGAGGTCGGCATATTCATAGAAACTGGTCGGCCCCGGTTGAAAAGCAGAACCGGTAGCCGGGTGAACCGGCTCCGGTTCATGGGCGCGGGTGTCGATCAGTTCTTGTCGAATCCGTTCTTCCCGTTCTTCGGAAAGACCCCGGGCCTTGATTTCCTGGAAATAGTGTTCGCGTTTCGGGTCCATATCGTCCCCCCGTTCTTATCTCCATATCCCTTGGCGGAATGGGCGGAAATTATTGCTCATCCTCCTGGGTGCAGAAATATTCGATGGTTTTCTGGGCGCAGGTTTTGCAATATCCTAGTTTATTGAGCATGGTATCGACCATGCGGTCGTAAAGCTTCTGGTTTTCTTCATTGGTGCGGTTGGCCAGCGCGCCGATAAGGCTTCCGGCGCCGGCGATGTCGGATTTGAGCCGCACATCGGTCACCGCCTTGACCAGTTCAAGGTTGTCCATGAAGTCATAATTGGGGTCCACCGAAATCTTCTGGCCGTAGATCTTTCGAATGGAGGTGCGAAAGCTCTCCCGCTGCTCTTCGGTCTTGAGCCCCAGCCGCTCTTCCACGCTTCGAATATAGCGTTCATCTACCTTTAATGCCTTGAGTTCACCGGTTTGGGGGTCTTTGTACTTCCACATTCGGTCGGGACCCAGGTTTTCCGCATCGATGCCGATGATCATGTTGACGTAATTCATGACATCCTTGCGGATGGCCAGCGGTTCATCCATATAGGCGTTGAACATTTCGGTCATGACCCGTTCGCGGTAGAGTCCTTTGGCGATTTTGAGATCGGCCAGGTACTTGGCCCGGTCATTGCCGTCCGGGACATAGTCGAGGATGATCCGCTCCAGAGCCTTGAAGATGTCATAGGCGAACATGCACTCGCCCTCATTGGTTTCGGAGCTTTCGATCAACAGCTGAATGGCCCGGCCCAGGTTCCGTTGGCCTAAGCCTTTTTGCCCGAACCGCTTGACGATATCGGTCTGCTGATTGAGCGTGTCGATCACCTCCGCCAGGGACTTGATGCTCTTTTCACCCGCCACTTCACCGGCGGAGAGCTTCATCATTTCAATCGGGGTCAATTTTTCGGAACGGGCCAGGCGAGAAAGCACCACCGCCACCGAGGTGGCGTGATTGAGGTTGGGGTCCTGGTGAAGATTCTGGCCGTTCAGGGTGGTTCGGGCTTCACTGCCGATGGCGTAGCCGGTGAGTTGCCACTGGAGTTTGTAGTTGGTGTTGTGAGAAACATAACAGATTCGGCACCGGTCCACAATGGGGGCTTCTTCTTTTTCCGCCAGGAACCGGTTGAATTCGGAATTGTTGCTGGTGGCGATGATCAGGGAATCGATGGGCCATTTGAATCCGTCCATTTCGATGTTCCGGTTTTGAATCACCCCCAGGTAGACCTGAACCAGGTCTTTTTTGTTTTTATAGATTTCGTCGCAGAAATGGATTCCGCCGCCGGCCACCCGGGCCAGGGCGCCCCGTCTCAGATCGAATCGGTAGGGGTTGTTGGTGTCGGTGATATGAAGCAGACGCTGAATCGATTCCTCCCCGAGAAGGTCGACGGCGGATGAGGTGATCTTATCCTTGGCCGGATACTTGCCGGTAATGGTGCCCAGGCTTTCTACCAGAGGGACCGGAATGATATCGACCCTTCGAAGCATCTCTTCCATATTCCCTTCGCAATAGTTCCGGATGTCGTTCCAGATGTATCCGCTGCATGCGCCCAGGGGTCGGTAATTTTCATACAGGGTTTCGATTTCACTGTCGGAAAACCCGATCTGGCCGGCCAGGTATTCCCGGCTTTCGTTCAGATCGTCGAACAGGTTCATGGCCAGGATCATCGGGTCTTCATAGGTCTGGGATTCGATGGTTTTGATTCGGCCGTAGCTTCCCAACTGGTCCATGTCTTGGAACCGGAAGGTGTATTTTCGATTCCGGGGATGGGAGAGAAAATTTCGGTACTGAGTGCAGAGGAATTCCACGAAGAAGGTCTTGCCGTTGCCGGGTTCTCCCACCAGCACGTAGGCCATCTCCTGGGAAGACCCGCCCTCGGCCGCATCCTTGACGTAAGAGACAAAGCTGTTGATTTCGTCATACATGCCGATGACATGCTTTTTGCCGGTACGGAAGATTTGGAAATCATAGGTGGTCCTTCCGTTGACCACCACTTTTTCGATGTCGCTGCCCAGGATCATTCTGGCCACGCCCTGAAAGGCATTTTCAAAGACTCGCTCGTCTGACTTGACCGCGTTTAAATGATCATGGAGGGTGCCGGTTCCAAAATTTGCCATTTTTCCTCCTGAAGTTGGTTCGCACGGATATGAAATCCCGCCCAAATATTCAACCTTTTACGGGATAAAAGGAGGCAAAACTGCCGCGTGATCGTCCCTGACAATGGAAATTGCGTATCAACAAAAAGGTGAACACTGAAATGAAAAATTTGGGTACGGGATACGGTTCAACTGCTATAAACACACTTTTAATATAAGCGTTTGAGGAAACAATTGCAATAAAAATTACAGTTTACATTCGTCGGGGGGGTCGGATTTCGGGGCGGAAACCCGTTCCATAACGATGGCGGATCGGCTCGGCAGGGAGAGGCTGAGCACCGGGTAAGCGTGGTCCGGGAGCGGGGAAAAGGTGATATGGCGTTCTTCAGGCTGCAGGCGTCCATGACCGCCGTAAACCGGAGAATCGGTGTCGAGAATGACCCGGTATTCCCCTTCGGGGGCCCAGAACCGGTAATCCTGATGGGATTGAAACGGGTGGAAATTGAATACGAAGAGCAGGCCGGCGCGCTGAAAGGCCAAGACCTTGTCTTCGCTGTGCTCTCTAAGGAGAGAAACCTCCGGTGCGGCCAGCACTTGAAATCGCCGGGCCAGGGCGATCATCTCCCGGTCGAAATCGGCCAGGAAATGATACTTCAGATTTTGGTTGTCCACCAAACTCCACTGCCGTCGCGCATAGTAATGGGACCACTCGTTGCCTTCACGGGGAAAATCGATCCATTCGGGATGGCCGAATTCATTGCCCATGAAATTGAGGTATCCGTTTCCGGCGGTGGCCAGGGTAATGAGCCGAATCATTTTGTGCAGGGCGATTCCGCGATGGACGCGAAGATGATCGTCTCCGACATGCATGTGGTCATACATGTCGGCACCGATGAGCCGGAAAATCAGGGTCTGATCCCCCACCAGCGCCTGGTCGTGGGATTCGGCGTAGCTGATGGTTTTCTCTTCGGTCCGCCGGTTGTTGAGTTCGTACCAGAGGTGTCCGACGGGCCACTGTTCATCCGGAACCTCTTTGATCATCTTGATCCAGAGGTCGGGCACCCCCATGGCGAAGCGGCAGTCGAAGCCGTATCCGCCGTCATGAATCGGGGCCGCCAGGCCGGGCATGCCGCTCATGTCTTCGGCGATGGTCACCGCATCGGGCCGGACCGAATGGATCATTTTGTTGGCGAGCCCCAGATACGTCAGCGCCTCCTCGTCCACGTTGTCGTTGAAGTAATCGCCGTAAGAGGTAAACGCCTTGCCCAGTCCGTGGTCGAGGTAGAGCATACTGGTGATGCCGTCGAACCGGAACCCGTCGAATCGGTATTCATCCAGCCAGAAACGGCAGTTGGAAAGCAGAAAATGGAGAACCTGGTGTTTTCCGTAGTCGAAGCACCGGGAGTTCCAGGCCGAATGACGGCCCCGGGGTCCCCCGTGGAAAAACTGATAGGTGGTGCCGTCGAATCGACTCAGCCCCTCCACCTCATTGTTGACCGCATGGGAGTGAACCAGATCCATGATGACTCGCAGCCCGGCGCCATGGGCCGCATCCACCAGCGCCTTGAGTTCATCGGGGGTGCCGAAACGGGAGGATGCGGCGAAAAAATTGGATACCTGATAACCGAAAGAGCCGTAATAGGGGTGTTCCTGAATCGCCATCAACTGAATCGTATCATATCCGGCCCGAACAATTCTGGGAAGCACCTTTTCCGTAAACTCCGGGTAAGTCCCTAACTTGGGTCCTTCCTGGGCCATGCCCACATGGGCCTCATAGATGTGCAGGGACTCGGGCGGTGTTGCGGATGGAATCGAATGGCGCCATTCATACGGTTTTTCAGGTCGCCAGACCCGGGCGTTGAATATCCCGGTGTGCCGATCCTGAACCACCCGGCGGGCATAAGCGGGGATTCGGTCGCCGGACCCGCCGGGCCAGTGCATCCGCAGTCGATACAGGTCGTTGTGGTGAAGGGTTTTCTCGGGAAGTTGAATTTCCCAGATTCCTTCAGCCGCATCGATTCGCTGCAAAGCAAACCGTTTGTCTTCTTTCCAGTCTGAAAAATCGCCGATGAGATAGATTCGTTCGGCATGCGGGGCCCACTCCCGAAATACCCATCCGCCGTTTTGGTGGTGAAGTCCGAAGAATTCATGCCCGGCGGAGAAATCAGCCAGGTCGGTTCTGCCGGCGGTGAGGCGATGTTCGGTTTCTTGAATTTTCGACAAACGCCGGCCGATGATATGGGCGTAGGAGCGGAGGTGGGGGTCCCGGTTCAGAATGCGGGACACCGTCGGGTCGGGGCCTGTGATCATGAAACCTCGTGTTCAACAGAAGGGGTTTCGAACATGGTGATCAAGGGACGTTCCAGCATCTTTTCATACAGCTGAATATACTGCTGGGCGGTGACGCGGTGGGTGAAATCGGCGGCGGCCTGGTCCATGGCTCGCCGGATTTCGGCGGTTTTAATCTCCTCCGGAAGGTTGTAAAATCGCATCGCCTCCGAAATGGCCCAGGAGAGGCCGTTGGCATCATAGGTCTCGAAGAGGAAGCCGTTTCCGATATGCCGGTCCACATTCATATGGGTCACGCTGTCATGAATGCCGCCGGTATCATGGGCCACCGGCAGGGCCCCGTAAAGGGGGGCGATCATCTGAGGCAGACCGCAGGGTTCGAACCGGGAGGGCATGAGGACGAAAT
Organism: uncultured Desulfobacterales bacterium; assembly: GCA_964573705.1. Taxonomy (GTDB): domain Bacteria; phylum Desulfobacterota; class Desulfobacteria; order Desulfobacterales; family Desulfococcaceae; genus JAABSQ01. The sequence goes on from CAZNLT010000016.1 coordinate 25,178, forward strand.
CGGATGCCCCGTAGGCCAGGTGCTCCAACCGTTCTTCGAAGTTGCAGATGGCCACCCGGTCTTCGAACTGATGAAATCGGGCGATGTTTCTGAAGACATCCTGAAACGGACCGTTGGCGACAAAAAGGAGCTGAAGATGATGGTCCCAATAATCCGACACCACCTGATAGAGGATATCGGCCAGCAGCTGACATCCTTTCTGCACCGGGTCCAGCCGAGAGGGCCAGAAAAAGAGCGGGGCGGATTCAGCCTGAATCAGGCCCAGGGTCTCTTGAAGATGGCGTTTATTGGCTTTTTTTCCGGCAGCCACATCTTCCCGGGTATAGGTCCTTGCCAAATGCGGGTCGGAAGCGGGCTGGAATCCGGGGTCCGGCGCGTTCAGAATTCCGGTGGCGCAGCCGGCATTCCACTTGTTCGTCAATTCCCACCGGATGGCGCTGTCCACAAACTCATGCCGTCCCTGAATGATTTCCTTCAAAAATGTGGGGCTGACGGTGTTCACGAAATGGGCTGCAAATATTCCGCTCATCAGAAAGTCGAGGTTGTTGTTGTCCCAGGACTCTTCATAGCTGTAAGGAACCCGCTCGAAAAACAGGTGCCGCCAGAAGGCGGCGGCATCGATGCCCCGATCCTCGATGTAGGACAGGGGGCATTTGACGGTATGAATATTGTGGATGGTGAACAGACAGGGAATGTCCATCTGCCGGGCCATGGCCGGAATCAACCCGGTCATCCAGTCGTTGCAGTGGATCAGGTCCGGCCTGACCCGGGGGACGATATAATTGATGACGTCCCGCTGAAAGGTCAGGGAGAGCTTGGTATTTTCCAAGCCGCTGCCGGTGTAGATCTGGTTGAGGTAGAAAAAGGCCCGGTCCTCCACCAGGTGAATCCGCTCATCGGGCATCGATTCCCGAATCATCCTTTGCTCTTTTCTCAGAAATGGGGCCAATTGGTCGCTGAAGATGGCCCGATAATCCGGCAGCGCCACATGGACATCCGCGCCCTGTTCGAACAGGGCGTTGATCAGAGCGGCGGAGACATCCGCAAGCCCGCCGGCCTTGGCCGTGAGATAAGAGGCGATATCCCCCATGCGATCGGGGAGATAGGTCACTTCGGGGGTCACGACCAGAATCCGCGGATTTCGTGTTTTATCATTCATGGCGTATCCTTTCTCCGGATTTTCTCTGGTCTCCGGATTTTCTCTGGGAATTCACGACCAGGTGATGAATCCGGGGGAATACCGAATCCAGTCGTCCCCCTTCGGCGTCACCCGGGCGGTAAAGCCGTACCGCCCCGGCAGAGAGCAGGTGATATCGCAGGCATACAGATAGCGACCGCCGCCGTGGGCTTCCAGCATTTTCATCGGATGGACGATTCCCTCGGACGCCAGGGTATCCACCGACTTGAGGGTGCCGTAATAGATCTCCACCTCCACATCGTCGGGACGCAACCCCCCGAGGTTGACCACCGTGGTCACGCGAAAGGTTTCTCCGACTCGAAACGGGCCCTCGGTTTCCCGGATCGGCTGTTCGATCTGAATATCCCCCCAGAAAGCGGTCAACCGTTCCTGCTGGCGGGCCAGGGATTTGGCTTCCCGGGCCTGATCGGCGAGCAGTTCATGCTTTCGGATTCCGGCGGGTTCGTAGAAGCGGCGGCGGTATTCTTCCACCATGCGGTGTGCGCAAAAATCCTGCATGACCACTTTCATCGATTCTTTCATCATTTTGAGCCATCGGGTGGGGATATCCCCGCTACGCCGGTCGTAAAAGGTGGGGATGACCTCGTCTTCCAGGATGTTGAACAGGGCCTGGCTTTCCACGGTGTCCTGGTAGGCCGGATCTGTGTAGTCTTCGCCGTTGCCGATCTTCCATCCCCGGTCTTCCCGGTATCCCTCGCACCACCATCCATCCAGAATGCTGACGTTGAGCACTCCGTTGACTGCCGCCTTCATGCCGGAGGTGCCGCAAGCCTCAAAGGGTCGCCTGGGGTTGTTGAGCCAGACATCCGCGCCCTGGGTCAGGTGGCGGGCCACATAGATATCGTAATCCTCGATAAAGACCATTCGATTGCGGATATTGGCTTTACGGGCGAAATGGGTCAGCCGTTTAATGAGTTCCTTGCCCTCATGGTCCCGGGGGTGGGCTTTGCCGGCGAAGATGAATTGCACCGGCTGGGTTTTGGAGGTCATCAGGGCCTCGAACCGGTCCGGATCATGGAGCAGTAGATTGGCCCGTTTATAGGTGGCAAAGCGCCGGGCAAAGGCGATGGTCAGAATATCCTGATCCAGCACCAGTTCGGCGTCTTTCATGATCTCTTTGGGGGCGTTTCGGCGCCTGTACTGTTTCACCATCAGTTTACGGCAGGTCCGAATCAGGCGGGACCGGCTCATGGCATGGGCCCGCCAGAGTTCTTCATCGTAGATGTCTTCGATACGGTGAACTTCGGATCGGGAGGGGTGTTTTTGCCACTCCGGACCGATATACCGCTCGAACAGCTGGGCGTTTTCCGGAGACAGAAAAGAAGGAATATGGACCCCGTTGGTTACATGGGAAATGGGGATTTCATCTTCGGGTCTGCCGGGCCAGACATGGGTCCACATGCGGCGTGCCACTTTGCCGTGAAGTTCGCTGACCCCGTTTCGGTATTGGGCATTGTGGGCGCCCAGAACGAACATGGAGATGGGGCCTCCCGCCGGAGTGGCCGGAGGCCGGCCCCAGGAAAGGATCTCTTCAGCGCTGACCCCCAGCCGGTCTTCCAGGGGAACCAGATAGGGTTTGATCAGATCGGCGTGGAATTCCTCGTTGCCGGCGGCCACCGGGGTATGGGTGGTAAAGACGGTGGTTCTGGAAATGATCTCCCGGGCGGTTTTGAGATCCACATTGTATCGGGTCATGATCTGGGCCAGTCGTTCCAGGCTGGAAAAGGCGGAATGGCCTTCGTTCATGTGGCAGACCGCCGGTTCGATCCCCATTGCGGCGAGTGCTCGCATGCCGCCGATGCCCAGAACCATTTCCTGGGCGATCCGCATCCGCTCTTCGCCGATGTAAAGTTTGGATGTGATGTCCCGAACCTCTTTGGGGTTTTCGGGTAGGTTCGTATCCAGTAAAACCAGCGGGACGCACCCCACATTGATTTTCCAGACGGCGGCATGGATCTTGTTGTCCAGAACGGATATGGACACCCGAAGCTCATCCCCCTGGGCGTCGATCGCCCGGTCCGCCGGAAGCTGGTAAAAATCGGTTTCCGGATATTCTTCCTGCTGCCAGCCGTCCTGATTCAGGAACTGGCGGAAATAGCCCTGCCGGTAGAGCAGGCCGACGCCCACCAGGGGCAATTCGAGGTCGGACGCCGCCTTCAAATGATCCCCGGCCAATATGCCCAGGCCGCCGGCGAAAAGGGGGATGCTTTCGTGAATACCGAACTCCATGGAAAAATAGGCGATGACATCCTTTTTGACCAGAGGGGATGCCTGTTCCTGAATACGGGTGCATACCAATTGCTCATATCGTTCTTTAACTCGGGACTGGTGGGAGAGAAAGCTTTTGTCCTGAGCCAGTTCTTCCAGACGTTTTTGAGGAATATAGGTTAGAAAAATGATGGGATTCCGCCCGGCCAGGTCCCACAGGCCCGGGTCGATGCGGCGAAGCAGTGCCACGGCGTCATACTGCCAGCACCACCAAATATTTCGGGACAACACTTCTAAAAACGAGAGCGGTTCGGGGATATCGGGTAATACACGAAAGGTTTGCAAGTGAGCCATTTTCTTCCTGGTTGAAATAATAAACGAAAAAATCCCGGCAAAGACAAGCGGGCGGGTCGAAGCCGAACCCGACGGCGCCGGGGCGCTGCCAATAACTTGAGGACGATATCACAAACAGAGGCTTATGTCATATTCACTTTAGAAAAAATGGAAGGGGATGGGAATAAGTGAAACTATGTATTTATTGAGAGAGGGATGAAAAAAATGGAGGTATTTTGAAGAGTTAAGTAGAACAAAGATGGGGCGGTCAACAAAACCACCCCATCTTTGTGAGGAATGTCTGAGAGCCTTAATTTAGGGCCATCTCAGTTCGGCTACATACTGCAAGATGTAAATGACCTCGGGCATACCAATGCGGCCGTCTCCATCAACGTCAGCTCGGACATCCACCGTTTGGGGGAGACCGGCCAGAACCTTCAGGGCGAGAATAGCGTCCGTCATATCCACGATGCCGTTGTTGTTGATATCACCGGCTCTGACGGCCCGTACAACCAACTGAAAACTCCGGGTACCGATTTTGCCGCTGGGATCCTCCGCCTCCAGGGTGATTGTGGAGGTGCCGGCACCGTTGGGGGTCAGGGTGAGACCCAGGGCTTCCGGTATTCCGGGTTCGGTATCCACGCTGCTCACCAAGGCTCCCGATTGGGTGATCACGATACGGTTGTCGGCGATGACGCTGGTATTTCCGGACCGTTTTCGTAAGGCCAGCAGACCGCCGTCCGGATCGGTTACTGTAAAAACGAGACTGACCGGATCGGAAATCACCGTGAGCTGGTCGTCGATGTTGCTGAAAAAGGGCGTTCCGCTCTCAGCGACCTGCAGGATGAACGTTTCGACAATCGGGCTGTGCGTATCCCCGTCTGAAACCGATATCGTGATGGTGGTGGTTCCGGTCTGATTCGACACCGGCGTCAGGGTCATACTCATGTCGGTGGGAAGCCTTGGATCGGGGGTGACAATCTTGCTGTTGGTGGTGCCGGGTGTGAGATCGATGTTCTGGTTCGGCACGAGCGCCCCATTGCTGGAGGTGGCGATGACCGTAAGTTCATCACCATCCGGATCACCAACCTGAAACTCCACAGTAATGGACACATTTTCAAATGTATGCTGCCCATCGATCTCGGATACCTCGGGTTCATCGGGCAGGGGAATTACGGTCACGGAAAACTGCGTTTCAGCCGTGAACTGGGAGGATTCCGCCCGAATCGTAATGGTGGTGGTTTCTGAGGCCTCCGCCGGCGCATTCTGCTTGGGTTGAATCGTCAACAGATACTGATGTTCATTGTCGGTACCGTCATCGGCTGGGTCTGGGACAATCGTCAGCGTGTCGTTGGCGATCAGTTCGGTGTCGTTGGAAAAGGCGGTCAGGTTCAGTTCGGTGGGGATTCCGTCATAGACCACGGTGAATCCGATGACTCGTGAATCGTCCTCGTTTATGGTTCGGTCTTCGATGCCTAAAATGGAAAAACCGGAATCCCGAACGATCAGATCAAAAGAGATTTGTGACCTCGCCCCGCCTTCATCTGTTGCCTCTATCGTGATGAGGGTCGTACCCGATGTTCCAGTGGAGGTGATCTCCAGCACATAATTCATGTCGGACAACGGGTCGGTGGCCTTGCGCCAGGTAATGTTGTCGTCGGGCACGATGGAATCCACCGATGAGAATGCGTTGATGATGGGAAAGGCATCAGGATTCTGGATCGGCTCCACGTCGGTGACCTGAAACGGAATCTCCGTGGTATCATTGATGACCATGAACTTGGGGCCGATAATGTCACCGATAACAGGCGGATCATTGACCGGATTGATCGTTAGTTGAAACTCCGTCATCTGGCTGGGTTCCGGAGCCGAGGGGAATGCCGGTTCGTCGTCTACAATCAGACGGATAGTGACCGTTCCGGAGATATTTTCGGCGGGAAGAATGGACAATCCAAGCGGCACCTCTTCACCCGCTTGAACCGTCAAAGGATACCGAACATAATCCGCCCCGTCGAAATCAGCCGTTACAGCGCCGGAGGCGTTGCTGACGGAAAGATTTCCCGGGTCATTGGGAACAATCGCATTGTTAAGGGATTGAACAAACAACGCCAGGGTGCCGCCGTCCGGATCGCTCACGGTGAAGGAGATCGGGTTGATGGTGGGGGGATCGTCGTCTTCATTCATGGTTTTGGCGGTGATGGTGGAAATAAGCGGAGAATTCGGTATCGGATTCACCGTCAGATTGAATGTTTCGGTGACGGGAGCGGCCTGACCGTCGTCTACGATGACGGTGATCTGGACCGTTCCGTTAGCGAACTTGACCGGTGTCAAATCGAGTTCCACCAGATCATACTGCTCCGAAGGGATGCTTTGGGGAAGGGCGAACTGGTTCTGCCCGATTCTGAGGAAAAAGGCGCTGTCCCGGACGATGTTCTGATTGCCTGAGGTGACCGTGATCTCCAGGCCGTCGCCGTCGGGGTCATCCAGGGTGATGGGAACCGGCAGCGTCGGCGTCGGTGGCGGAGGATCGGCCGCCTTATCCTCATTGATGTAGTAATTGGGAATGGCTTCGATCGTCGGCGGGTCATTCACTCCGAAAACGGTGATCGGAAAAGTGCTTTCATCGGATGCGCTCTCGTCCGAGACGGTCAAACGAATGTTGGCGGTGCCGGTTCGATTCGATGTTCCGGTAAGATTCAGATTCAGAGATGTTTCAACACCCGGGTCGACCTTGATCAGCGCATTTCCCTGATCGTCATAGCTTACACCGGTACCTGTGATGCTGATTGCGCTGAAAAGGCCGTCTTCCTCCACCGGATTGTTGTCTTCATCCAGTTCGACCGCAAAGATCTTCAGCATATCGCCGTCCAGGTCCCGGACAGTAAACGGAATACTGGTTTGTCCTTCTTCAGGAATCGGTTCCGAGGGCACACTGACCGAGACGATCTCGGGCGCATCCTGAACATTACCGACTGTCACCAGGAACCTGGCCTGAGTCTTCAAACCGTCGCTGTCATTGACTTCCACAGTGATGATCGTCTGTCCGAATTGATGGAGCGCCGGGGTGATGGTCATGTCCATCAAGGCTTCACTTTCGTCATCCAGGGTGACGATCCAGAAAGGCTCGAAACCAGGCTCCTGGCCCCTCTCAAACACCTTGATATTGGCATCCGGGATGAGGGTTTTGTTGTCTGAGAATGCAGATACCGTCAGAATGTCCCGATCCACATCCTTGACCTTGAAATCCACCGGCCGATCCTGATGATCGCTCGGGGTCAGTGGGTGATCGGTCGAAAGGGTCAGCATTGTGTTTTCGTCCATTTGGTATCCCAGGTTGAAGGGAAAGGCTTGCTCTCCGTCCAGAAGTTTTGGTGCATCCGGCTGTGCTATGACTTCAAAATCAAAACGCTCCGGCTCCGCCGATCCGTCAAAATCTTCAGCCGTGATTTGGATCAGCGCGATTCCGTGAATGTCGCTGTTTGCATCCGGAAGCGGGTTCAGACGAATGAACAGATTGGATGTGCCGCCTTCATGGTCGAGAATATAGTCGTTGTCTTCCGGTGTCTGGTTATTGGCTGAAACGCCCTCCCCGATAATGGTGATTCTGGAAGTGGGAACCAGATCGGGGATGCTGGAATTCACAGTGATCAGGACCGGGTCGCCATTGGATTCGGTAATGGTGAACGGAACATCCATGCGTGTATCTTCGTTAGTGTTTTTCTCGTCGATGGAAGAGATGCTCGGCAGGCCGATATTTTTTTCGATGGTGAGTGTGAAGGGCAGTTCTCCCTGAAGGCCCGCTTCCGGCGGATTGTTGGTCGCAACGATTTTAAGGTTGAACACAGAACCTTCGGAAAATGTAGGCGGTGTGCCGGTGAGGGTGCCCGTATTGGGATCAATGCTCAGCCACTCCGGCAAAACACCTCCATCCGTGGTTTCAAGAGAAAATAGAAAGGTGTCATCGCCGGGATCCGGATCGCTGGCCTGAGGCGCGAAGGTATAAGGTTCACCGACGAATGCGATGGGCGAAGGTGAACCGGAAATCTTGGGCGGATCTTCCTGAGCTGTTACAAAAATGGTGAAGCCTACAGTGGAAATTCCGCCGTCACTGTCTTCAACGGTGAAGGTTATGCCCCCGCTCCCTGAAAGATTTTCAGCGGGGACGAACCGCAGTTCCAGATCTTTGCTCGGTGTTTTGCACCCAGTCTCATTTTTTAGCAGGACGATATAGAAAGTTCCGAAATCGTTGATTCCGTCGCTGATGTCGATATTCTGATCCGGGAAGAGGACCTGGTCCGTCGAACTGATGTAGAGCTTCAGGAAATCGGAATCAACATCGCAGATATCGAAGCAGTTCTGGGTTTGGGTATCGCAGGTCAGAATCGCTGTGTCAATATCATCGTAGGTCAGCACGAGCGGTTCATCTTCCTGAATTTCATAAAAAGTCTCTATGTTTTGAATGACCGGCGGGTCGTTAACGAAGTTGATGCTGAGGAGGAATGTATCGCTGGCTGCCGCTGTAGAAAGATCTTCGTCTTCAACGGTGACCTTCAACTCCGTTTCACCGTATGCCCCGGGATTCGGGGTCACCTTGAGAGTGAGTGGCTTTGCCACGCCTGGGGTGACAGAGACAAAATAGTTGCCCTGGAACATCGAATCCGCTTCAATTATATCCCAACTCTGGATGAGTCCGGACGGGGTCGTTTCTGAAACCGTGACCTGAAGGGTAGTGCTGTCTATATCGGTGACCTCAAAGCCGGTGTTCAGGATCTGGCCTTCCTCTACGAACTGGTCCTCAATATCCGAAATGGTCGGGGCATCCGGCATGGCGGTGACACTGATGTTGATCGCATCGGTCCCAGTGGCTTGGTGAGGATCGCTGACGGTGACTGTAATGTAGGCGTCACCGCCTGTATTATTACTGTTGGCGTCCGGTGCGGGAACGATGGTCATGGTTCTGGTGGAACCAGTGCCCGAGAATGTAATGTTTTGATTTGGAATAAGGTCTGTATTGTCGGAGGTAGCAGAAAGGGTGAGAGGGGTATCGCCGTCGATATCTTGAACTGTAATATCGAGTGTGAGAGATGTGTCTTCATCAATGGTCCTCTCCGAATCAGGAATGAGAACGGTGGGTGGATCGTTTTGCGGCAGAACCTCCAGGGTAAAGCTGTCCGAGGCTTGCAGTGGATCGGTGTCATCATCTTTTACGATGACCGTAATCAGGGACTCGCCGTATTGGTTATCCAGGGGGATCAGTTCGAGTTGAACCGTTTCCATTACCCCGGGTTGGGCAACTACCTCCAGGGTGGTTGCATTCCTGGTGACCCCGTCTTGCCCGAGTTTGATACTGCCGTCGGTCTCCACGGGAAGCAGTGTTTGGTTTGATGAGGCAATGGAAACGGTCAGGGTTCCGCCATCCGGATCACTGATTTGGATGTCGATCAGATTGGTTGATTCATCTTCATTGATGGTCACCTCTTTATCAATGACCGATTGCCCGCCGTGGGTAATATTGTGAATGATGGGTGAATCATTGACGTCAGTCACTTCGAGCATGAACGATTTCGTCACCGGATTGGATCCATCCGTTTCGCCGACTGTAACCGAAATCAGCTCGGAACCGACAAAATTAGCTGGGGGGGTGAGGATCAGCGAAACGGTGGAGATACTATTCGGGGTTGTGCCGACATTGATGGAGTCCGTGCTCATTCCGTTCAAAGTCGTTGAACTGTTACCGGCATCCACAAACACCGTCAGAATTTCACCGTCGCCATGACTCACCTGAATATCGATCCGAGGGGTCTGAGTGTCTTCCGGAATGGAAACGAAGTCGTCGATGCCGTCGATCAGGGATTCGGAGGTGGTGGAAAGGATGATATCATCGATCACCGGTACATCCGCCACCGGCGTAATTAAAAAATCAAAGGTTTGCGAGGATTGACCGCCCGCACCGTCGATTGCCGTCACCACAATGGTAGCCGTCCCGTGTGCATTGGGCGCCGGTGTGATTGTGAAAGTAAAATCAACGGGTGTACCCTCCGCCACAGATGGCTCGGTTTGGTCGAAAAACGGGGTGTCGTTCTCACCATTGGCCACCAGAGCTGTATCCTGGGATTTGGCCGTTAATCTGAGGCTTCCGCCCTCATCGTCTTGAACCGTGACGGTAATCGTACCGCTGGTGGTATCTTCCTCAGTGGAAGGGTCCGTGGGGGAAATTTCTGTAATGCTGGGGCCGCCGTTCACGATCAGGAGAAAACTGGCGGTGGAAACATCCCCGTTCGTGGTGTCTTCGACGGTGATTGTAATGGTGGCGGTTCCAGTCTGGTCGGTGGCTGGAGTGATGGATATAGTCGTATCGTCCTCATCGAGCGCGATGCCGCTTAAGGGCGCCAAAACTGAATCAGAGGAAGCGGCGGAAATATCTAATTCCGATGCCGGTGTATCATCGGTAACCGTAAAGTCGATCGGAGGATCGGTGCTCTCGTTTTCATTGATTATCACCTCTTCCGGAAGGCCGCTGATGGTTGGCGGATCCGAAACCGTGAGGGTGAACGTCATTTGATTGGTCACACCTGCATCATCTTCAGCGGTTACAATGATATCGGCACTGCCCGATTGGATCGTATTCAGGGTGATATCGATCTGCCGATTGTCTCCTGTGCCGGCCAGATCGACATTAGAAATGATAGTGCCGGTGGGTTGCGATTCCACGCCGGCACTTACCACCAATCCATCATCCGTGATAGTTACCGGGATCGAAAGGTCGGATGTGCCGATGAGCACCTGCTGGTTCTCAATATAGGAAATGCTAGGGGCAAAGTTAAGATCGTTGCTGTCCCCGGCCGAATCATCGATCAAGGCTGAACCGGTAGAACCTTCCGGAGCGCCAATTACCGTAAACACATTGGTACCGTCGCTGTAGACGGATACCGCACTGCCCAACTGTGTGCCGTTGGAATCGATGATCGTTTTTAAGAGTTCCCAGTTACTCCCATTGAACCAAAACACATAGGCCGCGCCGGAGGGATCTTTTCCATCCGCACCGATGATGGCATAGTCCCCGGAAATGGATACGGAGACGCCAAAAAAGTCATAATCATTCCCATCTGCTACAGTCAACTTCTGGGTCTGGGACCATGCACTGTCATTCCAGCGGAAAATATAGGCGGAACCTGAATCTGGGGTGGTAGACCCTGCGTCCTCGAATGGTGCGCCGATGATTGCATAATCACCGTCGATGGAAACCGAAGCGCCTAAAAAAGCGCCTGCTTCATAATCGGAGGCGGTGAGTCTCGGAGATACAAATCCCCACCCGGTCGACGTTCTTTCGTACACATAGGCGGCGCCTGTGTCCGAATCATTGCCCACCAAAGCCCCTTCAGCCCCAATCACGGCAAAAATTCGACCATCCCCGGTCCGAGACAGGGAAACGGCTCTGCCGAATTTATCGTCATCGGCTCCGTCAAGAGGATATAGCCGTATTTCCTCGGATAAAATGGAAGTATTGCTGATCGAGTAAAAATAAGCCGAGCCGGACTGAGTTTTTCCATTTACACTGTCTTCCGGAGCCCCGGCAACCGCATAAGCTTCCGTCGCGGCCATTGAATGTATTGCGACCGACCACCCGAAATTGCCGCCGGCTGAACCAGCGACCGGCAGAACGTTGGTTGCAACCAGGTTCCATTGATCGGACCCATTGCGTTTAAACACATAGGCCCTGCCGGCATCACCGCCTTGAGTGTCATCACCCGGAGCTCCGACAATAGTGTAATCGCCTGAGATATCAACCGCCTGACCGAACAGATCGCCGCCATCCAGTGTCCCTGGATTCAATTCCTGAAGCAGCTGCCAGCTGGTTCCGTCATATTTATAGATATAGGCACGACCGCCGTTTTCATCTCCCGCACCGGTCGCCCCGAATATGGCGTAGTTTCCGTCCACCGCAACCGCAGTGCCGAAATAATCGCCCGTTTCCCCCCCTGGAGAATTGAACGGAAAAATAGTAGCGCCGGCTGAGAACGGCAGAACCAGCAAGAGCAGCAAAAGCGTCAGCCCGAGGTTGGTTGCGAATGTTCCTCTCATTTGTTTTCTTGTACACTCTCTATGATCCCGCATCTTCTCCTCCATGTTTGGGAAATTGAATATGCATGAATTCCGAATTCATAAAAGTTCAGGCCGATCCATGGGCGGATCGATAATTGAATTTTCCAGGTGGGCGGTCAAAATCCATGGCATTCTATTCGGTGGCATTAAAAAGACAAGGTAATTTGTAACGAAATTTGCAAATTATGTGCCGTTGGAGATGAAAGGCCGTGCCTGTCGGGCAATGAATCATTTAGATGTCGAATGTGATGTATGGATAAAAATTTTTGTGAAATTGTACCGGATTTTTGGCAACCTTCAGCAGTGGAAGCTATAAAAAAATTTTAGACGATCACAAAAGATCTTAAATGCCAGATGTAATGAATCACTCTTTTACCGAACCATTTTCGGGGTACTTGATTTCCACCTTCATTTCGATACGCTCCAAAGGATTATCCCGCTTATCCTTCGGCTGAGCCACGATCTTATCCACCACATCCATTCCGTCGACCACCTTTCCGAAAACCGTATACTGTCGGTCCAGATGGGGAGCATCGGCCACGCAGATGAAGAACTGGGACCCGGCGCTGTCGGGATGGGGAGATCGGGCCATGGAAACGGCCCCCCGCTTGTGGGGCCGGTCATTGAATTCCGCCTTGAGCCGGTAACCGGGGCCGCCGGTGCCGTGGCGGGCTCGTTCCGGCGATTTGGACAGGGGATCGCCCCCTTGAATCATAAACCCCGGAATGATCCTGTGGAAAGTGGTTCCATTGTAAAAGCCGCTTTCGGCCAGTTGAATAAAATTATCCACATGGTTGGGTGCTGACCGGGGGAAAAAATCGATGGTGATATCGCCGAACCGGGTATGAAGGACCGCCTGAGCGGACTTCATGGATTCAATTACTTCGGGCGTGAAGCTTTTGTGACGGGGTGGTTCTGAAAACCCCGGCGCCACGAGCAGAAGGGTGGTCAAAAAGAAGACGATAACGGCGGACAGGCTTCTGTTCATATCCGGAACCTCGATTGCGGTTGACATTGTGGGTTGAAGGGTTCTGCTGAAACGAGAGACATTTAAACTTAAATGCTGAAAAAAAGCAATGCCATTTCTTTACTTTTTCGCTTGTCGGGTCCGTACCTTTTAAATTCCGGACACAAGGCCTTTTTAAGGTAGTTGTGAATCCTTCGAGAGCGGAATGCTTAGCTCTTGCGGGATACGTTAAAAAGTGATATTGAGCACCGGAACTGAAGAGGCCGGTATTAGAGAAACTCACTCATAGAAAGGCAACGGCATACGATCATGATGCAGATATTAAAGCTCGAGATATTTAAACCCTCGAAAAATGATCCGGAAACCCGAATCAAGATTCCTCTGTCCACGCTGAGTATTTCCGAGAAAATTCTTCCAAGAAAGGTCCGCTCATCATTGGAACGGGAAGGGATTGACTTGAATGAGCTGAGCGGTCTGCATGCCAAACAAGGGCCCAAAGGCACCTTGATTGAAATTGAAACCCCCAATGAGCGCATCGTCTTATCCATAGAATAGCTGTCATGCAAACCCCCAATCCCCTCCCCAGCCCATACGAATTCCTTAAAAGAATTCAAAATCTCCAGCTACATCTTCGCGAACAGGATATGGATGGGGCACTGGTACTTCAAAAAGCCGATCTCTTTTATTTTTCCGGCACGGCCCAGGATGCCCAACTCTATATTCCGGCGGAGGGCGACCCGCTTCTGATGGTTAAAAAGCACGTGGATCGCGCCGCCGCCGAATCTCCTTTTTCGGTTACTCCCCTGAAATCGACCCGGCAGATTCCGGATTTCCTGAAGGAAAACGGGTATGGCTTTCCAAACCGCATGGGATTGGAACTGGATGTACTGCCGGCCGCCTTATATCTCAATTATCAGCGCCTGTTTCAAGGTACCCGCCTGCTGGATGTGTCCCATCCGATTCGCCTGGTTCGATCGGTGAAATCCGATCTTGAAGTCGATATTATCGAGAGTGCTGCGCGGATGGCCGACGAGGTTCTCGACGGCGTCAAAGACCTGATTCGGGAAGGGATGACCGAGATCGAGCTGGCCGGAATGGTGGAGGCCCGGGCGCGTAAACTGGGTCACCAGGGGTTGGTTCGAATGCGGCTCTGGGGCGGAGAACTGTTCTACGGTCATTTAATGGCGGGCCCATCGGCTGCCGAACCCAGTTTTTTATCATCTCCCACCGGTGGCGCCGGAACCAGTCCGGCGGTGCCCCAGAGCGCCGGATTCGACCGCATTCAAAAAGGAGTGCCGATTCTGGTGGATTATGTCTTCGCCCTTCAGGGGTATATTTCGGATCAGACCCGTATATTTGCTCTGGGCCACATTCCGGATGATCTGAAAGCAGCCCACCAAGCGATGGTGGATATTCAGGAGATGCTGAAGCAGGCGGCAATCCCCGGGATGAAAGCGGGAGAATTATACGAGATGGCCGTGTATCGAGCGGATGAACTCGGTTACGGTGACTGGTTTATGGGAGCCGATGCCCAGCGGATTCGGTTTGTCGGCCACGGCGTCGGGATTGAACTGGATGAATATCCCTTTATCGCCGAAGGTCAGCAACTTGCTTTGAAGAAGGGAATGGTCATCGCGCTGGAACCCAAGGTGATCATGCCCGGCAGGGGGGTGGTTGGCATTGAAAACACCCATGTGGTGACGGATACAGGGTTGAAAACCCTGAATCGGTGTCCGGAGGATATACTCATCATCTAAAAAGAATGCGCTTTTCAAAAGTGTTTCTTTGTTATTATAACTTAAAAGGCTGTCCCGAGGCCCAGCCGCCTTTGGGAAATGAACCGACACTGAGAAATATAAGGGCCAGGAGGCGACCATGCAGAACGATCTCCCTGAAGACTATCGTCCTTCCGAGGACGAAACCTACATGAATTCCCGTCAGCTTGAGTTTTTCCGCAGGGAACTGCTCAAATGGCGGGAGGATTTGCTGGAAGAATCGGAAAAAACACTGAACAAGCTGAAAGAGGGCAAAGAGCGAAATATCGAAGCGGTGGATCAAGGCTCCGACGAATCCGCCACCGCCTTTGAGCTGAGGACCCGGGATCGGTACCGGAAGCTTTTAAAAAAAATCGACAGGGCCCTCGAACGCATCAGCGACGGAGAATACGGGTACTGCGAGGAGACCGGAGAAGAGATCGGCCTCAAGCGCCTGATGGCCAGACCCATCGCCACCCTTTCCATCGAAGCTCAGGAAAGACATGAGCGCGAAGAGAAAAAGCGGGAAGCCAGGGGATAACTCCAGATCGAGAACAGCGGCATTCCTTGCCGCTGTTTTGGCTGTTAAACATTTCTGCTACCGCTTTAAGATTTTAACCCCGTCTTTGGTGTCCTGTATTTCAAATCCCATCTCATAGATTTCATCCCGCAAGCGATCGGCTTCCGCCCATTTTCTGGCTTTTCGAGCTTTCTGCCGGGCTTCGGCTTTTTCCAGGATGTTGTCCGGAATGGCCTCCGGGATGTCCACCTGATCAAGGTCGAACCCCAGGACTCGATCAAAGTCGATGACGGTCGCGGTTTTATCCGCATCGGAAATATTCGACTTGAGCATCTCTTGAACCGCCGCCACGGCCCGGGGCATATTGAGATCATCGTTGACCGCCTCCAGAAACTTGGCCTTGAAGCCGGAATGAACTACGCCGTTTTCTCCATTTCCACCCTCCCGAATGGTGCGAACCTGATTTCTCAGATGCTGAAGGCCGTTGAGGGATGCCCGAATCGATTCTTCGGAATACTCCATGGGGTTGCGATAATGGGTCAGAAAGGCTGCATACCGATAGGAGAGGGGGTCGATCCCGCGCTCCACCAGGGTGGAATCGAGGGTCAGAAAGTTTCCCGCGCTTTTGGCCATTTTTTTGCCCCCGGCGATGTTCAGAAAGGCCCCGTGCATCCAGAAGTGGAAAAACGGTTTGCCGGTGGCGGCTTCGGATTGAGCGATCTCATTGGTATGGTGAACATCGATATGGTCGGTTCCGCCGCAATGGATATCAAGATGATCCCCAAGAAACTTCATGGACATGGCGGAGCATTCCAGGTGCCACCCCGGAAACCCGATTCCCCAAGGGGAATCCCACTCCATCTGCCGCTGAGAACCCTCGGGAGAAAATTTCCATACGGCGAAATCGGCGGGGTTTCGCTTTTCCGGATTTCGCTCCACCCGGGCCCCTTCCTGAAGCGCTTCCAGATTCTGGTGCGAGAGTTTGGTATAGCCCTCGAATTTGGCGGTATCAAAATAGATGCCGTCCCTGGTTTTATAGGTATAGCCCTTTTCTTCCAGAATCCGGATCAGGGCGATCTGATCGGGAATGGTATCGGTGGCCCGGCACCAGATGCTCGGTTCAAGGATATTGAGCCGTGAAATGTCCTTGCGAAAAGCCTCGGTATAGTAATCAGCGATTTCCCAGGCCGATTTTCCCTCCCGGGAGGCGCCCGTTTCCAGCTTGTCCTCCCCCATATCCCGGTCCCCGGTGAGATGTCCCACATCGGTGATATTCATCACATGTTTGACCTCAAATCTGTTGTAGAGCAGGACCCGTTTGAGGATATCCTCGAAAATATAGGTCCTGAGATTGCCGATGTGGGCATAATTGTACACGGTGGGTCCGCAGGTATACAGACCTGCGTAATCGGAATAGAGAGGGGTGAATTCCTCTTTTTTTCGTGTCAGCGTATTGTACAGGAAAAGCTTCATAACCGGACTCCGATCGCATTCTGTGTACAGCCGTGGGTCGGTTGGCGGCTGCATCTTTGAAAAGGTTTAAAAAATAATTCAAAAACTCGGATAGCAGTGCATTGGGCGTTTTCTCATTTATCCGGAGCCATGCGGGGACCTGCGGGACGACCTGCGCGGAATCCGGCCGGTCTCCGCCCGCTTCTCATGGTCCGATTTCCATCTGAGGTAAAGGTAGATGCCCGCCCCCGCAAGGACCATCAGTGCACACAAGAGCTGCCCGGTGGAAAACCGGAAAAATACCAATCCCAGATGGGCGTCGGGCTCCCGGAAAAACTCAATAAAAAACCGAACCGTTCCGTACCCGATTAAATAAAACGCCAGCATGGCGCCCTGTGTGCGAATCCGTTTTCGCAAAAACCACAATACCAGAAACAGAAAGACGCCTTCGAAAAAGGCTTCATAGAGTTGGGAGGGATGACGAAGCGCTTCCCCGGGGGCGCCGGGGAAGATCATTCCGATGGGATGGGTGGTGATCCGGCCGTACAATTCGCCGTTGATGAAATTCCCGAGGCGTCCGAAGGTATACCCGAGGGGCACGACCGGCGCATATAAATCCGCTGTTTCCCAGAAATCCAGCCGGTGTTTTCGAACATAATAGAACGAGGCGAGGATCACCCCGATCAGGCCGCCGTGGTAAGACATTCCGGATATGCCGGTAAACCGGATGCCGTCGGAAAACTCAAAGGGCAAAAAAATCTCCAGCGGGTGGCGCAGGTAATAGGGGAAATTATAAAACAGCACATACCCCAGCCGACCGCCGATAATGACCCCGAGGATCATGGCGGTGGAGAGGGCCTCCACCTGCTGGGCTGAAATATGAAACCCTTTTTCCCGCTTGATCCGATACAGAACCAGCGCGTAGCTGAGGGCGAAAGCGATGATGTACATCAGCCCGTAATACTGGATTTTCAGCGGGCCGATCTGAAAAAGGACAGGGTCCAGGTGCTCGGGGAGGTGTTGCCACCAGTACCAGAATTCATCCGTCATGAGTGTATGCCGAACTGATGTTTGATTTCATCAAAATAAATTTCCAAGAATAAGCCCCATGGGGTGTGAATTCGATATCGCACAAAATCCTGACATCATCCTCTTTCAATGGGTAGACCGTTTCCATACCAACCATTATTATAGCTCGCTCTTCCACCCTCTGTCGAGAAAAAATGCCTCTTTTCAAAAAGTTCCACCGAACAGAGGGATGACGGACCGGTGGTCGGGCCTCTTTTCGGAAGCCTTTTTCAGGTTGACAAACGGGGCGGACCACCCCCATATTATGCGCGAATTTCGGTAGTTTGTTAAAGCGGAAGAACGTGCGATTCACCCGATAATTCCCGTACAAGAGGGTTAGGATGATTGAACTAAAGAACGTCAGTTTCGTCGTGCCGGATGAAGAGTCGGCCAACGGCGGTGAACCCAAAGAGATCATTAAAGATCTCAGTTTTACTTTCGAAGAAGGAAAATTTTATGGAATCACCGGCCCGAACGGGGGCGGCAAGACCACGCTGGCCAAATTGTTCATGGGAATCAACCCGGTGACTTCCGGAAAAATCTTTTTCAAGGGGGAGGATATCACCGATTTGTCGATTACCGAACGCGCCAGGAAAGGCATCGCCTATGGGTTTCAGCATTCGGCGCGGTTCAAAGGCACGACGTTTCGGGATTTACTCTCCATTGCTGCCGGCACCGATAAAGAAGAGGAACTGATCAAAATCATCGCTCGCGTCGGCATCTGTTCCATCGATTTTTTGGACAACCCGGTCAATTCCAAGCTGTCCGGCGGCGAAATCAAGAAGATCGAGCTGGCGACCGTTATCGCCAGGAACCCGAAAGTCGCCATTTATGACGAGCCCGACACCGGGATCGATCTGTGGACCATTGGTCCGATGGTGGAACTGCTCCAGCGGGAAAAGGAGGCATTCAACACCACCACCATGGTGGTCAGTCACAACAGGGCTTTTTTGGAAGCGGCCGATGACATCATATTAATACGGGGCGGGAAAATCGCCTATGAGGGCGATCTGTCCGGGGCCAAACCGATTCTGGAAGATTTGAGCGTTTGCGGATTTGCCAATGTGTGCGAAGGAGAGAGCTATGTTGAATGTTATCGATAAGGAACTTCTGAAAGAGGTCGCGGATCTGGAAGGGCTTCCCAAGGGCGCCTACAATATTCGAAAAAACGGCGAACTTATGGGCCGGGAGGTGTCCGCCAACATCAACATCGAAACCAATGAAGCCGGAAACGGAATCGTTATTCGAATCAAACCGGGAACGGTCAACGAGTCGGTTCATATTCCGGTCATTCTCAGCAAGGCCGGCCTTCATGATGTGGTGTACAACACCTTCGAGGTCGGCGAAAACTCCGACGTCACCATCATCGCCGGGTGCGGTATTCACTGCGGAAGCTCCGAATCCGAGGGCCACTCCGGCATCCATGAATTTCGAATCGGCAAAAACGCCCGAATGAAATACGTGGAAAAGCATGTGGCCACGGGCGAGGGGACCGGCAAGCGGATTTTAAATCCTACCACCAAGGTCTTTCTGGAAGAGGGGGCCTACGCCGAAATGGAATTGACCCAACTAGGCGGAGTGGACGAGGCCAAGCGGGTCAACGAAGGCGAGATCAAGGCGGGCGCCTCGCTCCTGATTACCGAACGGGTGATGACCGATAAAACCCAGGAGGCCGAGTCCAAAAATGAACTCATTCTGGCGGGGGAAAACAGCAAGGCCAACATCGTGTCCCGATCGGTGGTCAAGGGCGACTCCAAACAGGATTTTTTCGTGAACCTTGAGGCCCGTGCCAAGTGCTACGGCCATATCGAATGCGACGCCATCATCATGGACCGGGGCATCAGCCAGACCATTCCGGCCCTCAAAGCGCTCCATCCGGATGCCGAGCTGACCCATGAGGCCTCCATCGGCAAAATCGCCAATGATCAGCTGATGAAGCTGATGAGCCTTGGTCTCGATTATGATGAGGCGGTCAACAAAATCATCCAGGGTTTCCTGAAATAATTCTTCACCCACGGGCAGGGTGGCCCCATCACAACGGTTTACCCCGGGTTCGTCTTTTCAAAGGGTCTCTTTTTCAAGCGTTCCCATTAAATTCTTATATCGTGATGAGGCAATCCGCCCCGTCCACCCCCATGTGAATTAACAATCCGATTCCGATCAGTCGAAGCCGGGGAGAGGTGGGCACTACAACCAGCAGCAGGTATCCGCCCACGGTCGCCACCGAATGGAGCGGGTGAAATCCGATGCTGCATCGATTGGGATCAAAAATCGGATCCGCCAGAAGGTGGTCCAGATCCACCACCATGGTGGCGGCCATGATGGCCCACGACGCCTGGAACCGGTCTGAATACCAGCGCAGGGCAACCCCCGCCGGCAACAGCAAATGCAGCATCAGGTGAATTGCGGTATGGACCATCTCGTCACGGATTGGGTGCTACTGGTTCAAGAGGGTGATCGCCGCCAAAGCCAGTACAAACCCCATGATGTGGGAGGGGAAACCCGCTTCCCGCCATATCAACACCCCGGCTCCGAAAGCCAGAGAAACCCCCACCACCGAAAAAAGGGTATAGGCAATAGCGGAATGGTGAAAAAAAGTCGGGCTTCTCAGGGTTTCAAGCAGAAAAAAGCTGGTGAAAAAATTGGGAACTCCTAAAAGCAGCCCCTTGCCGACGGCATCCCGGTCGGGTTGGACCCTGCGCAGGAAAACCACCGCCCAGGAAAACGGCAATGAAAAAGTGAACACCAGGGTCAGGAAGAGATACTTTTCATCTCCCGGCGCCCAATGGTTGAACAGATTGACCCACAGATCGGCCACTCCGAACCACAGCGCCAAAACCGGCAACAGCAGCAGAGAGCGAAGATCCACTTGTCGGAGTTGCCCCCGTCGAATCGGGCTGAACAGGTAGAGGGCGACGAAGGTGGCGATCAGGCCCAGGCTGTTGGCGGTATCCAGCCGTTCATTGAGAAAAATAAGCGCGAAAAGAACCGGAACACTCAAGGACAAGCGGCAGGCGGCGCCGGCCAGAGACATCCCGAACTGCCGAATCCCCCACATCAGCAGGTAAAACCCGCCCGGCCAGAGGAAGCCGCCGCCCAGCCCCAGAAGAAAAGTCGACAGGCTGATGTCGGTCAGCCCGGCCTGGAGAGAAAACCCCCAGCCCAGGGCGGATGCGCTCAGGTAGTTGGACGCGATCACCACCTGGGTGTTGACGCCCCGGGTTTCATTCAGTTTGACCAGGACGCTGATGCAGAAAGAAGCAAGGATGGCCAGAATCAGGTAAAGCATTTCACAATCACTTTTTACAAAAAAAGAAAAAAGGCCGATGCGCTGCTGCGCGTCGGCCTTGATATTCAAATAGATGGTCGGGAAGAGAGGATTTGAACCTCCGACCCCAGCGTCCCGAACGCTGTGCTCTACCAGACTGAGCCACTTCCCGACAAGATATTTAATTTAGGATAACCCCCTTCGAATGTCAATAAAAAAATGACCTCGAAGCAGGTATGGGATGTGCTCGCTCTATGCAAAAGGGTTGTTGAGAACGATGGTTTCTTCTCTTCCCGGCCCCACCGAAACGATCTGAATGGTCGTTTCGGTGATCTCCTCGATCCGCTTCAGATAGTTCCGGGTATTGCGGGGAAAGTCGTGATAGGATTTGACATTTGAGATATCCTCGGACCATCCCGGCAGGGTTTCATAGATGGGCTCGCATTCCCCCAGCACCTTGAGGCTCGCCGGAAAATCCTCCAGCATCCTTTCGGCGTACTGATACCCGGTGCAGATCTTGAGTTCTTCCAAACCGCCCAGAACATCCAGTTTGGTGATCACCAGACCGGTGAGGCCGTTCAGCCGGACGGCGTTCCTCAGCATGACCGCATCCAGCCATCCGCATCGGCGTTTCCGGCCGGTGGTGGCGCCGAATTCGGCCCCTTTTTTTTGAATGGCTTCGCCGATGTCATCGAAAAGTTCGCAGGGAAAAGGGCCTGATCCCACCCGGGTGGTATAGGCCTTGACGATGCCCATCACATCGGTGATCTCTCCGGGCCCGAGACCGGCGCCGGAGCAGGCGTTGCCCGCCACCGTGTTGGAGGAGGTGACGAAGGGGTAGGTGCCGTGATCGATATCCAGGTGGGTGCCCTGGGCCCCTTCGAAAAGAACCTGCTTTCCGGACCGGATCGCCTCGTCGATGACGATGGAGATGTTGCTGACATAGGGTGCCAGTTCTTCAGCCAAAAGGCCGTATTGTGCGATGACTTCATTCGGATCCAGGGGATCGGCGGAGAAGAAATGCTTCAGATAGAAATTCTTTTCCTCCATGACCGCCTGAACCTTCTCGGCGAACCCATCGGGCTCCAACAGATCGACGAACCTTACCCCGGCCCGGGTGGCTTTGTCTTCATAGGCCGGTCCGATGCCGCGCCCCGTGGTGCCGATTTTTCCGCCGCCCATTCGGGCTTCCCGGGCGTGGTCGACGGCTTTATGGTAGGGCATAATGAGTTGTGCCCGTTCGCTGATTTTAAGGGTGGATGGATCGATCCGAATGCCGCGCTCCTTCAGATACCCCATTTCCTCCAGCAGAACCGTCGGGTCCACTACCAGTCCGTTGCCGATCAGGCAAAGTTTTTCCTGAAGAATGCCTGAAGGTACGAGGTGGCTGATAAATTGTTCGCCCTGGACCACCATGGTATGCCCAGCGTTGTTGCCGCCCTGAAACCGGGCCACCATATCGGCGTACTCCGCCAAAAGATCGACGATTTTGCCTTTTCCCTCATCTCCCCACTGCGTTCCCACGATGACGATGTTCGACACGAAGTTCTCCTTTATTCCCGATGTCGGGCATTCTGATCCGGATGGAATGAGTTGTCGGAACGGCGTTTTCGTCGTTCCTGAAAAAAAGCCTTCATCAAGTCACGGCATCGATCTTCACAAATACCCGGAATGACTTCCACCCGGTGGTTCAGGCGTTCATCCGCCGAAAGATCGTACAAGGAGCCGGCCGCCCCCCATTTGGGGTCCGGCGCCCCGAACACCAGCCGGGCCACCCGGGCATGGACGATCGCTCCCATGCACATGACACAAGGTTCAATCGTAACATAGAGCGTGGTATTTAACAACCGATAGTTGCCGATTTCTCGGGATGCCCGCCGAAGGGTCAGGATTTCCGCATGTCCGGTGGGATCGGTCAACTGAATGGTTCGGTTTCGGTCTTCCGAAAGCAGGTTGCCGGCTGCATCCACCAGGACGGCTCCTACCGGCACTTCTCCGGCCTCGGCCGCCTCCTGGGCCCGCATGATGCCCCGTTCCATCCATCGCAGGTGATCATCGGTCATCGGACGAACCGGTTTTCGACCGTTTCTTTTTACGTTCCAGGTATTCGAGAAGCCCATACCAGATCGCCAGAAAGGCCCCGCCTTCGTCGAGATTGCCGATGATCGGGATGTTGTCGGGGATCAGTTCAACAATCCCTGCGGTGGGATTCAGGATATAGACCAGGCCGAGAAGTCCGATCAGGTATACCAGGTAGACAGGCACGCCCCGTTCGGACAGTGGCGTGGTCATGAAACTTCTGAGGCGGTCCTCTTTATGATCCAATCGGAGATCCTCCTTTTCAGATGAATCGTTCGGAGCGAATCTCCATTCCTATCTCATGCCTCAAAATATCTCAAGGCAAATGGTTTTCGGCCGGTCACCCGCTGGTACGGTTCGTCGGGATGTCCGAGGGCGATGGCCGCATACACCCTTTCTTCCCGGGGAATTCCGATAAATTCCCCGATGGAAGGGTCTTTCTGCATGGCCGAGACCGCAAACCCGATCAGGCAGGTGCCCAGTCCCAAGGCATGGGCTCCCAGCAGAATATTCTGCGTCGCCAAAAGGGCATCTTCTGCCGGGCAGCTGGCATTCGGCTTCGAGGCTACGATAATGGCCGCCGCAGCCCCGTGAAACAGAAGATCGATGCCGTCTTCCCGGTAGGTTTTCAACGCATCGCGGACCGATTCATAGTGATTCCGGTAATATTTGTCCAGCTCCGGTTTGCCGATCCACTTCAGAAGCCGGCGAAGCCAGGCCTTTTCAGCGGTTCGGTTCAGCTTCTCAAAGAACGATCCGATTCGTTCGCCCAGTGCCGAAACATCTTTTCGATTCGGCAGCACCGTAAACGTCCACTGCTGGCTGTTGGTTCCGGAGGGGGCGGTGATGCCGATTCGAATCAGGTCTTCGATGCGGTCTCGATCCACCGGCTTCCCAAGGAAATTCCTGCAGGAGCGCCGGGAACGCATAAGCCGGACGAGGTGGTCGAGATCATAATCGCCGTAAGGAATCCATCTGTTTTCATGTGGGAAGGTGGTAAAATCGAAAACCCGGTTTTGAAGAGATTCAACCCATACCGCCTCAGTGGGGCAGACCGCCTCGCAGTGGCCGCAGTTCTGGGATTCATTGCCGGTCACCGCCGCCTTGCCGTTCTGCATGGACAGGGTGTCGGAGGGACACACGCGTACACACTTGCCGCAGCCGATGCAGCAATCAGGATCGATGATGGTGGTGGTGACGGTTCGGTTCAAGGCAATAAGAGATCGCAAGCCGGCAAGGGTCTGTCTGAACCCGGATGCGTCTGATTTATCTGATAACCCTGACTCAACCCCGGTGCATGCAGCGGGGCGGTTTATCACAGCCCATCATGATAATCAGACGAATCAGAGTTCAAGACAGCGATTGCCTGAACTGGGGAGACAGAAACCCTACAACGTCTGACTCGCCGTCACCGGATGGGTCTTCAAATACTCCAGCCGGTTCAGCCCATTGATATACGCCTTGGCGCTGGCGGTGATGATGTCGGGGTCGGCGCCGCGGCCCAGGGCCACCAGTCCGTTTTCCCGCAGACGGACGGTCACCTCGCCCTGTGCATCGGTGCCGCCGCTCAAAGCGCTGACGGAGAACCGGAGCAGTTCCGATTCGGTGCCGGTCAGTTTGGCGATGGTGTTGAAGGCCGAATCGATGGGCCCGTTGCCCCAGTCGGCGGCCCGGACCTTGCGGCCGTTGATGGACAGTTCCACGCTGGCCATGGGCATCACCGAGGTGCCGGCGGTGACGTGGAGGTAGGTCAGTTGAAAAATCTCGGCGGTCCGCAGGATGCCTTCGGTGACGATGACTTCCAGGTCCTCGTCCAGGACGTGCTTTTTCTTGTCGGCCAGGTCCTTGAACCGCTGAAATACCAGGTTCAGTTCTTCGTCGGAGAGGTCGTAGCCCATCTCCTTTAATCGGGA
The DNA here is from genome assembly GCA_964573705.1 of uncultured Desulfobacterales bacterium. GTDB lineage: Bacteria > Desulfobacterota > Desulfobacteria > Desulfobacterales > Desulfococcaceae > JAABSQ01. Next base: position 50,041 of record CAZNLT010000016.1, read on the forward strand.
GCGCAGGGCATGGCGGCCCGAGTGCTTGCCCAGGACCAGCTGATTCTTGTTGAGGCCCACCGTCTCCGGCCGCATGATTT
>CAZNLT010000017.1:0-50048 GCA_964573705.1 uncultured Desulfobacterales bacterium
CTGTGCATATATTTCTGTACCTGATGTTGTAGGGGCAATCCCCCTGTGGTTGCCCTGATGTTGTAGGGGCAATCCCCCTGTGGTTGCCCCGGCTAAGGGCAGGCACGGGGGCCTGCCCCTACGGATGTTATGAAATTATTGATGAGGTACCTGGTGTGGATCGGGATTATTCTTCGGAGACTGCGGCGGGGTCTTCTTCCGGTTCGGCTTCGCAAAAGTGTCGGATCAGGGCGGCCTTGAGCCGTTGAAACTCATCGGGGTCGATGACCCCTTCCTCTTTAAGGGCGGAAAGTTCCCTCAATTGGCGAACCGGATCGGTTTTGGCGTGGGAAGGGTCTGAAGCCTCGGTAATCAGCCGGGGCGGATCACCGGTATGGGGAAGGGCGGAAGGGGATCGGCGGCCGCCGTAAGAGAAGGTGAGCAGGCCGTTGAAGAAATCGATTTCCACCGGTTCGCCTTGCCGGGCCCGGTCCCGGGCATCACCAAGGGCCAGGAAACCGTCCCGCCGAATCTTTCCAAGGACCCGAAAGATCCATTTGCCGAGATAAAAGATCGCCAGACCCAGAAGGAGGATGCCGCCGCCCAGAATCAGAAACCGGAAGTCCATCACCCCCTGAATCAGCACCACCACGAAAGCGCCCAGGAGCGGGATTGCGAACAGGGCGATGATGATGATATAGAACAGCCCGAGGCTCGACATCATATAGATCTGGCGCCGCATGTAATCGCCGGAGAGTTTTTTCTTAAACCAGGTCCACACCGGTGGAGCTCCTCTCAGTTGGGTTCGGGAAAAGAACCATCGAAGGGAAGGGGCCGGCCCGTCAATTCTCAGGTTTTTTACTGTGCTGGAATATAGCGCCCGAAACCCTAAAGAATCAACCGCTTTCTTGTTGAACTCGATATGCAGCCATCCGAATTGAAAACCAACCGAATCAATCGTATTCGAGAACCGCTGGTCCAGTGGTACCGGATGCACCATCGACGATTGCCCTGGCGGGAAACAGCCGATCCCTATGCCATCTGGGTGTCGGAGGTGATGCTGCAGCAGACCCGGGTCAATACGGTCCTGCCCTATTACGCCGATTTCATGGCCCGGTTTCCCGATGTTGAATCCCTGGCCGGGGCGGAGGCTCAGGAGGTCCTCAAAATCTGGGAGGGGTTGGGATATTATGCCCGGGCCCGAAACCTGCACAGGGCGGCCCGGGTGGTGGTGGCCGAATACCGGGGGAAAATCCCCGATGACTGGGACACCTTCAAACGATTACCGGGGGTGGGGGAGTATATCGCTTCCGCCGTGCAGAGCATCGCCTTCGAGGGTCGACATGCGGTGGTGGACGGCAATGTCAAACGGGTCCTGGCGCGGCTTCTGGCCCTGGACGCGCCGGCCAACGCCGCGCCCTCCTATACCGTATTCAAGGGGCTGGCGACCCGGTTGCTGGACCCGTCCTTACCCGGGATTTTCAACCAGGCGATGATGGAGTTGGGGGCCCTGATCTGCCGGCCGGTCAATCCCGGTTGTGTCGGGTGCCCGCTTCGGTGGGAGTGCCGGGCCTTTCAGATCGGCTCGGTGGAGGAGTATCCCCGAAGAATTCAAAAAAAGCCGACCCCGACCCGAAAGCTGGTGGCCGGGGTGATCTGCCGCAACGGCGAGCTGCTGATCACCCGGCGGCCGTCCGAGGGGCTTCTCGGAGGGCTGTGGGAATTCCCGGGCGGAGAGATTCTGCCCGGCGAAGAGGCCCCGCAAGCCTTGGTCCGCCGCATTCGAGAGACCACCGGTCTCGACGTGACGGTGGACGCCTTCCTGACCCGGGTCCGCCACGCCTATACCCATTTCAAAGTGGTTCTGGAGGTGTTTTACTGCCGATACCAATCCGGAGAGGTTGAATTGGCCGGCCCCCAGGATCATCGCTGGATTCTCATGAATGAGATCGAGGAGTATCCTTTTCCCAAAGTGAACCGTAAATTCATCCCGCTCATCGAAGGCGGGCCTGCCCAGAAACTGCTTCGGTTCCGAAACTCAGGTTCATCCGGCCGAACAGCTTCCGATCGATAACCGGCCCCGGAACGAATTCCGCAGCCGGTGTTATTTCCATCCTCTGGTTTTTGGGGCATTCGAGGCGGGCATACCGGAGCGGGTCTTTGAAGAAGCGGGTGGTAAAGCGAAAGAAACCGAAGCACCGCTCAGCCGGGCCGGACCGGCTGTACTCGATCTCCTTCGGTCTGCCGCCGATGCACCAACCTGACGAGGGTTCGCCGGGAACCCTCAACCGGAAGGGTATAGGTTTTTTCCTCCCAACGGAAAAAGGGGCCGGTTTTTTCCAGGAGCCGGGCCAGATCCTCCCGTTCTTTCGAAGCGAGATCGCCCTTCATGGCGATCAATGTCCCGCCCTCTGACAGAAGTGGCCGGGCCAGTTCCACAAACCGGTCGAGGGCGGTGAGGGCCCGACAGAGGATCACCTGGTAGGCATTGGCATGGACGGCATCCGTTTCGATCATTTCCTCGGCACGGCAATGACGGGCCTCGATTCCCTTCAGGTTCAAGTCCCGAATAACGGTCTTCAGGAAATGGATCTTTTTTCTGACCCCGTCGATCAGGGTGACCGAAAGGGTCGGGCAAGCCACCTTCAATGGAATTCCCGGAAATCCGCCGCCGGAACCGATGTCGAGGACCCTGGTATCGGCGGGGACCCATTCGGTCGGGGCCAGGGAATCGATGAAATGGCGAATCGCCACCGTTTTCGGGTCGGTGATTCGCGTCAGATTGATTCGGCGGTTCCAGGCAAGCAGGTCCCGTCCGTGAACGGCCAATTGCCCGGTCTGGCGGCGGTCGAGGTGAACCCCGAATTCATCCGCGCCTTTCCGGATGAGGGACACCCATTCCGAAGATCCGATCTCCATGGTTCAGGATTAAACCTCCGGCTCTCTGGCCCGGGTCTTTGGCTTGTCTTTGTCGTCGAAGTCCATATAGATCAGGATATCGCCGCTGCTGGAGACCACCTTGGCATTGGGATACCGCTTTTTGAAGACATGGAGCATGGCGGAATTTTCCCGAAGGGTGGTGGCGATAAACCCGGTGTAGTCGTTGTCCCGGGCGATGACCTCGAGCTGCTCCAGAAGGTAGGAGGCGATGCCCATGCCCTGGTAATCCTCCCTCACCACGAATGCGACTTCCGCTCTTTCCGCCTCGGCGTCGGCATAGGAGCCGATGGCGATCAGCTCTTTGTGGCGTTTGCGGTGAACCAGCCCGACGATGGACATATTGCGCTTGTAGTCGACGCTGGCGTATTGTTTCTGAAGCACTTCGTGGGAAAAGATCTTCATTTTATAAAAAAACCGGTAATAGATGGTCTTTTCCTGAAGGGAGTAGAAAAAATTGCGGTAGGCGAATTCATCCGACGGAAAAAGGGGGCGAAACAGCACGGTCTTCCCGTTTTTGAGTACCCGGGTGGTTTTGTAACCCTCCAGAAAAATGAGGTCCTCGGTAGAGGGCGGAAGCTGGTCGGCGAAGATGAAGCGCCGCTTTTTGGCCTCTTCCACCAATTCTTCCCGAAACTTGGGATGGGCGATCTGGACCAGCTCCATCACCCGCTGGTAAATGGACTTGCCCTGAAGCTCCGCGATGCCGTATTCGGTGATGACGATATCCACGTCGGCCCGGGTGGTGGCCACCCCGGCCCCCTCGCTGAGGCTGGGCACGATGCGGGAGACCCGGCCGTTCTGGGCCGTAGACGGAAGGGCGATAACGGAGAACCCGCCTTTGGACATGGCGCTGCCCCGCAAAAAGTCGACCTGATCGCCGATCCCGCTGTAAAACTTGTTGCCGATGGAATCCGAGCAGACCTGACCGGTCAGGTCCACCTCCAGGGCCGAGCTGATGGAGATCAGGTTGTCGTTACGGGCGATGACGGTGGGATCATTGACATAATCCGAGGACCGGAAATAGAACATCGGGTTGTTGTCCACGAATTCATATAGCTCCTGAGAGCCCATCACCAGAGAGGCCACCACCCGCCCGGGAATGAGGGTCTTTTTCTTGTTGGTGATCACCTTTTTCTTGAGCAGGGGAAGAAGCCCGTCGGTGATGACCTGGGTGTGGATGCCCAGCTCCTTTTTTTTGTCCAGATACGGCAGGATTTCATTGGGCAGATGGCCGAAGCCGATCTGAAGGGTGGCCTCGTCTTCCACCACTTCCGACACGAAATGGCCGATTCGCCGGGTGATTTCATTCTGCTTTCGGGTCGACAGGGATTCCACGAGGGGTTCCTCATGGAGGACCAGATAATCGATTTCATCGATGTGGACGAAGCTGTCTCCCCAGGTCTTGGGCATTCGGGGGTTGACCTGGGCGATGACGGTTTTGGCCGACTCCATGCCCGATCGGGTGATATCCACCGACACCCCGAGGCTGCAATACCCGAATTTATCCGGCGGGCTCACCTGAACCAGGGCCACATCGAGGCCGATGCGCTTGCTGTAGAACAGGGTCGGAATCTGAGAGAGATAGGTGGGCAGGTAATCGAGCTTGCCTTCGGCGGCGGCATTCCGCAGGGCGCGGCTGATGAAAAAGAGCTTGAGGGAAAACCGCCTCAAAAAGGAGTCCTCCTCGATGAACTGTGAAAAGGTGGAGGAGAGCATCTGATACACCATAATATCCTGCATGTTCAGGTCCTGAACCATGGTTTTGATCAGGTGCTGGGGTTCTCCGCATCCGGTGCCGACGAAGATCCGGCTGCCCCGTTTGATTTTGGAGACGGCGGTTTCCGCGCTGACGACTTTTTCCGGGCAATATTTCTGTAGATCCATTGGGTTCTCCTTGCTCAAGAGTAGAATTGGGATTCATATCCTCCATATCGATCGATTAGTCAATACGCAACCATACCCCTGCGGCAGCCGAATACGGATTCGGCCGTTGTTCGGGTATCCGATTGTTCGGCGCGGATCATCGTTTCGGCCAAGCCTGAATGCCGGAATGATTGACAGATGGCTGAAACGGGGATCATGTCTTTTTTTCCTTTTTCGATACGCCATCGCTGATCCGGCTTGACACGTACAGCGGATTTATTTAAACTACCAAATTTTAGAGAAAAATAATTTGTGTTGGTTATGAGGTTGTTATCTCAGGGAATTTGTCGCCCCGTACCGATGCCGTCACCTCGAACCCCTTCTTTTCGGAATAGAGATTGAGTGTCTGATTCAGCTGAAAACGCGAGAACCGCCGGATGGTGGGAGCCGGGCGAAACAGCGCCTGAAACCGGAGCTTCAGCCGTTCGGCGGGCCATCCTGAATGTAAACCGCCCGGTGATTTTGATCCGCCGCAACGGCGACCTGGCGGTGGGCAAGGGCGGCCGGGTGGTTCTCGGTGAAGCGCCTTCCGGCGGCGCCCATCTGTATCCGGTCTGCGCCTACGTTCCTCCGCTTCACCCCGGGGACCTGGGGGACCCGACCTTTCGGAAACGCTATCATCTACAATATGCCTACGTGGTCGGGGCCATGGCCAACGGCATCACCTCGGTGGAGATGGTCGAGGCGGCGGGTCGGGCCGGCATGATCGGTTTTTTCGGGGCCGCGGGCCTGTCTCTGGAAGAGATCGAGGCCGCCGTGGACCAGCTTCAACAGCGACTGGAGGGCCGTCCGTTCGGGTCCAACCTGATCCACAGCCCTGCCCAACCGGATCATGAGGCCGGGGTGGTGGACCTTTATCTGAGAAAAGGAGTGCGGCTGGTAAGCGCATCGGCTTACCTGGGGCTCACCCTTCCCCTGGTCGAATACCGGGTCAAGGGGATCTACCGGGATGACCACGGAAACATCATCTGCCCCAACAAGGTGATCGCCAAGGTCTCCCGGATCGAGGTGGCCGAAAAGTTTTTCGCCCCGCCTCCCGAGAAATTGCTTGCAAAATTGGTGAATGCGGGGCGGATCACCGCCCGGGAGGCCGAGTTGGCCCGATCCATCCCGATGGCGGAGGACCTGACCGCCGAAGCCGATTCCGGCGGCCACACCGACAATCGACCCGCCATCGCCCTCTTGCCCACCATGATCGCGGGCCGGGACCGGGCCATGGCTCGGTATAATTATGAAAACCCGATCTGCGTCGGCCTCGGGGGCGGGATCTCCACACCGGAGTCCGCAGCCGCGGCGTTTGCCATGGGGGCGGCCTATGTGCTGACCGGGTCGGTGAATCAGTCCTGCCTGGAGGCCGGCACCTCCCGGGAGGTCTGCGTCATGCTCTCCGAGGCGGGGCAGGCGGACATCACCATGGCCCCGGCCGCGGATATGTTCGAAATGGGGGTCAAGGTTCAGGTCCTGAAACGGGGGACCATGTTCGCCCTTCGGGCCGCCCGGCTGTACGAGCTTTATACCGGCTATGACCGGTATGAAGACATTCCCGAAAAACAGCGGGAAACGCTGGAGCGGGATATCCTTCGGTGCGGCTTTCAAGAGGCCTGGGACCAGACCCGGTCTTTTTTTATGAAGCGGGACCCGAAACAGATCGAGCGGGCCGACCGGGACCCCATGCATAAAATGGCGCTGGTCTTTCGGTCTTATCTGGGGCAATCCTCCCGGTGGGCCGCCATGGGGGATCCGACCCGAAAAATCGACTACCAGATCTGGTGCGGACCCTCCCTGGGCGCCTTCAATGAATGGGTCCGGGGCAGTTTTCTGGAAAAACCCGAAAACCGGCGAACCGTCACCGTAGCCATGAATCTGCTCTACGGCGCGGCCCTGGTCACCCGGGTCAACTGGATTCGATATCAGGGGGTGGTCCCGGACCATGAAGCGGTCCGTTTCAGCCCCATGGAATTGTCTGACATCAACACCGCACTTGAAGCACCAACCGGATAACAAGGGAATACCATTGGAACATCACTCGCACTCCAGACAAGTCAATGCACCCGTCGCGATCATCGGCATCGGCTGCCTGTTTCCCAAGGCCCCGGGTCTGAAGGACTACTGGCGGCTGATCTCCCACGCTCAGGACGCCATCACCGAGGTGCCGGAGACCCACTGGTCGGCGGCCGATTATTTCGATCCCGATCCCAAACGGCCCGACAGCGTCTATTGCACCCGGGGCGGGTATCTCTCTCCGGTGGGCTTTGATCCTTCCGAGTTCGGGATTCCGCCGAGTTCCCTGGAGGCGACCGATACCTCCCAGCTGCTGGGCCTGTTGGCGGCCAAGGCCGCACTGGAGGATGCCGGATACGGCGACGAACGCGACTTCAACCGGGAAAAGACCAGCGTCATTTTAGGCGTGACCGGCACCCAGGAACTGGTGATTCCGCTGGGGGCGCGGCTGGGCCATCCCCACTGGCGGCGGGCCTTGAAGGATGCGGGGATTCCTCCGGATAAAACGGAGGAGGTGATTCAGAGAATTTCAGACGCCTATGTGCCGTGGCAGGAAAGCTCCTTTCCAGGCCTTCTGGGGAATGTGGTGGCGGGCCGGATTTCCAACCGGCTCAACCTCGGGGGCACCAACTGCGCGGTGGATGCGGCCTGCGCCAGTTCCATGAGCGCCATGCACCTGGCCCTGATGGAGCTTCAGGCGGGCCGGTCCGATATGGTGGTGACCGGCGGGGTGGACACCCTCAACGATATTTTCATGCACATGTGTTTTTCCAAAACCCCGATTCTCTCGCCCACCGGGGATGTCCGGCCCTTTTCCGCCCGGGCCGACGGTTCCCTGCTGGGAGAAGGGGTCGGGCTTCTGGTTTTCAAACGGCTTGAGGACGCCGAAAAGGACGGGGACCGGGTCTACGCCGTCATCAAAGGCCTGGGCTCTTCCAGCGACGGCCGCTCCAACAGCATTTATGCGCCCCATGCCGAGGGGCAGATGAAGGCCCTTCGCAGGGCCTATGAAGCCGCCGGTGTGGACCCCGAAACGGTGGACCTGATCGAGGCCCACGGCACCGGCACCCGGGTCGGCGACATGGTGGAGTTCACCGCCCTTCGAGGGGTGTTCGAGGGAAAGGGCGATCAGCCGGAAAGCGGACGCCCTCAAAACTGGTGCGCCGTGGGATCGGTCAAATCGATGATCGGCCACACCAAGGCCGCGGCCGGCGCCGCCGGATTGATCAAGGCGGTGCTGTCCCTTCACCACAAAATTCTGCCCCCGACCCTGAAGATCGAAACCCCCGATCCCAAGCTCCACATCGAGGAGAGCCCCTTTTATTTAAGTACCCGCACCCGGCCCTGGATCACCGCCGGGGGTCATCCCCGACGCTCCGGGGTGAGTTCCTTCGGGTTCGGGGGGAGCAACTTCCATATGGTGCTGGAGGAATATCAGCCTGAAAAAGAAGCGGTTTCCTGGGACGGCGCCGTAGAGATTCTGGCCCTGTCCGGGGATACCCGGCAGGAGGTGGCGGCCCGGCTTGAAAAACTGAAGCAGGAGGTGGAGGCGGGAATCATCGATGAGGACCTCTCCTTCAAAGCCGCAGAAACCCGCAAGGAATTCTCTTCGGGTGCGCCGCACCGGCTTTTGATGGTCCTGGAAAAAACCCTGGACCGGTTCGACGATTTCACCGAACTTCTTTCCAATGCCCTGGACGCGGTCAAGAACAACATCAAAGAGGAGACCCGCATCCTCAAAAACATCTTCTACGCAGGGCCGGTCCAGACCGGGCAGCTGGCCTTTGTTTTTCCCGGCCAGGGAAGCCAGTATGTGGATATGGGCCTGGACCTGGCCTGTCGCTTTCCCGAAGCGGTCCATGTGCTGGAACGCGCCGATGAAAGAGACAAGACCCGGCGTCTGAGCGATCTGATCTATCCCCGCTCCATCCGTATTTCAGAAGAAAAAACCGAACAGGAGAATCGGCTGCGAAGCACCGATGCGGCCCAACCGGCCATCGGTGTGGTCAACATGTTCATGACCAGAATCCTGAACCGCTTCGGGATACAGCCGGATGCGGTTTGCGGCCACAGCTTCGGGGAGCTTTGCGCCCTCTGGGCCGCCGGATGGATCGATACCGATACCCTTTTCGATCTCGCCTTTCTTCGAGGAAAGCTTATGGCCGAGGCCGGAACCGCGCATCCGGGCGCCATGACGGCGGTGAAGGCCCCGCTGGAGGAGATCGACCGCCTGATTCGATCCAAAAACCTGGATGTGGTGCTGGCCAACCGGAATTCCCCGGATCAGGGGGTGCTTTCCGGGAGTGAGGCGGCGATTCAAGAAGCGGAAGCGGCCTGTCGAGAGAAGGGGTTCGGTGTCAGACGGCTGCCGGTTTCCGCCGCCTTCCACAGCCGCATGATGGCCGAAGCGGCCCGCCCTTTTGCGGAGGCGGTGAAAGCGGCCGCGGTCACCCCCGCCGGGATTCCCGTGTTTTCCAATGCCGCAGGGACCCCATACCCGAAAGACCCCGACGCCGCCAAAGCCCTGCTCGGGGAACAGGTCCTTTCTCCGGTGGATTTCGTCAATGAAATCAAGAATATGTTTGAATCGGGGGTGCGGACTTTTGTGGAGGTAGGCCCCAAATCGGTGCTGACCGGCCTGGTCAAAAACATTCTCAAGGGGCTTCCTTTTCATGCGATTCCCGTGGACCTTTCGGGCGGACGCCGCTTCGGAATCACCGACCTGGCGCGTCTGTTGTGCCATCTTGCGGTGCTCGGGCATGCGGTGGACCTGGAAAAATGGGAGGGTCCCGCGCGCCCCAGGCGAAAACCCCGCATGCGGATTCCGTTGACCGGCGCCAATTATCGGTCTCCATCCAAGGTTCCCAAATCGGCCCCGGCCGTTCAGAAAGTGAAAACGCTGCTTTCGGCGAAAACAGAAGAAAATACCGGGAACCGCACCCTTTCCGAACCGGAAAATCGGTCGGCATCGGCAGAGCCGGTTTCGGTTCCATCGAGAGTTCCCAAAAACCATCAACAGGATGTTCATCCTGCAAAAAGATCCCCTGCGGAACCCGCCGCCGAGAATACCCCCGGAGCGGCGACGGTTCCTGCCGGAGAATATATGAGGAACATGAAAAAATCAGACAACCCCACGCCGACCCCGAATCAATCCGCTTTTGTGGCGGATGCCTTCCGGGCGGTCCAGGAAGGGCTCAAATCGATGCAGGCTCTGCAGATGCAGACCGCGGAAACCCACCAGAAATTTCTGGAATCCCAAACCCAGGCGGGCCGAACCCTTCAGGAGATGATTGAGAGTACTCAGCGGCTGGCCGAAGCATCCCTGGGGATTCGAGGGGGCATTCAGGGCGGGCTTCAGGCGCAGCGACTTCCCGCACCCCGGGTTCCGGAATTCCAAGGGGATACCCGAAAGGATAATAAGATTCGTAATGAAAAACCGGAACCGCCTTATTCGCCCACACATTCGCCCAAGCATTCGCCCAAACATTCGCCCAAACATTCGCCCAAACATTCGCCCAAACATTCGCCCAAACATTCGATAGAGCGGCGATCCTCTCAGACTCAGGTTCCGCCGCCCGCCGCGGAATCGAAAACGCCTGTTGATTCGGACCGGGCTCGAATCGAGGAAATCCTTATTGAGGTCGTGAGCGAGCTGACCGGCTACCCGGCGGAGATGCTCACCCTGGACATGGACATCGAGGCGGATCTGGGGATCGATTCCATTAAACGGGTGGAGATCCTTTCCTCCTTTGAAGAAAAAATGCCGGAGTTGCCGCCGGTCTCTCCCGAGATCATGGGCACCCTCAAGACTTTAGGTCAGGTGGTCGACTATCTGGTCGGTGAAGGGGCCGCAGGCACGTCTCCCCAAACGGCTCCGCCGCCATCGGCCGCATCCACTGAAAAATCCGCTTCCGAAAAATCCGCTTCCTCCGCTTCCTCCGTTTCCTCCGTTTCCTCCGTTTCCAATGATGCGGGAAACCGGGCGCAAGTGGAAGGGATTCTGTTGGAGGTGGTGAGCGAGCTGACCGGCTACCCGGCGGAAATGCTCGCTCCGGACATGGACATCGAGGCGGACCTGGGGATCGATTCCATCAAGCGGGTGGAGATTCTCTCTTCTTTCGAAGAGAAAATGCCCGAGCTGCCGCCGGTCTCTCCGGAGATGATGGGCACCCTCAAGACCCTGGGCCAGATCGTCGATTATATTTCGGGTTCCTCCGGAGCCGAGGTATTTCAGGAAGATAAAAAGGAAGTCCTCAAGACCGCTCAGACGGTGGATGCCCCGACCGAAATCGAACCCTCGGAGCCTACCGGTTCCGCCTCGGCCATCGAGAAGATTCTGTTGGAGGTGGTGAGCGAATTGACCGGATATCCGTCCGAGATGCTGGCCTCGGATATGGACATCGAAGCGGACCTGGGGATCGATTCCATCAAACGGGTGGAGATCTTGTCCTCTTTTGAGGAAAAGATGCCTGAACTGCCGCCGGTCTCCCCGGAGATGATGGGGACTCTCAAGACCCTGGGCCAGATCGTCGAGTATCTGGTGGAAAGCTCGGGGGAAAGCGTTGCCTCAGAAAAAGCCGATTCCCAGACGGGGACCGCCTATCCGGAACCGGCCCCCGAATCGGACCTACCCCCGGGCCGGATCGAGAAACGGGTTATCATTCCGATTCCCAGGCCGCTGAAGGCGGGCAAGACGATAGAGATTCCCGCTGATCGGCCGGTTTTCATCACCAAGGATTCCAAAGGGATCGGGGCGGCGCTTGCCGAAGAATTGAAAGCCAGGGGAATGGTCGTAGAATCGGATTCCCCGGAAAAGCTCCTGGAAGCCGACCTTTCCGGGGCCGGGGGACTGGTGATTCTGGCCGATGCCTGGGAAGATACTGGTGAATTAATTCTCAAAACAGCGTTTGAGCTGGCCCGAAAAGCGGCGCCCGGCCTTCTGGCATCCGCATCTGAAAAGGGGGCCTGTCTGGCCACGGTCAGTCGAATGGACGGCCGCTTCGGGTTTTCAGGGAAAGGATTTGAAAACAGCTATTCCGGCGGATTGGCCGGTCTGAGCAAAACCGCATCGGTGGAGTGGAAGGGCGTCTGTTGCAGTGCCATTGATCTGGATTCTCACTGGAATGATCCGAAGGCGATCGCCGCGGCATTGGCTGCGGAAATCCTGTATTCAGGGGCGGTGGAGGTTGGTTTGGACGCCGAATCGCGGTGGGAATTGAGGCTGTCCGCCTCGGACTATCCCCAAGGAAAGATTCACCTTCAGACCGGGGATGTCGTCATCGTGACCGGCGGCGCCCGTGGGGTGACCGCCGCTGCCGTCATCGCCCTGGCCCGGGAGACCGGTCCCCTCAGCATTGTTCTGATGGGGCGTTCACCATTGCCGGGGCCCGAACCGGAGTGGCTGGCCTCGGTGACCGATGAAGCAGCCATGAAAAAGGCGATTCTGGCGCACCAATTCCAAGGCCGTTCCGTCACGCCGGCGGAGTTGGAGACCGCTTTCGGGAAGCGACAGGCCGGCCGGGAGATACTGGAAAACCTCAATCGGCTTCGCTCCGCCGGTTCCGAGGTTCTCTACCGTTCCGTGGATGTGCGGGATGCTGCCGCCGTGAAAACGGTCATTCGGAAGATCCGAAAAACATATGGTCCGGTGAAAGCGGTGATTCACGGCGCCGGCGCGCTGGCCGATCGGTTCATCATCGACAAGACCCCCGAACAGTTTTCCCGTGTGTTCGATACCAAGGTAATGGGAATGGAGGCGCTGCTGGGGGCGGTGGCCGATGATCCCCTTCAGTATCTGATTTTCTTTTCCTCTGTGGCCGCCCGTATGGGCAACCAGGGACAGGTCGATTACGCCATGGCCAATGAGGTGCTCAACAAACAGGCCCGGCTGGAGTCTCTGAAGCGGCCGGGCTGCCGGGTGATTTCCTTCAACTGGGGGCCCTGGGAGGCCGGCATGGTGACCCCTTCGCTGCGCCGGGAATTCGAGCGTCAGGGAATTCAACTGATTTCGCTGGCGGCAGGGGCCCGGAGCATGGTGGACGAAATGCGCGGGGACGGACCGGGGCCGGTAGAGGTGGTGATCGGCGCCGGATTGATTCCGGCCCGGGATCCCCTCGCCCCACCCGAGGTCGAATCTCGTCCGCACACAGTGCCGCGGGCCTTGAGCCTCTCTTTTCAGCGGGAGCTCGATCTGGAGCGGTACCCGATTCTCTCCGCCCATATCCTGGGGGGGAAAGCCATGGTTCCGTTTTCCCTCATGACCGAATGGATAGGACATGGGGCGCTTCATGAAAATCCGGGTCTTTTCCTGCACGGCCTGGACGATATCCGGCTTTTGAAGGAGGTGGAAATTCACCGGGGATCGAAACGGCTGATTCGTCTTCTGGCGGGCAAGGCAAAACGAAAAGGCGGGATGTATGAAGCCGATGTCGAAGTCCGAGACGGTTTCAAGGGCAAGGACGACCGGGTCCATTTCAGCGCACGGGCCATTCTGACCGATATGCCGCCTCAACATTCTCCGGATTTTTCATGCTCTCTGGATTTGCACGCCAAAACCTATACCCGGCCCATGGAGGAAATTTACGATGCGGTGCTCTACCACGGGGTGGACCTTCGCGGAATCCGTGAAATCGTGAGCTGTTCCTCCAAAGGGATGGTGGCCAAGCTGGCGCCGGCGCCCTCACCGGACCGCTGGATGGCCGAACCCCTTCGAAGCCGCTGGATCGGTGATCCGCTGGTCCTCGATTCGGCCTTTCAGATGGCCATCCTCTGGTGCTACGAGGAGAAAGGGGCGCTCTCCCTTCCCAGTGCCGGGAACTCCTATCGCCAATACCGGCAACAATTCCCCGCTGACGGCGTCATGGCCGTGCTGGAGGTTCAAGAAGCGGATCACCGTCGAATGATCGGCGATTTCACATTTTTGGACGGTCAAGGTGCGGTGGTGGCCCGGTTGGAAGGGTATGAAGCGGTCATGGACGAATCTCTGGTCAAGATGCTGAAGGCGTCCTGATGATAGAGGGTAGCGGCGGCACAATCGGGGCGGTCGTTTTCGCCCTGCTGTGATCGATCATTTCGGCAAAGCCTGATAGGCAGGGTCGCCGAAACGGTGATCAAGGTCGAAGAACCGGTCGGCTCAGGGCGAGGCAATCTCAATAAAGCATCCACCGTTTTCATCCCCGGAACCGCCTCCGCCGGAGAGCGACGGACTGCCGGCTTTCCCCAGCCCCGACAGCACCCGAATGATTCCGTTGAATTCGGCGTCCCGGTCGGCCATGCCGCCGTCGGCCACAGTGAGCCTGACTCGGGTTCGGTCGGGGTTGAACACGGCATCGGCCCCGAAATCGAACCATCCGTCTTCCTCGGTATAGCCGAACCAGGAAAAGCCTTCCTCGGCCGGATCGGAGAGATAAAGGGTGATCGATGCACCGGCGCCGGGTTTCTTGGTCTTGACCGCCGCCTCGGTCAATCCGTAGATCAGGTTTTGGGGGCGATTCGCCGTCTCCTGAATTTCGGCGGGGTCGAGTCCGTGAAGGCGGACCAATCGGCCCCCGTCCAGGGTAATGCCCATTTCGGTGGTCAGAATCGGGGTAAATGTGAGAACATCGGTGGGAAAACCGGTGATACCGTTGTCTTCGATCCGGACCGAAAAGGTTTCGGAAATGTCCCCGCTTTCACCGGATTGGACGGTGAGCTGAAAAACCAGAACCGCCCCCTCGGAACCCACGATCGGAGCCACGAAAGAGGGCCGTTTGGCGTGTCGATCAGATAGGGCGGCGGAAGGCCCGGATATCTGATCCCAGGCATAGAGAACCGCTTCTTCTTCAAACTCCGGGGCATTCAGAAAAACCGTACTCCCTTCGGGAAAAGTTCCGACGGGCTCGCCGATATCCCGAACGGTCACTTCCACTTCATCCGTATCCGCTGTATCCCGGCTGTCGACCACGGTGAGTGAAAAAGACAGCCGCTCGCCGCTCGCCCCGACCTCCGGGGCTGAAAAGGTGGCCGCAGGGGTATCGGCGCCTTCCAGATCCACTGCCGGTCCGCCGGTCTGGGCCCAGTTATAATCGACGGGCCGGTTTTCGGGACCATCCGGGTCCGATGAATTGGAGCCGTCCAGGATCACCTGCCGGTATTCCTCCACCGTGAGATCCGGCCCCGCATCGGCTACCGGCGGTTGATTGGGGCCGACGGTGACGGCCACCGTGATCTCAACTGTATCCTGATCGGTCAACGGCCCCGGTGTGCCGGTATTTCCGAGGTCATTGCTTTCCATCGTCAAGGTGACCTGTCCGTGCCAGTCCGGCGGCGGATCATATCTCAGGCCTTCCAGTTCCACGTTCACCGCCCCCTGGGTTCCGGTGATGGTGAGGGCGCCGGTTCCGTTCATTTCCACCAGAGCACCGGACTCGCCTTCCACCGTAAGGGTCCCCCGGGAAACGCTGAGGGTCACCATCAGATTACCGCCGCTCAGGTCCGGGTCGCTGACGATGAGCGCATTGCCGCTGAGGGAGGAGAAGGTCAGGGGAATATTGCGCGGGGTGATCTGGGGTCCCGGGACGGTATTGACGGGGGGATCGTTTACCGAATCCGTGTCATCCCGGGGCGCTCCGTCTTCGGCGGAAGGATCGGGATCAGGAACGGCCGGGGGCTCAGCGGCGGCCCATCCCCCCGGGGGCTGCGCACACAGCAAAGTAAGGACTACAAGTATAAAAAAACCGCGGCCCCGGGGGAATGGGTAGGGAAGCTTCATGTCGGCCTTTGGGTTGGGGGTTACTCCATGACCAACAACACGACCCGGCGGTTCTGGGCCCGATTGCTTTTGGTGTCATTGGGCTCCAGAGGTTTGGATTCTCCGTATGAGATCGTGCTCATTCTATGCAGGGGAATGTCGTGGTGGGTGTTGAGGTATTTTCGAACCGAATCGGCCCGGTCTTGTCCGAGTTCCAGATTGTATTCGTCGGAGCCGATATGATCGGTATGCCCTTGAATTTCAATGAAGACCGCTTCGTTGTCGGCGATAAGGTCCTGGGAGAAGGCATCCAGGGCCGCTTTGGCATCCTCCGACAGGGTGCTCTTTTTGTAGCCGAAATGGACCGATTCATCGGTCAGGGTGACTTCATACAGGAGCTTTCCCTTGGCCAGTATTTGGGCTTCCTGCGCTCTTTCCAGGGCTTCGTCGATGAGATTCATCTTTCGGGCGAGTCTTTCCCGCTGGGCTCGAGTCTCGGTTTTCAGTGAATCGATCTCCTGCCGGTTTTTTTTGATTCCTTGCCGGACATCATCGATATTTTGCCGGACCCTGCCGATTTCGGAAGTCAGGGCCTGATTGAGCTGGTCATCCACATACCCCTTGCTGGCGCATCCGGCCGTCAGCCAAACCAAACAGGTTGATAGAATACACATCCATAAAGTCGATCGTTTCATCACTCTCCTCCGAACAGGTCCGCGGGTTGCATCCGAAAAATTCAGGCCCGTGAGCGGTTACGATACTGCGGATCGGCTTCTGAGCAATTCATTGGCCGCAACGATGTCGTAGGCGCGGTTCGGGTCGAATCCGCCGGACTTCTTTTCATAGATGGCGGTTGCCTCCTTGATGGCCCGGTAAGGCACCCAGCCGTGTTCCTCCCACATGTTTTCATCATCCTGATTCCACATTCGAAAACTGACGTCCGGTCCGGTTCGCCGAACATACATTCGAATGCGTTTGTTCCCGGGGAAAGGATAGTAGTATAGACCTCTCTCATCTTGCATCGTAAAATTCCCCTCTTTCCATAGCGATCTTTTTCACCCGAAGCAGTCCCGGGCTGTTGTGCAGGTACATCAAAGCGGTTCGGCATTCCAGATTCATAAAGAATTTTTCCAAATCATCGAACAGGACCGGTCGGTCCGGCCACGTAAACGTTTTCTTGGCCGCCTCGAATTGCCTCCAGACCTCATTCAGGCGGGGGTTTCGTCCGAATACCTCGTCACGGGCCGCATCACACAGAAACATTTCGCAGACAATGGGTTTAACCCGCCACAGACAGCCTCCATCGGTTAGATAAACGCATTTGAATCCGTCGTTTTCTTTGTTCAGGGCCGCCATCAGGGGGTCGATTTGAGCGGGTTCGGAGACCAGGAGATTGACCACCACATCTCCGAAAAAGGTGATGATGCCGTCTTTCGAGCAGCAGGCGCTGAGTTGGTTTTGGTAGCAGGTTCGGGTGCAGATATCGCTGAAGTGTTCGGCCAAAAAGGCCCCCACGCGGCGCCGAAAAGCAAGGTAATCGCCGATTTGAGCGGATACCTTCTCTCTTTTATGAAGCGGCAAGGCCAGAAGATGGCGGCGGACCGCTTCTATGGATTCCAGTTGTTCGGCTTGGTAGCTGTTCATAGCAAGCTCTAAATAGGCAAAAAATGATTGCATGTCAAGTAGATAGACAATATATTCAGAGAATGAAAACTTCATTCAACCCCCGTTTTCGGTCATCGGTGCGACAGGTCCTGATCCTTTGGGGCCGGGTCTTATGGATACTCACCCCGGGTCTCAGCGGCGCTTATCCACTGGACGCGGAGCCCTTTACCGGCATCGCCCGCCTGGAAGGCTACCGCCTGGCCCAGGAGGGAAAGGCCCGGGCCCGAATTCAGCCGCCGGGCGCCCTGCTGCCCCTGAATGCGGTGGACCTGCGGCTGAAAAATCATCCCGGCCTGAGCCTTCCGCCGCCGGAGCCCCGGTTTTCGGCGCAGATCAAAGACCTCCTGGGCAGGGAAGCGGATCACTACGGGATCGCGGTCCTGGATGTAACCGACCCCGAAAATCCCCGGTATGCCGAACACCGGTCGGAAGTGGACCACAACCCGGGCAGCATCGGCAAACTGGTGATAGCCATCGGGGTATTTCAGGCCCTGGCCAATATTTATCCGGATGACATCGCGGCCCGTCAGTACGTATTGCGGGCGTCTCGTCTTCTCTTCATTCCGGGGGGACGGATGGTGTCTTATTTCCCTCCGCTGATGACCTCATAGGTCAGGCAGACCAGATGCTCCCCCAACCGTTGCATATCTTTCAGCGCCAGCTCCATCGAGATTTCCGGAGTAAACAGCGAAATACCATAGCCGAAAATCTTGGGCGAAATCGTCACAATGATTTCGTCGATCAGGTTCTCTTCGGCAAACAATGAATTGACCAAGGCCCCGCCGGCGAGAATCGCCTCTGAAAACCCCTCCTTTTCCAGCTCCTCCAGAATCGATTTCGGCTGTGCGTCGGTAAAGACCAGATTCTCCCACCGGGACACCCGGCTTTTGTCCCGGGTCATGATGATGTTTTTTCGATCCGGAAGCGGAAAGCCGATGGTGTCGAAGGTTTTGGACCCCATAATGACTACCCCCGATTTTCTGGATAAATCTACAAAAAGCCGCTTGTCCTCCCGGCCGGTCCAGTCCGGAAAATGGTCGGGGGTTTTGCCGATTTTGCCGTCGAGGGTGAGAGCCATGAGCAGGATAACTTTCATATATTGCTCCTTTTATGTGCAGAATACCGGGTCTGGGGAAACGTCACATGGAATCATTCCGAAACACCAACCCATACCGCCGCTCACTATGCGAAATCTTCTGAAAAGTCTCCTTCAATAGCTCCTTCAAGGCCTTTCTCGCACTGATCTTTCGAATATCGTCGTTGCTCCGCACCGAGTTGAAGAAATTGGCGCAGATGCGTTTGGCTTTGTCGTCCCATTCGGTGGTGAAGCCGGCTTTTTCAGGTTTTCCCTTCCTGTCCACCTGAAGGCTCTTTGGAGTGGTTGGATAATCCCGGCGGCCGTGGGCCCAGTTGATGATGTGGGAGTAGAAAATCAGTGCCCGGTCCAGCAGGACGTACATGAATTGAAGGTTTTCGATCGGCCCCACTTTCATCTGTTGTCCGCCCAGGTTCAGCCCCACCACCTTGGTTTGTGCCAGGCTTTTGGCCCCGCCGAAGGCGGCCCAACCGGCGCCGATGGCCCCGCCGATGGCGGAGAAGACGCCGAATGTCAGGCCTGCCGCCGCCACATCCAGGGCCGCGCCGATGGCGCCGCCCGCCAGTCCGGCCGCGGCGATGAGCTGTTTTTGGGTAAGCCCGAGGAGCTGCCAGGTTTTTTCATTGAAAAGGTCTGCATGAAGAATGGAATGGGCCGGCAGGTCATAGTTGAAGATGTTGTGCTTGAACAACCGTCGGATTTTCCGCTGGGCATCCTTTTCAATCTTTTGAATGGAACGGTTGTATTTTTCCTGAAGGGTGTTCCGCAAGGCTTCTTCATCGGTGTTTTTTGTAAAATTTTTAGACACCGAATAGGTCAGACTCTCTGTCAGCATATCGCAGATGATGTCGGCTGCCAGGGAGTTTCGGTGCTCCCAGTCTTTCTTGAAGGCGGCGATGACGGTTTCCAGGGCCGATTGCCAGTCCTGATCGATGCTTTTGAGGCTTTCCAGGAGGGCGAGCCGTTCGGCATAGGTGGCTTTGTGGGCGTTGAATACCCGAATGGAATTGAAATGCTTGCGAAATTCGCTTTTCCATTGGTCCAGATAGAGAACATCCTCATCCTTGCAGTTGATAATCGCCATGCGGGGGCGTCCGGTGAGCCGCAGAACTTCCATTTCCGCCTTGTCGGCCGAGCGCACCGGCCGGGAGCCGTCCACCACGAAAATGATGCCGGCCCCTTCCGCGATCGGTTTGAAGAGCTCCACGTCATCCCGAAAATCGGGATTGTGAGCATGCGTTTCCCGAAATTTGTGGACAATCCCTTCATCCGGTCCTCGGTACTCCCTCATCCATTTCAAGGTCTGCTTCGGATTTTGGAACCCGGGAGTATCGACGAACCGGATGATTTCCTGCCCGTCGATGATGACCGGAAAAGTCTGGCACTCGATGGTCTCTCCGGGCAGAGGGCTGATGCGGACGCTGTCGTCCTCGGACAGGGTGGACACCACCGAGGATTTGCCTTCGTTGGGATGACCGACGATGGCGAATTCAGGTATGATGTGATGGTTCATTCTGCGGAAAGCCTTTCCAGACGAAGATAGGGATCTCCCAGCCCGCCGAGTTTTTGAATCCACGCATTCCAGTTGTCTTCCTTTACCGGGGTGAAAATCGTGTCCGGCGAGGGCTTTCCGACAAGTCCGACCTCGATGCCGCCCTTTTCACCGATGGCACTGCGAATTTCCTGAATAAAATTCAGAATCTCCCGGATGGGCGGCTGCCATGCTTCTTGCAGCAACAGCACATGGGGGCGGCCGTTTTGCCAGTTGAATCGGCCCAGGCTCTTCAGAACCGTCCGGTCGGATTCATAATCGGTTCCGATGCGGATCTTCTCCCGCACCTGAAACCCCAGCGCCTTTTCCACCACTGACCCGAGTTGATCCTGGGTGAATTCATCGAAAATATCATCCGGAACCAGGGCAACCACATGTTTACCGGAGGGGGGCTCCTGCGGAACGGCGGTGGCAGGAATGGGCCGTTTTGTCTCCTTTCGGCCTTCGTCCATGGGCGGTTCCGAAGTCGGCGTGCCTTCGGTACTGAGCAGGGGAGACTGAAGCCGGTGCATCAGTCGGTCGATATTGCCGAATTCGAAGTCCTGTCTGTCCAGGGTCCGATTTTTGGCAACGACACCCGCAAATAGCAGAAGCGCCCTGGGAATCAGTCCGTAAAAAAGGGCCGCGAAGCATAGAAAGGGCCACCAGGAGATCAAATCCCCGGTGGCCAGATGATAGATGCCCTCCTTGAGGACCATTCGACTGCCCTCGATTTCCGCCAGAGAGGGGTGGGCGATGCCGGCGGGCACGAACCAGGACCAGGGAAGGGCCAGGTTCCGGACCAGATCGTAGACCACCTCGGGGCTGAACTGGACCGTGGATTGCCACCCAAACGCGATGTCCGAAGCGACCACCTTGATCAGGGTGGCGGCGATAATGCCGATGTTGAAACAGACGCCGAACACCTGGGCCAAGACAAAGACCGGCCAATAGAAGATAGACCCGTATACCTTTCGTCTGCCTCGGACCACCCCCAGAGCGGCTTCGATGCCGCTTCGCCGGGTTCCGGAAAGGCTTTTAACGGTCCGTTTCTGGACCCAAAGGAAAAATCGCACCAGAAGGCGGCTGATCAAAGAATAAAGGACGGAATTTGCCGTAAAAGAGCGGTTCACAAGCCGGACCGAAATGATCAGAATCAGAAGCAACATCAAAAGAAACTGGCTTAGAATCAGGCAGCCGAAATAATAGGCCACGTTGAGCGGTTCGGTTCCTTGGTAAATCAGAAAGGAGGAGGCGAGGCCCGCGCCGGCGAGAATTCCGAGGACGACAAAGAGCCACCACAGAAGCCGATAGATTTCTTTATAGATCTCACCTGGCAGAGGGACTTCCTCCGGGAGAGCCGTCTTTTCTTCGAAGCGTCGTCGGGACAGCCAGGATTTCAGTATGAACCGTCTGGACAGGGATTTTTCCCCCGGCATCTTCGGCTGAATATGAGCCAGATAAATTTCCCGGTCTCGCTGGGCCAAGGCTTTGGCTGCGTCGGGATCGCGGATTTCCGCCTCATCCCGGTGAAGAAAATACTCCAGGTCGAGGATGTCTGGAAGATGCCATCGTGTTTTCATGGTCGAAACGGAAGGCATATGCTTTTTCCCGAGAAAGTAGATAGCCGAATCAAAAAAGCGGTTGTTGAGGTTTTCATCGGGAGCCGAGGATCAATCCGACCGGACAATGATCGGAGCCGAAAACCTCATTGTCGATAAAGGCGTCTTTGATGCGACCCGATTCGACCAGATCCGGTGTGGTAAAAAAATAGTCGATACGCCACCCCACATTCCGTTCCCGCGCCTTAAACCGGTAGGTCCACCATGAATACCGAATCGTATCCGGATACAGGTGGCGAAAGGTATCTACATAGCCGTCGGCCACGATCCGGTCCAGGCAATCCCGCTCCACCCGCATGAATCCCGAGGTGTTTTCATTGGATTTGGGGTTTTTCAGGTCGATTTCATTGTGCGCCGTGTTGTAATCGCCGGTAATGATCAGGCTCTTCCCCGCTGCTTTGTATTCATCGAGGTAGGCAAAAAAATCCCTGTAAAAATCGAGTTTGTACCGAAGCCGGTCCTCGCCCATTCCCCCGTTGGGGAAATAAATATTGAAAAAGATGAAATCCTCGAAATGAAGCTCCAAAATGCGGCCTTCCTCATCATATTCGGGAATCCCCACGCCTAATTTGACCTTCAAGGGCGGAATTCGGGTATACACACCGACGCCGCTGTAGCCTTTTTTGACCGAGGCGTGGGACCAGTAGGTCTCGTAACCGGGCATGTGTCGCATGTCTTCGCTGAGTTGGTGATCTTGGAGTTTGGTTTCCTGCACCGCCAGAATGTCGGGGTTCATCTTCCGAAAAGAATCGACAAATTCTTTTTTCCAGACCGCTCTCAGGCCGTTTACATTCCATGAGATCAATTTTATATCCGATTCCGTCATTTGTCATTTACCCTTATGAATATTTTTCATTTTTTCCAGTTGTTTCAGGTACCACGATTTTCCCGGAAATACAATAGAACCCCGCTCCCGTATTCGAGATTCGGCCTCTTCAGGACTTTCTTCGGCGCTGAAGATCGAACCATTCTCACCTTGACAGGGGAACCCGGCTGGGATATGAAGTCCGGATTAATATCAAATAAAAACAGAAGCTTTCATGAATCGGTAATATTCGGAGGTTGAGAAGATATGAATATACTGGTACTCGGGACGGGGTTTCAGGGGAGGGCGGTAATCCACGACCTGGAGCAAAGCCCGGAAGTAAAAAAAATCATTGCCGCGGATCAGGACCGGGAAGCGGCGGAAGCTTATATTCGAAAGATGGGCTTCACAAAAACGACCGCCGCCGAAGTGGATGCACGGAACACCTCCGAACTGGAACGGTTCGTCAAAGAAGCCGGGGTGGATGTTCTGGTCTGCATGCTTCCCTGGGACCTGGCCTATGGCGCGGCCGTGGCCGCCCTGAATGCGGGCGTCCATTTCGTGGATACCAGTTACGCCGGGCCGATCTGGGAAATGGACGCTGCTGTAAAAGAGAAGGGGCTCACGTTTCTGGTGGAGTTCGGACTGGACCCGGGCATCGATCTGGTGATGGGGCGATGGGCCGTGGACCGTCTGGACCAGGTCCATGGGCTCAATTCCTACGGCGCCGGTGTCCCCGAACCGGCCTGCGCCGACACCAATCCCATTCGGTATAAATTGACCTGGACCCTGGACGGGGTCTTGAAGACCTATGTGCGGCCGGCCCGGTTTCTCAAGGACGGCAAAGAGCAGACCCTTCCGGGTACGGATATTTTCAAGCCGGGAAATTTCCATGTCCTGGAGGTCCCCAATCTCGGCTCTTTCGAGGCCTATTACAACGGCGATGCCGTTCAGTATATCGACATCTTCGGATTGAAGGACACGGTTCGCGACATGGGCCGATTCGCCTTTCGATGGCCGGGCCATTGCGAGTTCTGGAGCAAAATGGCGGGGCTGGGACTGCTCGATGACACCCCCGTTTCCGTGGGAGAATCTGAAATCTCTCCGAGAGAATTTCTGGTGCGGCAATTGACGCCCCGGCTTCAATTCAAACCCCAGGAGCGCGATCTGGTGGTGATCCTGGTCCAGGCCTGGGGGTTGAAGGACGGCCGCGCACACCAGGCGACCTGCTGGTTGATCGATTACCGGGACCTTGAGACCGGCCTGTTCGCCATGAACCGGACCGTGGGCTACACCGCCGGCATCGGAGCACGAATGATTCTGTCCGGGAAAATCGCTTCGACCGGGGTGATATCCGCGGCTCGGGATGTGTCTCCGGAGGACCTGATTCCCGAACTCAAGCGCCGCGGAATGCATATCGAGATGACGGATGGACCGAAATGAAAGACAACCCTTGTATGATCATCAGGTGGAAATTATGAAAATCGGCATTCGCAAAGAAGACAAAAGCATATGGGAACGGCGGGTTCCTTTTGTGCCGGACGACATTCGAGATCTTCGGAACCGGGGCGTCGATATGGTGGTTCAATCGAGCCCCTACCGGGCTTTTTCCGATGAGACGTTTTCCCGGAAAGGGATCCCCGTTCAGGAGGATGTAAACGACTGCGACATCATTTTCGGCATCAAGGAGATGCCCAAGGATGTGTTTCAGACCGGCAAAACCTATATCTTTTTTTCCCATGTGATCAAAGGGCAGTCCTACAATATGCCGATGCTGGCGCGGATGATGTCCCGAAAGGCCACCCTCTTCGACTATGAGAAAATTATGGACGATCAGGGGCGGCGGCTGATCTTTTTCGGTCGGCACGCGGGGTTGGCGGGGATGGTCAACACCCTCTGGTCTCTGGGGGAACGCCTGCTCGTCGAGGGGATCGCCAATCCGTTCGACCGGCTTCGACAGATGCGAACCTACGGCAGTCTGGCGGAGGCCGAAGCGGTGCTTTGCGAGATCGCCGGCGAGATTCATACAAAAGGAGTCCCCGAATCTCTCCATCCCCTGATCATCGGGTTTGCCGGATACGGTAATGTCTCGGCCGGCGCTCAGGAGGTTCTCGGCCTCCTGCCGGTGAAGGAGATTCCGCCGGAGGAGCTTTCGGCCCTGGCCTCGGACCCCTCCGCACCCCGGAATTCCATTTTTAAGGTCGTCTTCAAGGAAGAACGCTGCGTCCGGCCCCGGGCGGCGGATGCTGAATTCGACCTTCAGGATTACTACCGTCAGGGAAAGGATGCGTACGAAAGCGCCTTTGATACCTACCTGGACCATTTGTCGGTGCTGGTCAATTGCGTCTATTGGGATGAGCGCTATCCCCGGCTGATGACCCTGGATCGGTGCCGCAAGATGTGGCAGGGGGGCCGGCCGAAACTGCGGGTGATCGGAGACATCAGCTGCGATATCGGCGGCGCGGTGGAATGCACCGTCAAAAGCACCGATCCGGGAAACCCGGTCTATGTCTTTGAACCCGCCACCGGTAAGGCAATCGACGGATTTACAGGAGACGGTCCGGTGATGATGGCGGTGGATATTCTTCCCACCGAAATCCCCCGGGAATCATCGGAATACTTCAGCAGCGTTCTCAAGCCCTTCATTCCCGATTTTGCCAACGCAGACTATTCGGTCCCCCTGGAGCGGTTGAATCTGCCGCCCGAGCTGAAACGCGCCCTGATCCTTTATCAGGGGGAGTTGACGCCGGATTTCAAGTATCTCGAAAAATTCCTGTAGGGAATGATCCGGACTGGGCCGAGTCATAGCCCGGCCTTGAAAAAATCCTCCGGCCGGGTGACGACGAACTGGTGGGGGGCCGGCCGGGGGGGAACGGTGCCTTCTTTAAAATACTCGTGAAGGATATGGTAGGAGCCGGGCCCGGCGAGCAGTCCGGATGCGGCGTCGATCTTCGCCGAGACCACCTGTTCGGGCGGCGGGGCGAAGGCCTGTACCGGCTTTCCTTCCATGATCCGCTGCATGAAATCGAGCCAGATGGGGCCGGCCGCTTTGGAGCCGGCCTCGGATTTCCCAAGACTCCGCTCCTTGTCGAACCCCACCCAGGCCCCGGTGATGTACTCCGGGGTATACCCGATGTACCAGGCATCCCTGAAATCATTGGTGGTGCCGGTTTTACCCGCCGAGGGCCGGTTCAGCGCCCGCATTTTATGGCCGGTGCCGTTTTCCACGACGCTTCGAAGCAGGCTGGTCATGAGATAAGCGGTGGACGAGTCGATGACCTGTTCGGGCCCCGGATGTTCGAGAGCGATTTCATTTCCGTTCCGATCCGCGATTTTTCGAATCAGCCGCGGCCGCACCAACTGCCCCTGGTTGGCGAATACCGAATACGCCTGGACCATCTCCAATAAAGATACCCCCGAAGCGCCGAGGGCGAGGGACAATCCCCGGTTCAGATTCGAGGTGATGCCCAGGGAATGGGCATACTCGACGGCATACTCGATGCCGATATCCCGAAGCACCTTGACCACCGGTAGATTCCGGGATTTGGCCAGGGCCGGCCGCAGGCGGATGGGACCGGTAAACCGGCCGTCATAATTGTCGGGTTTCCAGTATCGGTTGTTGTCCGGCACCACGATGGGGGTATCGCTGAGCATGGAGACGGTGGTGTATCCCTTGTCCAGGGCCGCGGCGTAGATGATCGGTTTAAAGGCCGACCCGGGTTGGCGTTTGGCCTGAACCGCCCGGTTGAACTGGTTGGCTGAGAAATCCCGGCCGCCGATCATCGCCTTCACCGCGCCGGTATGGGATTCGAGGCAGAGAAGAGCCCCCTGGGGGTGAACCGCCTTCGGATACCGATGGCGGCGCTCCAGGGCCTGTAATCCTTTTTCCACCGCCTTCAGGGCCGCCGTCTGCATCTCGATATTCACCGTGGTGTAGATCTTCAATCCGCCGGTATACAGCGCCTCCCATCCGTATATCGCTTCGATACGGCGCCGGACCTGTTCGGTAAAATAGGGTACTTTATCAAAATAGAGGTTTTTACGGGGCTCGATGTGAACCTTTTCATTGGCGGCGGCCTCCGCTTCTTCAGGGGTGATGTATCCCTCGGCGGCCATTCGACTGAGGACATACCGCCGCCGCTGTTTGGCCCGGTCCGGATACTTGAAAGGATTGTCCCGGCTCGGGGCCTTGGAAAGCCCCGCCAAAAGAGCGCATTCTCCCAGGGTCATTTCCCTGGCCGACTTGCCGAAATAGTTTTCGGCGGCGGCTTCCACCCCGTAGGCCCCGTTTCCGAGGTAGATCTGATTCAGATAGAGATAGAGGATCTCCGCCTTGGAAAAGGCCCGGTCGATGCGATAGGCCAGAATGGCTTCCTTGATTTTTCGTTCATAGCTTCTTTCGGGAGACAGCAGGAAAGACTTGACCACCTGCTGAGTGATGGTGGAGCCGCCCTGAACCACCGTCCCGGCTTCGATGTTCTTGAAAAAGGCGCGAATAATGCCGACCAGGTCCACCCCCTCATGGGTGAAAAACCGGGCATCCTCGGCGGCGATAAAGGCCTGAATCAATGCCTCCGGCATCTGATCCAGGGGAATCACCGAGCGCCTTTCCTTGTAGAATTCGGCGATGGGCCGATCGTCGTCCGAATAGACCGTGGTCACAATGGGCGGGGCGTAGTCGTTGAGGGAGTTGATGCGCGGCAGATCGGCGCTGATTTTCCGATACCCCGCCGTCAGGGTCGCCGCGACCACCACCGCCAGCAGCGCGGCGGCGGATGCACCCCCCAGAAGAATTCCGGCGATGCGTCTTTTCCCCCGCTTCTTCTTGATTCGCTCGATCTTCTTCTGAGTGCGAAGCTGTCGAATGATTGCCTCAACCTTTTTGATCTGGTAGACGGCCCCGGCCTTTCTGTAGGCGACCAGAGCCTCGGTGTACCGATTTTTTTCAAAGGCGTGGTGTCCTTTTTCGATGAAAAAGGAGCGGGCCTCGGCGTTTTCCGGTGCCAAAGACAGGATTTTTTCATAGATGTGGGCGGCGCCGCCTTCGTTTTCCGCTTCCGCCTGACGAACCAGTATCTGAATGTAAAGCGGCCGAATGGCCGGGAGTACCTCCCCCTGTACCTTTTCCAACAATTGAACAGCCGATTCAGGATGTCCGGCGTTGACGTGAACCTTGGCCAACAATTGCGTGGCTTTCAAATGCCGGGGATTGAGTTTCACCGCCCGTTCGAGCAGGTGTATCGCCTGCTGCAGGCGTCCCCTTCGGCAGGATTCGCGGGCCGTATCAAAGAGGCGGTCGGCAAAGCCGTTCAGCTCTTCCTGAACCTGTTCCCGCGATTTTCGGGCCATGATCCAACGGGAAAACATATTGATCCGAATCCGGTATTCACCGGTTTTGGTGTGAAGAATCCCCCATTGTTCCAGGGTTCGGACGGCCCGATCCACCCCGCCGTTCAGGTGGATACCTCCGGTCTGCCGAAGGGCGGCAATGAGTGCTTTCTGATCAATCCAGCCGGGGCCGATCTCGGCCAGAAAAGAGGCCACCACCCGCTCATGAGGACCGAGCCCTTCCCAGAGCCATTCAAAAGCGGCATCCGCCGCTTGGATCGCCTGAGGAAAGTTCTGGCCCACATCCTTGAACCGAACGATCGGGACATCGGTGAACCGGATGCGGTGAAGGTGGTCCCACACCACCCGGCAGAGGCTTCGGGTCAGCCCGGGATGGCCGTCCGTGAAATCGATCACCGCCGATACCTGCGCATCCGGCCACTGAAGGGTATCCAGTGTTTCGGATAGTCGAATCAGTTCGGCGGTTTCTTGAGGGGCCAGGTTCGTCACCCGCTTCAGGTAAACCCCCTCGAAATGGGTTCGGTAAATGCGGTCCAGATCCTCGGGAGATCTTCCTATGGCGGAGATGATTTTCAGGGAGGGATGATCCCCGGACATCAAAAACCGCAAATAGGGATAAAAGGGATTTTCCGAAGGCCGGGGAACGGATTGGGGCGGCGCCTCGAACTCGTCCAGAAGCAGGACCAACACGGTCTGTTTCGGTAAATGAGACAGGACATGATCCAGAATGCGGGATTCAAAGGCCAGGGACGGGTCCCCCTTCGGAAACGGGACGGACGGAATCGACAGGGACTCGAAAATTTCCAGGGAAAGCGCTTTCAGAAGTTGCCGCAAGGGTTTTCCCGAATGCGCCGACGGATCGAAATAGACCGCGGTATAGGGTCCTTCCCGGGGGAGCCGGAATTCTAGGTGGCGCAGCAACGATGTCTTTCCGATTCCGCGGTGGCCGTAGAGGATCAGACCCTTTTTCCGGGGGGTGGTCAGAAAACGGGCGACATCCGCCAGGGCATCGGTTCTGCCGATAAAGCCTTCGGTTCCCCAGACCGGGCCTGAGGTGGAATATGGGTTCGCGTGTGGATTCATGGATACCGGAAGTCCTGCAAGACAATTCTGCGAATGCATGGGTATAGAATAACCTCGCTCATACCAGATCCGTCCGGTGGAATCAATGTTTCCCGTAAAAATTCCATACCTTTTTCAAGCTATGGAGGCGGTGAGAACACATCCATTCGAGCTTGGAAAGGCTTGTGATATTTTCGGTAGTCTGCTACAAATATAATGTCTTTTTAGATATTATATATAGTTGAAAACGATTCTTTTTCTCGTGGAAGGTCAACCCCGGCAAGGAAGGAGCCCAGGCAATGGTGGAGAAAAGAAGAGCCAGGAGAAGACACATCATTTATTACCTGAGGGTGTTTGATAGAAAGACGAATCAACTTGTCGGGCAGCTGGTCGACATTACCACCAGCGGGATGAAACTGGTGAGTGAGAATACCATTGAACCGGACACCTGCTTTGAACTCAGAATGGTGCTTCCCGAGGAGATCGACAAGAAAAAGGAGATCACTTTCGCCGTCAAAAGCATGTGGTGCAAGCGGGATGTGAATCCCAACTTTTTCAGCATCGGATTCGAGTTCGAAGATATTTCAACGGAAGATATCAGTATCATAAAAAATCTGATTTATGATTTCTCCTTTCGCGACTGAAAGGAGACGGATTAAGGAGAAACCAATGGCGAGAACGGTCCTCACCCTTTTGTTTTTTCTGTTGACCCTTTTGGGGCCGTCGGCCGCTTTCTCCGAAGAAGCGGCGGCCCTGAACGCCCCATCCGAATCCTTTCGCGTACTGGATATCGGTGAACGCACTTTCGACAACGGTCCGGCCATTGCGGTACTTCTTTCAAAGCCCTTGGATTCCACCGTTCGGCACGATTCCCACCTTCGCATCAGTGATACCCGGGAGCTGCTCAAAAGCGCCTGGGTGCTCTCCGAGGACCGGCGCACCCTCTATTTTCCCCATGTGGAGCCGGAGACCCGGTATTCGGTGTCGGTGATGGAGAGCCTTCCATCCGCCGACGGCCAGACCCTGGGGGAGCGGGTCAGCAAAACCGTGACCACCCGAACCCTTCACCCGATCGTCAGCTTCGCCAGCGAAGGATTTCTGCTTCCGGCCGAACTGGCCGGGGGGCTGCCGGTGGTGACGGTGAATGTCCGCTCGGTCTACCTCGAATTTTTCCGGATTGACACCGGCGGTTTGATCAACTTCGTAAGTTGGCGAAACACCACCGGCGAAAAAGGCTATTACCACCTCGCTCAGGCCAAGAAGCACGGGGAGCTGGTCTTCTCCGGCCGGTTCGATCTGGATGCGAAAAAAAACCGACGAGCCGTCTATCACATTCCGGTGGAAAACATCGAGCCGCTTCAACACCCCGGGGTGTATCTGGCGGTGATGCGGGAGCCGGGCCAGTATGACTATAACTACCAATCCACCTATTTCCTGGTGACCGATATCGGCCTCCACGCCCGGGCCTATGAGACTGAATCCCTGATTTTCGCCTCATCCCTGCGCACCGGCGCGCCTCTCGAAGGGGTGGCCCTTACGGTGTACAATTCCAAAACGGAGGTGATCGCGGAAGGGGCCACTGACGACCAGGGCCGTTTTCGGCTGGGCCGAACGCTTCCCGGGGATGTCTATCTGATTACGGCGGCCCGAGAGGACCAGACCGGGATTTTGCCCCTGCGGCTGCCGGCTCTGGATATGAGCGAGTTCGATCTGGGGAAGCGACCCTACCGGCCCCGGGAGTTTTTCATTTACAGCCCTCGGGATCTTTACCGGCCCGGCGAAACGGTAATCCTATCCGGA
Source organism: uncultured Desulfobacterales bacterium (assembly GCA_964573705.1). Taxonomy (GTDB): domain Bacteria; phylum Desulfobacterota; class Desulfobacteria; order Desulfobacterales; family Desulfococcaceae; genus JAABSQ01. The sequence goes on from CAZNLT010000017.1 coordinate 30,502, forward strand.
CTGCTGAGAAATGAGGACGGTTCTCCCGTAGATTCCATCCCTCTGAAAGCGAGCCTCTACCGGCCCGACGGTCGAGAGGTCCGAAGCTTTACCTGGCACGCTTCCGAAATAGGAGCGGAGCCCCTGAATTATTATCAACAATCGATTGATTTACCGTCCGACGCCCAGACCGGAAAGTGGCAGGGCAAGGGGGGGGACGACCCCGGCGATGAACCATTCGTTGCCGTCTTTCCCTTTCATGTGGAAGAATTTCTGCCCGAGCGGATGAAGCTGGAACTCGATCTCCAGCCGGAGTTCCCCGGGCCGGAAGAACCGCTTCAGCTGAACATTTCAGGGCGGTATCTCTACGGGGCCCCGGCCGCCGGGAATGAGGTCATCGCCCGGGTTCGGGTGAAGGCCGACCGGAACCCGTTTTCGGAATGGGAGGGGTATGCCTTCGGCCGTGCGGCCGACGAAGAGTACCGGGATTACTGGGAGCTTTCCCCGAAGACCCTGGACCCGGAGGGCAAAACCACGATTCAAATCGAGAGCCGGTGGAAAGAACTGGAGAGTCCGCTGTCGGTCCGGGCGGCGGTGGATCTTCTGGAAACCGGGGGCCGGCCGGTCACCCGGGCCGCCCAGAGAACCATCTGGCCCGGAGAGGCCCTGGTGGGGATACGGCCGCTGTTCGGCGACGGCCCCGCCGAGCCCGGGCCGGTCCGGTTCGAGGTGATTCGGGTTTCCCCCGACGGTAAACCGAGGGGTGACGGAGAACTGATGGTGGAATTGACCAGGGAGGACCGGGATTATTACTGGGAATATTCCGAATCCACCGGATGGCAATACCAGTATACCCAAAAAGAGTATCAGTTCCTCACCGATTCCCTCTCATTGGACGGGGACCAGCCGCATCCCTATACCCTTCAGCTGCAAGACGGCCAGTATCTGCTGGCAATTACCGATCCGGAAACCGGTCTGACCACGAGTGTCCGGTTTCGGGTGGGCTCCTGGCGGTACGGCGGGGAAGGGGCCGATGCCGCCCGGCCCGACAAGGTGGTGCTCGGCCTGGACCGGGAGGCGTATCGGCCGGGGGACATCATTCGGCTCACGGTCACCCCGCCCCATCCCGGAGAAGCCCTGATTCTGGTAGAGGGGGAAAAACCGCTCTGGATGAAGCGGGTGTCGGTCACCGAAGCCGCCGCTCTGGTGGAGATTCCCATCCTGGCCGGGTGGGACAGCCACAACCTCTATATCAGCGCCGTGGTCTTCCGTCCCGGGGATGCAAAGGAGAAGATCACCCCCAATCGGGCCGTGGGGCTGATTCATTTGCCGATGGACCGGTCCCGGCGAAAGCTGAAGGTCCATATCGAGGCCCCGGAAAAGGTGAATCCGGACAATCCCCTGCCGGTGACCCTTCAGCTGGACCCCGAGGCGATGCTTCTGGACGAAACGCTGTTTGTCACCCTGGCCGCCGTGGATGTGGGGATTCTCAACATTACCGATTTTCAGACACCCGATCCCTTCGATTACTTCTTCGGCCGACGCCGGTACGCGGTGGATGCCTATGACATCTACGGCAAGGTGATTGAACTGATGGACGGGAATATGGCCGCCCTTCGCTACGGCGGGGACGCCGATCTGACCGGCGGAAAACGGCCCGAAACCAAAATCGAACTGCTTTCGCTGTTTCAGGGACCGGTGGCCTTCGACGCCGAGGGGAGGGCCCGGATATTTTTCGATCTGCCCGATTTCAACGGCCGAATTCGACTGATGGCGGTCGCCTTCGGACGGGACCGGTTCGGGTCGGCAGAGCAGGAGGTGCGGGTGGCCGCACCGGTGGTCTCCCAGCTGTCCACTCCCCGGTTTCTGGCCCCCGGCGATACCGCCCGGTTCACCCTCGATCTGCACAACCTGAGCGGAAGCGATCAGCAGCTGGAGGTGCAGCTGGGTGTGGACGGCCCCATTCTCCTCAAAGACGGGGAACGATCTCTCTCCCTGGCCGAGGGGGAAAAGACCTCCCTGCGGTTTCCGGTGGAGGCCCGGGCCGATTACGGCGCCGCCGATATCCGCCTGCAAGTGGCCGGAGAAGGGACCCGGATTGATCGGAAATGGCAGCTGGGGGTGCGGCCGGGGTATCCGGCAACAGCCCGGAAGGTGTTTGAAATTCTGGGTCCCGAGGGATCCTTTTCCCTGGACCCGGGTCTTGCGGCGGACCTTATCCCCGAAACGGTGGATGGAGATCTGAAGATATCCACCCGGGTGCCCATCAATTTCCAGAACGCCATGAAGGGGTTGATCGATTTTCCCTACGGATGCCTGGAACAGGTCTCCAGCCGGGCCTATCCGCTTCTGTTCGCCACCCCGGAGCAGATCGCCCGCTATCATCTGCCGTCCATCACCCGGGAGGAGCGGCTCGAACGCCTCTGTTCGGCGGTGGACCGATTGGCCGCCATGCAGCTGGTCTCGGGCGGGTTCGGGCTGTGGAACAAAAACAGCCCCGAATCCCCCTGGCTGACCGTCTATGTGACCGATTTTCTGCTCACCGCCCGGGACCGGGGCGTGGAGAGTCCCTCCGCCATGACCGAATCGGCCCTGACCCGGGTCGAGGATTATCTCAAACGGGCGGCCCCTTTGCCCGAATACATGGACAACACCGACCGGGAATCCCTTCAGTTTGCGGTGAAAAGCTATGCCGGATATGTCCTGGCCCGCCTCAACCGGGCGCCGCTCGGGTCCTTGCGCACCCTTTACGACAACCACCGGGACCAGGCCGCCTCTCCGCTTCCGCTGACCCATCTTGGGGTCGCCTTGGAACGGATGGGTGATATGAACCGAAGCCGGGCGGCCCTGAAATCGGCGGTGGAAATGCGGCCGGAATCGGATCGATACCGGGCGGATTACGGCACCCCGCTTCGGGACCTGGCCCTGACCGTGTCCCTGCTGGTGGAAAACGAAAAGGAAAGCCTGGACGGCATGGATGCCCTTCTGGAAGATCTCGGGACCGCCCTGCGGCAGAGACGGTGGCTGAGCACCCAGGAAAAATACGCTCTGTTCTCGGCCGGAATGGCCCTGGCCGAATCCGAAGACACCCCGTGGTCCGGGACCCTGAAGGCATCCGGAAACGAGATTCAGCTGAATGAGCGGGGGAGTTATCTGACCAACCTCTCCGAAGGGGAGATCGCCCGGGGGGTTTCTTTCGTTTCCCGCAGTCCGGACCGCCTCTATGTCTCAGCCATCCTCAACGGCTATTCGAAAACGCCTCCCGAACCGGAGGAGGAACAGATCGCCGTTTCCCGGGACCTCTTCGACCTCAAAGGGGACCGGGTGGAACGGGATCGATTCTTTGTGGGGGAGCTGATTCTGGTTCGCCTGAAGATCGCCGCCAAACAGTCCATCCCCGACGGGCTGGTGGTGGATATGCTGCCCGCCGGATTTGAAGCGGAAAATCCCAACCTCAACCAGACCTTCAAGATGGAGGACCTCGAGATCGAGGGAGAATCGGTCTGGCGGCAAAAAGAAGGTGCGGAAATTCTCCACGAGGAATACCGGGAGGATCGATACGTGGCGGCGGTCCGGCTGAACGATCACTCCGTGACCCAGCTGTTTTATCTGATCCGCGCGGTTACGCCGGGGACCTTTTCGGTTCCCCCGCCTTTTGCGGAAGCCATGTACCGACCCGAGGTGCGGGGCATCGGAAAAACGCCGCCGCCGGCGACGGTGGTGAACCGTAACCGGGAAGCGGAGAAAGCGGATTCGGCGGAAACCGGAAAGGAAAAACCTGAAATCGAGGCGCAATGATTGAAAAAGGCCGAATGAATAGATATCTTTGAGCATTCGGAAACCAGAAGCCGATGATCGTCACTTCAAAAATTGCAGCCTCAATCTAAACAGGAAAGGAATTCACGATGGAAAAGAAAACCTTCAACATACCCAATATCTCCTGCGGACACTGTACTTCAGCCATCGAACGGGAGCTGAAAGACCTCCAGGGGGTGAAGGACGCCCAAGGGAACATTCAAGAAAAGAATGTCACCGTAGAATGGGAGGCCCCGGCCACCCAAGAGAAGGTCCTTTCCACCCTTCGGGAGATCAACTACCCGGCGGCGGAATAGGGTCTTTTCATGAACCAGCAGAGGGTCGATCTTCCGATCACCGGCATGACCTGCGCCAACTGCGCCATGAATATCGAGCGCACCCTGGGCAAAACGACGGGGGTCCGTGAGGTCAACGTCAATTTCGCCTCCGAGCGGGCCGCCATAGCCTATGACGCCGAAACGGTGACCCTGCCGGAGATCGTCGACAAAATCAAGGGGGCCGGGTTTCAGGTAGCGGTCCGGCACATCGATTTTCCGGTAAGGGGGATGACCTGCGCCAACTGCGCCATGAACATCGAGCGGACCCTGAAAAAAAAGGTGGCCGGGGTGCTGGACGCCTCGGTCAATTTCGCCTCCGAGCATGTATCGGTGGACTACCTGCCGAACCTGACCTCTCCGGAGGCCATGGCCCAGGCCGTTGAAAAAGCCGGTTTCACCGCCATTATGCCCCGGGAAGAAGGAGAGGAGACCGACCCCGAGGCCGAAGCCCGGGAAGCGGAGATTCGGGACCAGACCCGGAAATTCGTTGTGGGGCTGATTTTCGGCGGGGTGCTTTTCGTTCTGAGCATGGGCCGGGATTTTCACCTGCTGGGCCCCTGGAGTTACGAACCCTGGGTCAACTGGTTGTTCCTGGCCTTGGCCACCCCGGTGCAGTTTTACACCGGCTGGGATTACTATGTCGGGTCCTATAAAAACCTGCGCAACCGCACCGCCAACATGGATGTCCTGGTGGCCATGGGGTCCTCCGTGGCCTATTTTTACTCCATCGGGGTGATCCTGTTTCCCAGGATCGGGGACCACGTCTATTTTGAAACCGCCGCCGTCATCATCACCCTGATCAAGCTGGGCAAGCTTCTGGAGGCCCGCACCAAGGGCCGGACCGGCGCCGCCATTCGAAAGCTGATGGATTTGACGCCTCCCACCGCGGTGGTGGTCCGCGGAGACCGGGAGGAGGAGGTGCCCCTGGCCCAGGTTCAGGCGGGGGACATCCTGGTGGTTCGGCCGGGCCAGTCCATTCCGGTGGACGGCAAGGTCATGGAGGGGACCTCCAGCGTGGATGAGTCGATGCTGACCGGCGAACCCCTGCCGGTGGACAAGGGGCCGGAGGATACCCTCATCGGCGGTACCGTCAACCAGCAGGGGATGCTCAAGTTCAAGGCCGAAAAGGTGGGAAAGGAGACCGCCCTGGCCCAGATCATTCGCCTGGTGCAGGAGGCCCAGGGAAGCAAGGCTCCCATTCAGGCCCTGGCCGACCGGGTGGCTGCGGTGTTTGTGCCCACCGTCATCGTCATCGCCCTGGCGGCCTTCGGGGTCTGGTGGTTTGTCGGCGGGGAGTTTGTTCCGGCCATGATCCGGCTGGTGGCGGTTTTGGTCATCGCCTGCCCCTGCTCTCTGGGGCTGGCCACCCCCACGGCCATCATGGCGGGCACCGGCAAGGGGGCGGAACAGGGGGTGTTGTTCAAAAACGGAGAAGCCCTGGAAGCCGCCGCGGGACTGGACACCATTGTGCTGGACAAGACCGGCACCATCACTCAGGGAAAACCGGTGGTCACCGATCTGGTGGTCCTGAATGGATATGCCTCCGATGCCGACGGGCTGATTCAGATCGCCGCATCGGTGGAAAAGGGCTCGGAGCATCCCCTGGGACGGGCCATCGTTCAGGAGGCGGAAAACCGATCGATTCAACTCTCGGAACTCAAACATTTTCGAGCCTCGGGCGGATTCGGGGTGGAGGCCGAGGTGAATTCCCGAAACATCCTGGTGGGAAAACCCGGGTGGTTCGATCAGCATGCGATTCCCTTTGAAGAATCGGCCTCGGAAGTCGAACGGCTGCAGGGCCGGGGAAAGACGGTTATGGGGGTGGCGGTGGACGGAAGAATGGCCGGTCTGATTGCGGTGGCCGATACCCTGCACCCGGAGTCCAAGGCGGCCGTCGAGGCGCTTTACCGCCAGGGCCTTCAGGTGGTGATGCTGACCGGAGACAATTACCGCACCGCCCGGGCCATCGCCGACCAAGTGGGGATTGAGGACATTGTGGCGGAGGTCCATCCCGAGGAAAAATCGGCCAAAGTGAAAGCCCTTCAAGAAGAAGGCAGAAAAGTCGCCATGGTGGGCGACGGCATCAATGATGCGCCGGCCCTGGCCCGGGCGGAGATCGGTATGGCCATCGGGACCGGGACCGATATCGCCATCGAGGCCGCCGATGTGATTCTGTCCAGCGACAACCTCAAAGGGGTTCCCAGGGCGATCGGGCTGAGCCGGGCCACCATGCGGACCATTCGGCAGAACCTGTTCTGGGCTTTTATCTACAACATTCTTCTGATTCCGGTGGCGGCGGGGGTATTGGCGCCGTTTGAGACCCTTCCGGGTATGCTGCGCCATCTGCACCCGATCCTGGCCGCACTGGCCATGTCTTTGAGCAGCATTACCGTGGTGGGCAACAGCCTGCGGTTGTACCGGTCCCGTTAGGAGGCGGCCATTCTTAAAGAAAACGCGATACGGCTCCGGGCCATTCTGCTGGTGCTGGCCCTTCTGGCTTTTTTTTCTGCCGGACTGGGCGGATACGGGTATTACAGCTCTTTGAAAGAACTCCAGATCAAGGAGGCCGAGCGGCGAACCATGGCCCATGCTGCCAATGTCAAAAATCATATCGACTCCTATATCGCTGAAAACCTGAAAGCCGCCCGGGCGATTTCCCGGGTGGATGAATTCCGGAATGCCTTGGCCCAGCCCGATTTCGAAAATCTGAGCGAGGCCAACCGGATGTTGGATCTTTTCTGTGACGCCCTGGAGGCCGGGGTCTGTTATCTTCTGAACCGCGACGGCCTCACCCTGGCATCCAGCAACCGGGCCGAAATAGACAGCTTCGTGGGAAAGAACTACGAATTCCGGCCCTATTTTCAGGAAGCCATGGCCGGAAAATCGGCGGTCTACATGGCGGTGGGGGTGACCTCCGGAATTCGGGGGCTCTACTACAGCCAGCCGGTCTGGGCAGAGACCTCATCGACTCCTTTGGGGGCGGTGGTGGTAAAAACCCCGGTGGATATTTTCGAGACCGGCATCTATCCCGATGAAGAAGGAACCTGGGTGCTGGCGGACCCCCATGGAATGATCTTCGCATCCAGCCGGCCGGAATGGCGGTTTCGATTGCTGTGGGAAATCCCCCCGGCGGAGCTGGAGAATATCGGCCGGCTCCGCCAGTTCGGGGTAGGGCCCTGGGAATGGATCGGCCTTCGACCGGACGGGAAGACCGGCGCACTGGACTCGGAGAACAGCCGCTACCTGATTCACCGGGTGAACCTCGACCATTATCCGGACTGGTATGTGGCCTACCTGGTGAACCGGAATTCCATCCTGAAAGGGGCGGCCGATCCTTTGATCCGCAAGGGAAGCTATGTGGCCCTGGTTCTGTGCATTCTCATCGGCTGGTCGGTGGTGTTTCTCTACCGCACCGCAAGCCGGGACCTGGTTCGGCGGAAAGCGGCGGAAAATGCCTTGAAAGAAAGTGAGCGGCGGTATCGCATCGTCTTTGAAAATACCGGGACCGGTACTACTCTGGGTGAAAGCGACATGACCATTTCCATGGCCAACGCGGAATTCGAACGGATCACCGGGTATTCCCGGGAGGAGATCGAGGGCAGAATGAAATGGACCGAATTCGTCGCTCCCGAAGACCATGCCCGAATGAAGGAATACCATTTCCGCAGGCGGGAAGGGGACCCGGACACTCCCACCCGGTTCGAATGCAGCATCATCGACCGGAAGGGAAGGGTCAAGAACATGTTCCTCACGGTCGGATTGATTCCGGACACCCTGACCAGCGTCGGTTCCTTTCTGGATATCACCGAATACAAACGGGCGGTGCGGGCCTTGGAAAAGAGTGAAACCCGGTACCGGCAGTTTTTCGAAGGGGATTTTTCCGGCGCTTATATTTCCCGGCCGGACGGGACCCTGGTGGACTGCAACCCCGCCTTCGCCCGGATATTCGGCTTTTCTTCCCCGCAGGAAGCCCTGGAAAACGATCTGAATACCATTTATTCCGATCCCGTGGCCCGATCCGATTTTCTGAAAAAGCTGAAGCGGGATCGAAAGGTCACCTATTATGAATCCCGGTTGCGGCGCCGGGACGGGTCCGCCGTGCAGACCCTGGAGAACGCCATCGGGGTCTTCGGCGCCGACGGAGAATTGGCCGAAATCTGGGGGTATCTGATGGATGTGACCGAACAACGGGACCTCGAACATCAGCTTCGCCAGGCCCTCAAGATGGAGGCGGTGGGGACCCTGGCCGGCGGGGTGGCCCATGACTTCAACAATCTGATGATGGCGGTTCAGGGAAATATTTCCATGATGCTGCACGGACTCGATTCCGACCACCCGCATTACCCGCGGCTGAAGAGTATCGAAGGGTTCGTCCAGAGCGGGTCCAAACTGACCGCTCAGCTTCTCGGGTATGCCCGCAAAGGGCGGTTCGAACTCAAACCCCTCGATTTGAACACACTGGTTAGAAATACCGCCGAAACCGTGGCCCGAACCCGCAAGGACGTATCCCTGGTCGCCGATTTGAGCGACGACCTGTCGCCCATTGAAGCGGACCGGAGTCAAGTCGAACAGATTCTGCTGAACCTTTACATCAATGCTTTTGACGCCATGCCGGACGGCGGATATCTGCATGTGAAGACCCGAAATGTTGATCACCGGGAGGTCAGGGGATTTCAAGGAGACCCGAAGAAGGCGGCCCATTACGTGCTGCTGGAGGTGAGCGACAACGGGATCGGCATGGAGCAGGATATTCTGGAGCGGATTTTCGACCCTTTTTTCACCACCAAGGAGATGGGGCGGGGCACCGGCCTCGGCCTGGCCTCGGCTTTCGGGATCATTCAAAACCACGGCGGGCACATCCATGTCACCTCCCTGCCCGGCGGCGGCTCCAGTTTCAGTGTTTTTTTTCCCGCCTCCCCGAAACAGCAGATCCGGCCGGAAAACATCTCCGGCGAAATGATGAGCGGCAGCGGCGCCATTTTGCTGGTGGACGACGAGGAGATGATCGGGGAGATCGGCGCTCAGATGCTGGAGGCGCTCGGATTCGAGGTGCAGGTCGCCGGCGGCGGAAGGGAGGCGATCGCACTTTATGAAGCGGACCCGAACCGGTTCCGAATGGTGATTCTGGATCTTGTCATGCCGGGAATGAGCGGAGAAGAGGTCCTGAAACGCTTACAGACCATCAATCCCGGGGTCAGGGTGCTGCTGTCCAGCGGATACAGCCTCGAAGCCAAGGCGCAACACATGCTGGAGAGCGGTTGCCGGGGGTTTATTCAAAAACCCTTCAGCCTGAAAGCGCTTTCCGGTAAAATCGAAGAAATCTTAAAGATGAAGCCCCCGGAAGAAGCGGCCGGGCTTTTCGGCACATTCGATATCGATTCGGGTGCGGGGTCGCACCCCTTAGAAGGAGGTAAAAACAATGGAACAACTGAATAGTATTTCCGAGGCGATCGCCCTTTCCATGGGGGCGGCCTGGGCCAGCGGCATCAACCTGTACGCCACCATTCTGGTGCTGGGAATTCTGGGGGTGACGGAGAACATCGTCCTTCCGGAGAACCTCCTGATCCTGACCCATCCCATGGTGATGACCGGGGCCGGGCTGATGTTCATCACCGAGTTTATCGCCGATAAAGTGCCGGGGGTCGATTCGGGATGGGATGCCGTGCATACCTTCATCCGGATTCCCGCCGGCGCCATTCTGGCGGCCGGGGCGGTCGGCGAGGTGAGCCCGGCCCTGAGCCTGACCGCCGGTATTCTGGGGGGCGGTCTGGCCGCCGGGACCCATGCCGCCAAGGCCGGCACCCGGGCCTTGATCAACACCTCTCCGGAGCCCTTCACCAACTGGACCGCTTCGGTGGCCGAAGACCTGACGGTGATCGGGGCCGTATGGACCGCCCTCCACTTCCCGGTGGTCTTTATCTGCTTTCTATTGATTTCCATTCTCCTGATGATCTGGCTGATTCCCAAACTCTGGCGGTCCATTAAAAAGGTCTTTGCCGCCATCGGTCGTCTGCTGGGCGGGGAGCGGCCTCCGGAGATCGAAGGCCCTCCGGAAAAATCGGCGGGAGAATGCTGAAACAGGCTGAAAGTCCCTGAATTTCTTACTCTTTTTCACAGGAGGAACCGTGATGAAGGCATGGACCACCGGTACGGCGGTATTTCTTGTTCTGATAGTAACAACCTTTCCGGCAAGCGCGGAATACTTCAAAGGCCGATGGGTACACGGGCAGGGGTTGTTCACCTATCCCGACGGGGAGACCTACCTGGGAAAACTGGACAACACCCATTTTTTCGGAAAGGCCGTCTACAACTTCCACGACGGCCGGCGGTATGTGGGGGATTTCAGAGACAGCCGGTTTCACGGAGAGGGCACCCTCTATTACCCGGACGGATCGGTCTATGTGGGCCGATTTGAAAACGGCCGGTTCAGCGGATTCGGCGCCCTGACCTATGCCGACGGCAAAAAATATGTCGGAGAATTCAGAGACAATGAATTCCATGGGCAGGGGACCCTGACCTTTCCCGACGGCCGGGTGTATCAGGGCGAATTCGCCGACGGGTGCCCGGATGGAAAGGGCACCTACTCGTTTCCCCGGGGCAAAGAATACGTCGGGTCCCTTCAGCGGGACGTGTTTCAGGGCGACGGCGCCCTGGTTTACCCCGCCGGCCATATCTATACCGGGGATTTCCACAACGGCCGGCCCCACGGACGCGGGACCATGATCTTTCCCGACGGGCAAACCTATGAAGGAGAATTCATGGACGGCGACCGCAGCGGATTCGGCGCCCAGACCTTCCCCGACGGCGCCGAATACATCGGAGAATTCAGAAACGACCGGTTCCACGGCCAAGGGACCTTTGTCTACCCCAGCGGCATCAAGTACCGAGGCATGTTCAGAAACGGACGGCATGTGGGCGACGGCCTGGCCTACGGAACCGATTCCACCCGATGAGCACCGGCCACAAACCGCTGATTCGAATCGGCCTCTGGACCGTCGGCATTTTGTCGGTCACCGCCGTGGGGGTCCATTTTTTTCCGAGGGAGTACCCGGGGCTCAGTTTTCTGGAATCCTTTTACTATACCCTTCGGCTCTTTATCCTCGAACATGACCTGCCTCACTTTCCCGAGACCTGGCCCCTGATCTTTATCTATTTTTTTGCGCCGCTGCTCGCCATCTCGGCCCTGGGGACCGCGATCACTTACCTGTTCCGGTTTTCCCCGCTGCTTCAGACCCGGTGGCGCTTCGATCACGTGATCGTCTGCGGCGTGGGGCGCACCGGAAAGCTGATGGCCAAGACCATCAAAGCCCACGGGATCGAGGTCGTCGGGGTGGATATGGGCCCCCCCGAAGGGTTCGAAGAGTGGCTGAATGAGGTCCCCATCCCCATGATCTACGGCGATTTTTTGAGCCGACCGGTCCTGGAGCGGGCCGGCGCGGCCCGGGCCCGCTCTATCCTGTTTGCCTCCGGGGATGATCTTCTAAACCTCGAAGGGGTGGTCAGCGCCTATGGCTGGCTTTGCACCGACACCGGTCCGGTCCGCCTTCTGTGGGCCCACATCGCCAGTGAAAAACTGGCCGAAACCGCGCGTCTGGCCCTGCGCACCGAAGGAACGGTGGGCATCCGTCTGTTTGACACCTATCACCTGGCGGCGGCCAAAATGGTCTGCAAGCATTTCGGACCCGAGGTCCGGGAAGGGGTGCGGGAGATCACCGTCATGGGCTTCGGCAAATTCGGCCGGGACCTGGCCGAGGTCCTGGCCAAGGGCCTGAAGCCGTCGGAGAAGCCGCACATTCGGGTGGTGGATATTCAGAACCGGCAAAAGGAGGTCGATGCTCTGGCCAAAGACCTCGGAATTTCCGATCGAATGACCTTCATGCAGGCCGATATTCAGGACCTGGAATTGTCCGATGATTCGGAAAAGGCCTTTTTTCTCTGCACGGACGATGATATCGGAAATCTGGCCGTGGCACTGATGCTGACCCGGCACATTCGGGGGACCCATGTCTATGTGCGCATGGCCAAGTGGCCCATCTCGGCCATCGAGGATCATCTTCGGGAAAACAGCGGGATCACCTTCGTCAACATCAATGATCTGGTGGTGGAAGGGATATCGGATTTTCCCGGCATCTTCGAAGCGGCTGAATTTTCGGACCTGAAGCGGTCCGGACGAGGTGAATCGGCAAGAGAAGGGGGGCAAGCCTCCCCGATTACGGAATTGGAACGCGGATAATCAATGAGACCGAACCGATAGCAAGTGGAGGAGCAGATGACGAAAAAATGGGTATATCTATTCGATGAAGTGGATCAGGCACAGGAGTATATGGGCGGCGACTGGGAAGGGGTTCGCGGACTGCTCGGCGGAAAGGGGGCCAACCTGGCCGATATGGCCCGCATCGGGGCGCCGGTGCCGCCCGGGTTTACCGTCACCACCGAGGCCTGCAACGCCTATCTGAGTTCCGGAGGCAAATTCCCCGAAGGGCTCTGGGACCAGGAACTGGCGGCCCTGAAAACGATCGAGAAGCAGACCGGAAAAACCTTCGGGGACCCGAACAATCCTCTTCTGGTTTCCTGCCGCTCCGGGGCCAAATTCTCCATGCCCGGGATGATGGACACCGTTCTCAATATCGGGCTCAATGATGAAACCGCCGAGGGGCTGGCCCGGCTGACCGATGACGAACGGTTCGCCTTCGATTCCTACCGCCGGCTGGTGCAGATGTTCGGCAATGTGGTCATGGGGGTGCGGGATGAACTCTTCGAGGAGGTCATCACCGATACCCGAAAAAAGGCCGGGGTGGAGACCGACGCGGAACTGAGCGCCGACCACTGGAAGGCGGTCACCCAAGAATTTCGAGCCATCTGCCGGCGGCAGACCGGATACGAGTTTCCCACCGAACCGATCGAGCAGCTCAAACTGGCCACCGAAGCGGTGTTCAAGAGCTGGAACGGAAAACGGGCCGTGGATTACCGCAAAGCCGCCGGTATCGCCGATGATCTGGGAACAGCCGTCAGCATCGTCACCATGGTCTTCGGCAATATGGGCGACGACAGCGCGACCGGGGTGGCCATGACCCGGAACGGCTCTACCGGCGAAAGCAAGATCGAGGGCGATTATCTGACCAATGCCCAGGGCGAGGACGTGGTGGCCGGCACCCGCACCACCAAAGACATCGACCAGCTTCGCGAAGAGATGCCCAAGGCCTATGCCGAATTCGAGGAGGTGGCCCAAAAGCTGGAGCAGCACTACCGGGAAATGCAGGACGTGGAATTCACGGTGGAAAAAAGAAAACTCTGGATGCTTCAGACCCGGGACGGCAAGCGCACGGCCCAGGCGGCGGTGCGGATCGCCGCGGATATGGCCGAAGAGGGATTGATTACCAAGGAAGAGGCGGTGATGCGGGTCACTCCGGAACAGGTCGATTTTTTTCTCCATCCCCAGTTCGATCCCGAAGCCACCGCCGAGGCCAAGGGAAAAGGCGAAATGCTGGCTACGGGCCTGAATGTCTCTCCCGGTGCGGCCTGCGGTATCGTGGCCCTGGACGCCGATCTGGCCGAAGAATGGTCCAAGAACGGCAAAGACGTGATCATGGTTCGGCCGGAGACCAAACCCGACGATGTCCACGGCATGCTGGCGGCCAAGGGGATTCTCACCAGCCGGGGCGGACGCACCAGCCATGCGGCCCTGGTGGCCCGGCAGTTCGGCAAGCCGGCCCTGGTGGGGGTGTCGGCCCTTCAGATCGACATGAACCGCCGCCAGATTCAGGTGCTGGACGAGGTCATCCACGAGGGGGACTGGATCTCCATCGACGGCACGGTGGGCGAGCTGTACAAGGGCAAGCTCAAGACCATGGTGCCCGACATCAAGGACCCCTGGCTGATCAAACTCCTCTCCTGGGCCGATGAATTCCGCAGTCTGGGCGTCTGGACGAACGCCGATTATCCCCGGGACGCCGAAAGGGCCCGGGAGTACGGGGCCCAGGGCATCGGGCTGTGCCGGTCCGAGCACATGTTCTTCGAGGCGGAGCGGCTGCCCCAGGTGCTCAAGATGATCATGGCCGACCTGCCGGTGGAGCGCCGGGAGGCCCTGGAGGCGGTGCTTCCGTTTCAGCGGGAGGATTTCGCAGGTCTCTTTCGGGCCATGGACGGCCTGCCGGTGATCATTCGTCTGCTCGACCCGCCCCTGCACGAGTTTCTGCCCAACCGGAATGATCTGCAGGAGGACCTGACCGACATCCGGATTCGGCTTCAGAAGGCCGATTCCCTGAAAACGGTGGACGATCTGCTGGATCAGTTCAAAAAGAAGGAGCGCCTTCTGCAGCGGGCCGAGAAGCTGCATGAGTCCAACCCGATGCTGGGGCTTCGCGGGGTTCGGCTGGGCATCCTGGTGCCGGAGATCACCATCATGCAGGTGCGGGCCATCTTCGAGGCGGCCTGCATCGTCACCAAAGAGGGGATCGATGTGCAGCCGGAGGTGATGATTCCGCTTACCGCCCATGCCCATGAGCTGAAGATTCAGCGGGAGGTGCTGGAGTCCGAGGCCCAGCGGGTGATGGATCAACGGGGGGTGGATATCAAATATAAATTCGGCACCATGATCGAGCTGCCCCGGGCATGCCTCACCGCCGATCAGATCGCCGAATATGCCGAGTTTTTCTCTTTCGGCACCAACGATCTGACCCAGACCACCTACGGCATCTCCCGGGATGACGCCGAGGCCGGGTTTCTCATCGACTATATCGAACGGGAAATCCTGCCCGACAATCCCTTTGCCACCATCGACGTCGACGGGGTCGGGAAATTGATCGAAATCGGGGTGGAAAAGGGGCGCAGCGTCCGTCCGGACATGGAAATCGGCATCTGCGGAGAGCACGGCGGTGATCCGGTCTCCATCGCGCTGTGCCATAAGCTCGGGCTGAGCTACGTCTCCTGCTCGCCTTACCGGGTGCCCATCGCCCGTCTGGCGGCGGCCCAGGCGGCACTCAGGGAAAAATCCAAAAAGTGAATTGTCATTTTCAACTCCGCGAAGGAGGGCTGTTCAAACCGAATGTCCCTCCTTCCCTATTTCATAAGGAGCATTCATGATGTGGATGAAACCCCTCGGCCGATCCGGGATCGAGATCAGCGCGATCATTATGGGCACCTGGCAGGCCGGAAAAACGATGTGGGCCGGCATCGAAGACAGCGAAATCGACCGGGCCATACGAGCCGCCTACGATGCCGGCATCACCACCTTCGATACGGCCACGGTTTACGGCAACGGACATTCCGAGCGGATGCTGGGCAAGGCGCTTCACGACGTCCGGGACCGGGTGGTGATCGCCACCAAGGTCTTCGCCCATTCCCTGGCCCACGACAAGGTGTTCCAGGCCTGCCACAAGTCGCTCAAGGACCTCGATACCGACTACATCGATCTTTACCAGATTCATTGGCCGGCCGGGGCTTTCGGCAGCAAAAAGGTGCCGGTGGAAGAGACCCTGAGCGCGCTCGTCAAGCTCAAGGAAGAGGGCAAAATCCGGGCGATCGGGGTGTCCAATTTTTCCCGGGTCCAGCTCGAAGCGGCTTCTCAATATGCCCGGATCGACAGCCTGCAGCCCCCCTATTCGCTCTTCTGGCGTCAGGTGGAGATCGACGCCATGCCCTATTGCCTGGAAAAGGAGATCTCCGTTCTGGCCTACTCTCCCATGGCCCAGGGGATCTTGACCGACAAGTTCGGCGCGGAGCCCGGGTTTGAAAAGGGCGACCACCGGGCCAAGAACAAGCTGTTTCAGCCCGAGAATTACGAGCGGGTTCAGGCCGCCCTGAAGCAGCTGCGGCCCATCGCCGAGAGCAAGGGGATCACCCCGGGTCAGCTGGCCCTGGCCTGGGTCATCTCCCGACCGGGAACCTGCGCCATCGCCGGGGCCCGCAATTCGGAACAGGCGGTGCAGAACGCCGCGGCCGGCGACATCCTCCTCACCGAATCCGAACTCTCGGAAATGGAGATCATCAGCCGGTCGGTGACCGACCATCTGGACGATGACCCGGTCCAGTGGAAATGGTAAGAACCGAAATCAACCGCCGCTTCGCACCGCCCGAATCGTTTCCAGCACCCGGTCGTGCAAGGGGCCGTTGGTGGCCACGATTCCCACATTGTCGCCGAGGGTGCGTCCGGCGCAAAAGCCGAGGGGTGCGCCGCTGAAATCAGTGACCCGCCCCCCGGCCTCGGTCACGATCACCGCGCCGGCGGCGTGATCCCAGATCTTTTCCCGGTAGGATTCGGACCGGGGCAGCCGAAGATAGATCGAGGCCAGGCCCGAGGCCACCGCGGCATACTTGGCCTGGCTGTCCATTCGAAAGGGCGGGGCGGTGATGCCCAATGTGCGGCTGATTTGGGCATGCACATCATGGGCCGCATGGGCGCTTTCCACCGATTCGCAGAACCGGACTTCTTCCGGCCGGCTGTGTTGATCCGTGGAAATCGAAACCGGATCTCCCCCGCCGAGGGATTTCCGAAAGGCCCCTTCACCCCGGACGGCATAGAAGATCGCCCCCGGTTCATGCCCCTGATCCCCGGGAAAGGCCGGGCACCCCAACACCCCGAGCATGACCTCCCCCTTCTCCACCAGGGCCAGGGCCACGGCGTACTGGTCCTCCCTTAAAAATCCCTTGGTGCCGTCGATCGGGTCGATGGTCCAGAACCGGCCCTGGTAGTCGACCGCTTCGGCCCCGGCATCGATCAGGGCCAGCAGCCGGTTTTCGTCTTTTAGATTCACTTGTTCCCGGGCCAGACCCAAAACCCTTTCCCGAAGTGCTGCGTTATCCCGGAGTACCTTGGCGCTCTCTTCGCCCACAATGTCATCTTGGGGGAAGTTTTGCTTCAGAAAACGGGTGATGACCGCTTGGCTGCCGAAATCGGCGATGGTGACCGGCGACCGGTCTTTTTTCTCGACCGTTTCCGCGGTCACCAGGGTTTGTTGTGCCTTTCGGCAGAGGGTGCCGGCTTTTTGAACCGCTTCCAGTGCGGTATCGAGTTCTTTTTGAAAACGCATGATGATCGTCTCCCATCCGGTGAATGCATTGGTAATCGATTGCTCTCGGCCCTGTTTTATACACTATTCGTTAAGGAAACGCGACCGCTTTCAAAAAATCTCCTTGTCTTTATTTGATTCAATGTATAATATTATAGCATATTTAACGGTTATACCGTGTGAGAGGATTCTATCAGGAAGAGAATCCGGCTGTGTTAACCCGCACTACTGAAAAGGGGGAAAACCGATGATCGACAAAAAACAACTCTGTGAAAAGATTCAAGAACTGTATCCGGATGTTGGAGAATGTGGAATCGATGTGGATGTGGATTATGATGATGCCCAGAAATCCTGGGTGGTTGATCTGAAAAAGGGCGATCAGGAACTCAAGCATTATCTCGGAGACGACGACGCCCTGCAGTGCATCGATGGAAAGCAATGCGTCAGCTTGGGCCTTGAAATCGCCGAGCTGCGGAGCAACATCGAACGACGCAAGAACGCCCCCGGAAGCTGATCGGATTTAATCCGGCCTGAAAATCGGCAGCAATTCAATCGCAGGGCGCCCCCCATCAAATGCATCAGACCCATGAAGGCGGGGGCGTCTTTGCAAGACCATTCCTTTATTTTATTATGCCGTTTCGACCATTTCTTCAGAGCCGTTTCTTGGCTTCCACTCCGACAGAAGTTCTGTAAGCGCCCAGGAGACTGTTGACACTCCAAGACAGATCATCGATAACAGCCGCAGTTCACGCTTTTTCTTTTCTTCTTCCAAATCAGGAGTGAAACACCATGTGGGTCTATTTAAACGGCGAGATTCGCCTGAAAGATGAAATATCCATCTCTCCCGACGACCGCGGCTTTCTGTTCGCCGACGGTGCGTATGAAGTGATCCTGTCCCATGAGGGTCGGCTGTTCCGTGCCGCCGATCATTTGGAGCGTCTGAGACGCAGCCTTCGGGAATTAAAGATTCAGGAACCCGACCTGATAACCCTTCGGGAGGTCTGCCAGCGGTTGATCGAGGAAAACGACCTCACTCGCGGCCAGGCCACGGTATATATCCAGGTTACCCGGGGCGTTGCGACGCGAAAGCATCCCTTTCCTCCCCGAGACACCGCGCCCACCGTCTATACCTGCGCATCGGCTTTCATTCCGCCGGAAAAGGAATGGGCCGAGGGCATTCGGGTCGTGCGGGTTCCGGACATTCGATGGTCCCGGTGCGACATCAAATCGGTTTCCCTGCTGCCCAACGTTCTGGCCAGCCAACAGGCTCTTGAAGCCGGGGCCCAGCACGCGCTCTTCGTGCGGGACGGCATGGTCACCGAGGGGGCCTACACCACCTTCGCCGCTGTTTTCAGCGGCGCTCTCGTCACCTATCCCCTCAGCAACTACATCCTGCCCGGCATCACCCGACAGGTGGTTCTGGAACTCTGCCGGAAAATGAGCATTCCGGTGCGGGAATACCCGATCCCGTCGGATGACCTGCTTATGGCGGAAGAATGCATGCTTCTGGGTACGACCACCGAGGTGATGCCGGTGGTACGGGTGGATGATCAAAAGGTCGGGGATGGAAAGCCGGGTCCGGTGACTAGGCGGTTGCAGGCGGGGTTGGGGGGGATGATTCGGGGGCAATGAAACGTCATCAACTCATTAAGCATTTGAAAAAGAATGGCGCCTTCTTGCTTCGGGAAGGAAAGCGGTAAATATGAAGTATCGTGCAATCATTAAAGAAAGCGGGAATTGGTGGATTGGATGGCTAGTTGATTTGCCGGGCGTCAATGCTCAAGAAAGGACGCAGGAAGAATTAATTGAATCACTGAAAATCGGCGCTGAAGACATGCTGGCACTATCCGTGGCGACGGAGCCGGGTGCTATTTTGACCACGATTGAAATTCCTGATTCATTATTGAAGGGTGAGAGTCTGGATACGGGTGTTTTGGGATAATGGTTTTGCCGGTGTTGAGGGGATTTGAATCAGGATGGCCAGGATGAGTGAAGGATGGTCAGGATGGGCACGGCATTATCCTGGGTATCCGTTTTCATCCTGGGGCGTGTATTACTACCGATCAGGCAAATTTCAATGGGAATTATGTACTGAACGGATGCCAGGGTGGTGTATACAGATCCAAGACAATCCCTGTTGCAAGTTTTTCCCCTAATACATGGGGACTTTTCGATATGCTTGGGAATGTATGGGAATGGTGCGAGGATTGGTACGGCCAGTATCCGACAGGTGCGGTTGTTGATCCTGAAGGTCCTTTCTCTGGCACCTATGGAATTTTTAGAGGAGGATCATGGATAGACACTCAGGCAATTTGCAGATCTGCACGCCGTGGTTTTTTCTATCTTACTCAATACAGTACAGATATTGGGTTTCTTGCATATATTTGAATTACCCCGGATTGAACAGCAAATGCAGGCGCGGGGATTC
>CAZNLT010000018.1:0-48606 GCA_964573705.1 uncultured Desulfobacterales bacterium
TTTTCCTCGCCTTCGCCGCCACCGACAACCCCGATGCCAATCGACGGGTCGGAGAGGACGCCCGCCGCCGGTCCGTCCTCTGCAATATCGCCGACCGGCCCGAAGACTGCGATTTCATCCTGCCCGCCCGGGTGATTCAGGGCGATCTGTTGATCACCGTCTCCACCTCCGGCCAAAGCCCGGCTTTGGCCAAAAAACTGCGAAAAGAGCTTCAGGACCAATTCGGCCCCGAATACGCCGCCGGGCTTCGGCTCCTGGGCGCGGTACGCAAACGGCTGCTGGCGTCCGGGCATGATCCGGAGACCCACAAACACCTGTTCAGGAGATTGATCCGGGATGGAATGATTCAGCACCTGCGGGAGCATCGCATCCACGCCGTGGATCGACTGCTGAGGGACGCCCTCGGGCCGGAATATACCTCTGAAAATCTGTTGGAAGCCCATTCCGAGACGCTATAGATCATGACTTTTCTCATTGTAATGACGATCCTGTTTTATATTCTGAGCACCGCCGAATACCTGGTCTATCTGTTTGTGCAGCGGGATCGCCTGTACAAAATCGGGTACGCCCTGCTGGCCGCCGGATTTTTCTGGCATACCCTGCTGGTCGGGTATGCCTTTTTGCGGTCGGGCTCCATTCCGGTACACAATCTGCATCAGACTCTCTCTCTGGCCGGATGGACGGTCACCGGATTTTTTCTGGTTTTCCATTACCGCTATCGCTTCAAGCTGCTGGGATTGTATGCGGCGCCCCTGGCCGCGGTGATGATGATCATCTCCGCCCGCCTGCCCATGGAACCCGACCGGATACAAGATTCCTTCAAGAGCATCTGGGTCATCTTTCACGTAATCGTCCTCTTCATCGGAGAAGCGGCCCTGGCCTTCGCCTGCGGGGTCGGCATCCTATACCTGGTCCAGGAACACGCCATCAAGACCAAAAAGCGCGGCTTTTTTTACCGGCGGCTTCCTTCACTCGAGTTTCTTGACAACACCGGCTACGCTTGTATAATTACCGGTTTCACCATGGTCACCATCGGGCTGATCAGCGGATTTCTGTACGCCAAAACGGTCTGGGGCAGATTCTGGAGCTGGGACCCCAAGGAGGTGTGGTCGGGCATCATGTGGCTTTTCTATGCGGCGCTGCTCCATGAACGGCTGACGGTGGGCTGGCGGGGACGGCGCTCCGCCATCATGTCCATCATCGGCTTCATGGTCCTGATGTTTACGTTTCTGGGGGTTAATTTTTTACTTCAAGGACACCATGGAGAGTTTACGCAATGGTAAATCATGCGCTCCAAACCGATATATCCGACCCGGGCCGTTCCAAAGACGATTCCATGCCCGCTCATCCGGCCCGAAAGGCGCTCGGTTCCGCACCCGGGGCCGCCCGGCTCAAGATCGTGCTGATCGGTATGAATCACAAGACCGCCGAGGTGGAACTGCGGGAATGTCTCGGTTTCAGCCACGAAGAAGCCGATGACGCCCTTCAAAATTTTCAGGACGCGCCGGCCATCGCCGAGGTGGTTCTGATCTCCACCTGCAATCGGATCGAAATCCTGATGGCCACCCCGTCACCGGAAGCCGCGGTGGAAGCGGCCAAGACCTACCTGGCCCGTTCCAAAGCCCTGGAGGTGAGGCGGTTTGAGCACGCCCTCTATGTTCTAAAAGGGGACGACGCGGTGCGACACATCTTTCGGGTGGCGGCCAGCCTCGATTCCATGGTGGTGGGCGAACCCCAGATTCTGGGCCAGATCAAAGAAGCATACCGCTCCGCCACCCTCAAAAAATCCTCCGGGGTGATCCTGAACCGGCTGCTTCACAAAACCTTTTTTGTGGCCAAACGGGTGCGAAGCGAAACCGGCATCGGGGATCATGCCGTCTCCATCAGCTATGCGGCCATTGAACTGGGCCGCAAAATCTTCGGCGCCCTGGAAGAAAAAAAGGTCCTCCTGATCGGGGCCGGCGAAATGGCGGAACTGGCGGTGGAGCACCTGATCCGACACCGCTCCGGAACCATTTTTGTGGCCAACCGCACCTTTGAACGGGGTCTGGAACTGGCCGAACGCTTCAACGGCCGAGCCATCGGTTTCGAAGAGATTCCGGACCATCTCAAGGAGGTGGACATCATCATCAGTTCCACCGGAGCCTCCGGGTTCATCCTCAACCGGGATCAGGTCAAGGGGGTGATGCGGGCCCGAAAAAACCGGCCCCTCTTTTTTATCGATATCGCCGTTCCGAGAGATATCGATCCGAGAATCAACCGCCTCTCCAATGTCTATGTTTATGATATCGACGACCTGAAGGATGTCATCGAAGAGAATATCGAAGACCGCAACCGCGAGGCGGCCCGGGCCGAGAGAATCATCGACGAGGCGGTGATCCGGTTCCGGGGGTGGTATCAGAGTCTGGAGGTGGTGCCCACCATCGTGGCCCTGCGGGAAAAAATGCTGAGCATCGCCGAGGGGGAAATCCGCAAGACATTGGCCCATTCCCTGTCGCATCTTTCGAACGAGGAGACCGCCGCCTTGCGGCGGATGACCGAGGCGCTCATCAACAAGATCCTCCACGATCCGACCCTTTTTCTGAAAACCGACGGCTGCCGGGGCGGCAAATCCGCCTATCTGGATGTGACCCGAAAACTCTTCAAACTGGATGAGGAATAGAACGACATGAAGAGGTT
Source organism: uncultured Desulfobacterales bacterium (assembly GCA_964573705.1). GTDB lineage: Bacteria > Desulfobacterota > Desulfobacteria > Desulfobacterales > Desulfococcaceae > JAABSQ01. Next base: position 2,680 of record CAZNLT010000018.1, read on the forward strand.
GGATATGAAAAAAACAGCGTTTCTGTTTCCCGGACAGGGCTCCCAATCGGTGGGAATGGGAAAAGATATTTACGAAAAATATGATTTTGTCAAAGAGATTTTCGACCGAGGCCGAGCAGTGACCGGCATCGATCTGGCCCGACTCTGTTTCGAAGGCCCCATGGCCGAGTTGACCGAAACGGTGAACCTGCAGCCCGCGGTCACCGCCGTCAACCTGGCTTTTTTATCGATCCTCACCCGGGAAGGAATTCTGCCCGACATCTCCGCCGGCCATTCCCTGGGAGAGTACAGCGCCCTGTGCGCCGCCGGCGTGATATCCGAATCCGATACCCTGAAGCTGGTACACCGCCGGGGAGAACTGATGCACCGGGAGGCCCTGAAGCACCAGGGCGCCATGGCCGCCGTGATCGGTCTGCCCATTGAAGCGGTCCGGGAACTGGTCGAGAATACGCAAGGGGTGGTTTCGGTGGCCAACCACAATGCGGAAAAACAGATCGTCATCACCGGAGCCCCGGAACCGGTGAAAGCGGTGTCGGAAGCAGCCGCGGCCCAAAAAGCGAAGGCCATCCCCCTCAAGGTGAGCGGGGCCTGGCACAGTTCATTGATTCAGGGGGCCGAAGCGGAATTTGAAAGCGTTCTTCAATCGGTTCCCTTTTCCCCGCCGGCCACACCGGTGGTCCACAACGTCACCGCGGATACGGAGCAGAACCCGAAGGCGATCCGCGCCCTGATGGCCCGGCAGTTGTGCAGCCCGGTTCGGTGGTATGATTCAGTGCTCAGACTGACGGAGGTAAAGACGGCGGTATTCGTGGAGGTGGGGCCGGGAAAGGTGCTCACCGGTCTGATCAGAAAAATAGTAGACCGGGATTCCCCCTGCGACATATACAACGTCAACGACCTTCCCGGTCTGGAAGCATTCCTGAAGGCGGTCCGGTAGAGGGGGATCTATCAAAACCAGGGAAACTAGGAAATTTAGGAATCCGATTCGGGCTTGGGCTCCACCGGGAATTTAAGATATTGCACCCCTTCCTCTTTCAGGACCTTTTCCTCGTCGGAGGTGCTCTTCCCCCGAATATTGCGCGGTTCGGCCGCCCCGTAATGGATTTTCAGGGCCTCCTTGGCGAAATCGCACCCCACATCATCGAAATGGGTATCCAGAAATTCCGTAAACTGCCTCCGCAACACACTCAGCTGCTCCGAATTCTCAGCGCCCGCCGGCGACTTCGGAGAGGAAGATTTGATACCGAACGTGCTGAGCGCCCTGCTGATCTCGGTGCTCTCACACACCGGGCAGGAAATCAGGGATTTTGCCTGTTGTTCCTCGTACCCCCGGCTGTCTTCGAACCACCCCTCGAATCGATGCCCTTTCGCACATTGTAAATCATACACGATCATACACGACCCACCTCGGTTGAAAAATATGTCTTTTTTGTCAAATTATCACATCTCTACATATTTTCAAAGAAATTATTTGACAGATTATTTCAATTAGACACAATATAAGGTCTTTTAACAAAAATCGACAATAGTTTACGGAGATATATCGCTGATGAAACGGTTAAGTGCAGCCATCGGAATTTCCCTCCTGCTTCTGGCTTCCGCATCCTACGCCCAAAACACCATGTATGTAAACGATGTGATCAAGATCACCCTGCGAACAGGCCCGGGCATCGATCATAAGGTCATCGCCATGCTCCAGTCCGGGGAAACAGTGCAGGTGCTGGAGCGAACTCCCGACTGGTCCAGAGTGCGGCTTCCCGACGGGAAAGAGGGATGGGCCTTGACCCGCTTTCTCACCGGCAAAAAACCGAACGAGGTTCGGCTGCGGCAGATCGAAGAGGCGTATGAACAGCTGTCGCAGAAAGCCGACTCCCTGATGCAGGAGAATACGGAACTTCAGGAAGAAAACCAGCGCCTGCTGTCTCAGACCGAGGCGACCCGCCAGGACCTGGAACAGTTGTCCGAATCCTATTCCAGTTTAAAATCGGAGTCGGCCGATTACCTGAACGTCAAAACCGCCTATGAGGAAGCCTCCACCGAACTGGAAACCCAGCGGGAAAAGGCGGAAGTCATGACCGCCCGGGTTTCAAAGCTGGAATGGAAACGCAATGTGATGTGGTTTCTGAGCGGTGCCGGGGTCTTTCTGCTGGGGTTTATCATCGGCGGCTTCAATGAAAAAGGAAAACGCCGGCGCTCTCCCTATCTCTAAAATTTTTCAGGGATATATTCCCGAGCAGTCCGCAAACCGGCGACGGAATGTCGATGAACCGGCACAACACAGGAGTCATCCATGAAACATGAAACCGATTTTCTGGTCATCGGCAGCGGCGTCGCAGGGCTCACCTTTGCTCTTAAAGTCGCGGCGCACGGACGGGTCGCGGTGGTCACCAAAAAAGAAACCCCCGACAGCAACACCGCCCTGGCTCAGGGGGGAATCGCGTCGGTATTCGACAAGCTCGATTCGTTCGACCTCCATATTCAGGACACCCTGAGTTCCGGAGACGGACTCTGCAGGCGGGAGGTGGTGGAGCAGGTGGTCAAAAACGGTCCGGACCGGATTCGGGAACTGATCGATCTGGGGGTCCACTTCAACACCACCGATTCAGATGAATCGGAACCGGTGGAAGACGCCGACCACCTGGATCTGGGCCGGGAAGGAGGCCATTCCAAAAACCGGATCGTCCACGCCCTCGACATGACCGGCCGGGAGGTGGAACGGGTGCTGGTGGAAAAAGCCCGGTCCCATCCGAATATCCGCCTGTTTGAACACCACATCGCCGTGGATCTGATCACCTACTCCACCCGAATGAAGCGGGGGCTGATCACCACCGCACAGGATGCCTACTGCTGCGGGGCCTACATCCTCAACCGGGAGAGCCAGCAGGTGGAGACCTTCAGCGCCGGCATCACCATCCTGACCTGCGGCGGAGCGGGCAAGGTCTACCTGTATACCTCCAATCCCGATATCGCCACCGGCGACGGCATCGCCATGGCCTACCGGGCGGGGGCCACGGTGGCCAACCTGGAATTCGTTCAGTTCCATCCCACCTGTCTTTATCATCCCGAAGCAAAAAATTTTCTCATCTCCGAGGCGGTCCGGGGAGAAGGCGGGGTGCTCATCGACAGAACCGGAAAGGCCTTTATGGAAAGATACGATCCCCGGAAGGACCTCGCCTGCCGGGATGTGGTCGCCCGGGCCATCGATGCGGAGATGAAACGGAGCGGGGCCGATTCGGTTTTTCTGGACATATCCATGCGTTCCCCGGATTACATTCGAAAGAGGTTCCCCAACCTCCATGAAAAATGCCTCTCATTCGGAATCGACATGACCCGGGAGCCGATTCCGGTGGTGCCGGCCGCCCACTACATGTGCGGCGGGGTGGCTACCGATCTGGCCGGGCGAACCGACGTGCATCGGCTTTACGCCATCGGCGAAACCGCCTGCACCGGCCTTCACGGGGCCAACCGGCTGGCCAGCAACTCGCTTCTGGAGGCCCTGGTGTACGCACATGAGGCGGCCCGGGAAGCAGCCGACGAGCTGAAGCTCCTGAAGACGGAGGACCTTCCCGATCTTCCGCTGTGGGACGAGGTGGGTACCTCCGACAGCGACGAGGCCATTATCGTGACCCATAACTGGGACGAAATCCGCCGGTGCATGTGGAACTACGTGGGCATTGTCCGCTCCGACAAGCGCCTGGCCCGGGCCCGGCGGCGGATCAAAATCATCCAGAGCGAAATCCAGGAATACTACTGGGACTTCAAGGTTTCCCCGGATCTGGTGGAACTGCGCAACATCGCCATGGTGGCCGAGCTCATCATTAAAAGCGCCCTTCACCGCAAGGAAAGTCGGGGCTTGCATTACAACATTCGGTATCCCTATCGGGACGACAAGCGATGGTCCAACGACACCTTGATACGACGTCCGATCATGGGATGATGGATACACGCGAGCGCGTCCTTCCGACCGCTGAATCGCGTTGACAAGCCTGATTTCAGCCTTATTTTAAACCCAAATTTCAATTCGGTTTTTTTCAAAAAGTATTGCCATTTCCAATTTCCATTTCAGAGGAGTGAGGTAGGGGCCATTCATGACAACCAATAGATGTTACTACGAAACACTCGGGCTGAGCCGCGACGCGAATGACCGTGAAATCAAGGCGAAATACCGAAAACTCGCAATGCAGTTTCATCCGGACCGAAACCCGGGGGATCAATCGGCCGAAGAAAAATTCAGAGAGGCCGCCGAGGCCTATGATGTACTTCGCGATCCCCAAAAGCGAAGCATTTATGATCAGTTCGGCCACGCCGGGCTCGAGGGCTCCGGTTTCTCTTCCAATTTCGGTGGTTTCGACGACATTTTTTCAAGCTTCGGCGACATATTTGAAGATTTTTTCGGTTTCGGGGGCCGACGAGGCCGGGCCAGGACCCAGCGCGGGGCGGATCTTCGGTATGACATGCAGCTCAATTTCTTAGAGGCCGCCTTCGGCGCCGAAACCCACATCGATGTCGAAAAACTGGAGACCTGCTCGGATTGCAACGGAAGCGGCTGCGCCCCGGGCACACAGCCGGAGACCTGCTCTCAATGCGGCGGCGCCGGTCAGATCTCCCGTTCCCAGGGATTTTTTACGGTTCGCACCGCCTGCCCTCACTGCCGCGGCACGGGCAAATACATTCCCAACCCCTGCACCGCTTGCCGGGGGGCCGGTAAAATCAAGGCCAAGAAGAAGGTGGCGGTCAAAATTCCCGGCGGGGTCGATACCGGTTCCCGGCTTCGGCTCACCGGAGAAGGCGAACCCGGGGGAAACGGCGGCCCTTCAGGGGACCTCTATGTTTTTATTCACGTCAAGCCCCACGACTATTTTCAGCGGGACGGAGACAACGTCATCTGCCAGGTACCCATCAGCTTCGTTCAGGCAGCCTTGGGGGATGAAATCGAGGTGCCGACACTGAATGGTGAAAAGACCCTTGAAATCCCCAAGGGAACCCAGCCAGGAGATATTTTCCGGTTTCACGGAGAAGGCATCCCCTCGCTTCGGTTTGGCAGACGGGGAGACCAGATTATACAGGTGAGCGTCAAAACCCCCACCCATCTCTCCAAAAAGCAGGAGAGCCTGCTCAAGGAATTCGCCAGCCTCGAATCCAAAAAGTTCAGCACCAAACTGAAGAACATGTTCAAGGGCGGAAACCAGTCGAGAGCTGCTCAATAACCCGGGCGGCTGAGAACGGATACGGATTATGTTTGAACTGAAAGTGACGACCCGGTTCGCCGCGGCCCATCAACTCAAAATGGTGGGGGAAAAATGTGAAAACCTTCACGGCCACAACTGGAAGATCGAGGTATATGTGGGGGGAGATCAACTGAATGCGGCCGGGGTGCTGATGGACTTCGGCGACATCAAAACCCATGTGGCCGACATCATGAAAACCCTCGACCACAAGTTCTTGAACGAACTCGAGTATTTCAGGGACGGCGCGCCCCCGTCATCGGAGCATATCGCCTGGTATGTCGGCAGGGAATTGGAAAAACGGATCACCGAACCGGGAATCCGGGTGACCCGGGTGACGGCGTGGGAATCGGATGACGCATGCGCGGCCTACATACCCGATTAGTACACACCACCCATCCTAAACCGCCCCGCCCGTTTCAGACCACCGATTCAACAGTTCGTCCCGGGTAATCACGGCGGTGACCTCCTCCACATGGTTCCGGATGTTGTCGATTCCGCCCTCCTGCCGATCCACCAGAATGACCGCTTTGACCACATTCAAGCCCTCGGCCCGGGCCCGTTCGATCGCCTGAATCGTGGACCCGCCGGTGGTGGCTACATCATCGATAATCGCCACCCGCTCTTCAGGCGTCATATCCCCCTCGATCCACTTGACGATACCGTGGTCTTTTTTCGTCTTTCGAATGGAAAACGCCTTCACCGGCCGCTTCTTCAGCTCGGAGGCGAATGCCGCGGCCACCGCGATGGGATCGGCCCCGAAGGTCAGCCCCCCTACCCCGCTTACATCCGCGTCTCGAATCGCCTCGAATACCAGGTGCCCGGCCAGATACATGCCCCGAGGGCTCAGGGTGGTCGGTTTGCAGTTGACGTAAAACCGGCTCATTCGGCCGGAGACCAGCTTAAAGGAGGGCTCGGGGGTGTATTTGAAGGATTTGTCGCACAGCATGGCGATCAATTCGGGTTTCAGCTCTGATTCCAGGTCATATACCATTTTATTGTTCACCTTTTATCCGGCGGGGATCCGGTCCGGCGCCGTTCTTTCCCGGCCCGTGCGGACTCATAAGGTTCCGGCCGGGAAACGGAACCTTCAGAAGAAGCACTTGATTTTAAAGCGATCTTCAGATAAAAAAGCCTCCACTGGTATGGAAGAAGCATGGGTAATGGGATTCAGTGGAGGCTTTGGGCAAGGAAAACCGGAGACGGCACTCCCCGCACACATCGGTTTCCCATACCAATAAAAACCGGCGAGGTCAATTTTTAACTCAGGCGGGTTACCACTCGGGTTACCACTCGGGCGCGGACTCAGGAGCGACATCCCTTTGGAAGTCTTCGAAAAACCCAGCGCCATCATTCAGATGTTCCATGTTTCCAAGCGTTACAGCGCCAAAGCGGCCTTGGTCGATATTTCCCTGGAGGTCGCCGACAATGAGTTCATATTCGTCAGCGGGCCCAGCGGTGCGGGCAAGACCACCCTGCTTCGGCTGCTGTACATGGGAGAAACCGCAACCACCGGTCAGATCGTGGTGGACGGGCTGAATCTCTCTCGAATCGCCCGCCGGCGGGTTCCGCTTCTTCGGCGCAAATTCGGCATCATTTTTCAGGATTATCGGTTGATCCCGAGCCGGTCCGTCTTCGACAACATCGCCCTGGTGGTGGAAGCGGTGGGAACCAGACGCCAGTTGATCCGCAAAACGGTCATGAGCCTGCTGAGAACGGTGGGAATGGAGGACCGGTGGCGAGCACTTCCTCCCAGCCTCTCCGGCGGGGAACAGCAGCGGGTAGCGGTGGCCCGGGCCATCGCCGGCGATCCCAAGATCATCGTGGCGGACGAACCCACCAGCAGCCTGGACTATGATTCCGCGGAAATCATTCTCAACCTGCTGAAGCAATATCATCAACGCGGGGCCACGGTAATGATCGCCACCCATGACACCGAACTGATCCGCAGCACCGGCGGTCGCGTGATCCTGCTCAAGGAAGGCCATGTGGATGCCGCCGCCCATCTCCCCACCAGGGCTTCATGATTCTCTATTTTCAGAAAGCGGTTCGGGACCTTCGGGCCAATCTGCTCTTAAATACGGTGACGGTGATCACGATCGCCCTGTCGGTCTTGATTTTCAGCGCTTTTATGCTTTTTTTCGTGAATGCCGACGGGTTTCTGCGCCACTGGATCGCCGACATGCGGATCATGGTATACCTGAAGGCGGGGGTCCAACCCGAGTCTGTCGACCGTATGAAATCCCGCATCGAATCCCTGCCCGGGGTTCGAGAGGCGGAGTTCATCTCCAAATCCCGCGCCATGGACCGATTCCGTAACCAGCTCGAACGCCAATCCTCGCTGTTGGATGGCCTTCGGGAAAATCCGCTTCCGGAATCCTTTGAAGTCCGCATGGACATCACGGCCCGCGGGTGGCGGAACATCGAGCCCGTCGCCCGAGAAATCGAGGCCCTCAAAGGGGTGGAAGAGGTCGAATACGGTCAGCAGTGGGTGGGTCGGTTTATCCATGTGCTGAACCTGATCCGGGTGGGCGGATATGCCCTGGGGGGGCTGTTTTTCGGAGCCGCCGTTTTTTTTGTGGCCAATACCGTCCGCCTGGTGCTTTACTCCCGGCGGGACGAGGTGGAGATCATGCGTCTGGTGGGGGCGTCCGAAGGGTTTGTCAAAGACCCCTTTTATATTCAGAATTTGATTATGGGAATCCTCGGGGGGCTCCTCGGAATCACCACCCTCTATTTTTTTTACCGGTTTATTGCGGCCAGTGTAGCGGCGGAGTTTTCGACGGTCTCCTTTCAGTTGATATTTCTGCCTTTTCGAATCTCCATGGGAATTCTTCTGGGAAGCATGTTTGTCGGATGGTTGGGATGTTTTATTTCTCTCAGACAATTTTTAAGGACCTGATTTCGGCCCTGGCGGTCGGGATCATTATTTTTTTTGCCGACGGCCGATGCGCCCTGTCGGAAACCCCGCCGGAGGAACCATCGGCATCGGAGAAGGAACGGATCGAGCAGGAGGCCTCCGCGGTCAAGGACAAGATCGAGACCCGGCAAAAAGAGGTCCGTCAATTCACCCGGGAGGAGTTGGAGACGGTCGAGCGCCTCAATGAAATAAACAAATTCCTGAACCGGGTTCGAAAACAGATTTCCGCATCCGAAAAGGAACTATCGGACCTGTCGACCCAGATTGAAACGACCGAAACCCGGCTCCAGGCGCTGGCGGAGCAGATCGGTCAGACCGAGCGGGTGGCCTCCCGGCGGGTGGTCGGACTCTATAAGTTGAACAGCCTGGGCAAGATTCATATCCTGGCCGGGGCCGACTCCATGAATGATTTTTTCCAGCGTAAAAACGCCCTGGAACGAATTCTGACCCATGATGAACAGCTGCTGTCAAGACTCAAAAAACAGCAGGCCGAGCTTCAGGACACGGCCGAACACCTTCGCCAAAAAAAAGAGGCACGAAACCGGCTCCAATCGGAATACGACGGCCAAATGCAGGAGCTGACCCGGCAAAAGACCGGGCGGGCGGCCTTGCTGGAGCGAATCCGCACCCGGAAGTCCTTGGCCCGGGCCTCTCTGTTCGCCCTCAAGCGATCGGCCGACAAGCTGGATCAAAAGCTCAAAGCACTCCGGCAGGAACACCGGCCGAAAGAACCGACGGGGACTGCAGAGGGTCCGTTCGCCGCGTTAAAAGGCTTGCTTAATATGCCGGTAAGGGGTAAAATAACTTCACTTTTCGGACCATACAAAAACACCGAATTCGATACCCTCAATTTTCAGAGCGGCATTCAAATCGCGGCGGACAGGGGAAAACCGATTCATTCGGTTGCGCCCGGAGAGGTCATCTTTTCCGATTGGTTCAAAGGATACGGAAATATGATTATCATCGATCATGGGAACCATTACTATACCCTCTATGCCCATGCCGAAGAACTGTTCAAATCCAAAGGTGAGCCGGTGAAAACCGGAGAAACCATTGCAAGCGTGGGAGACACCGGCTCGATTTCCGGCCCGGGGCTCCATTTCGAGGTGCGACACCACGGAAAGCCGGTAGACCCGCTGGAATGGCTCAAAAAAGGATAAAAGGAGTTTATTGAATGTTTCACAAAACCGACGGATACACGAGACTGACATTTTTTCTGGCGATCATCGCCGCCGCCCTGTGCGGAATCATCGGTTCCGGGTTTTACCACAGCTTGTCGGCCAGCGAGGAAGAAACCTATGAGGGCCTGAAAATATTCGCCGACGTCATCGACCTGGTGGAAAAAAACTATGTCGACCCGGTGGATACCAAGGATCTGATTCAAAAAGCGATTCAGGGGATGGTCGGCAGCCTCGACCCTCACTCCCAGCTGCTGCCGCCCGAGGCCCATGAAGAGCTTCGCATCGACACCAAAGGCGAGTTCGGCGGCATCGGCATCGTGATCACCATGGAAAAAGGGCTGCTCACGGTGATCGCCCCCATCGAGGGGACCCCGGCCCAGGAAGCCGGGGTGGAAGCCGGCGACGTTATCATCGAGGTGGACGGAGAAACCACCAAAGACATGATGCTGTGGGAGGCGGTCAAAAAGATGCGGGGCCCCAAAGGAGAGCCGGTGGTCATTACGGTGCTGCGGCAAGGAGAAGCCGAGCCCATCGAATTTACCCTGGTGCGGGATATCATCCCCATCGAGAGCGTCAAATACCTTCCCCTTCAACCGGGGTACGGCTATATCCGCATCACCAATTTTCAGGAAACCACCACCGACGATCTTCGGGCGGCTCTGTCGAAGCTGAAAAAGGGCGACACCCCCTTGAAGGGCCTGGTGCTCGATCTTCGGGACAATCCGGGCGGTCTGCTGGACCAGGCCATCAGTGTGTCCGACGCATTTCTTCAGGACGGCGACATCGTCTCCATCAAGGGCCGCCAGAAACGACACACCAAGATATTCAAGGCCCATGCCGACCGGGATGACGCTCGGTTCCCCATGGTCGTGCTGATCAACGGCGGCAGCGCCAGCGCCTCGGAAATTGTTTCCGGAGCGCTTCAGGACCACAAGCGGGCGGTTATATTGGGGACCACCTCCTTCGGCAAGGGCTCGGTTCAGACGGTAGAGAGCCTGCGGGACGGATACGGCCTGAAGTTCACCATCGCGCGCTATTATACCCCCAGCGGACGCTCCATTCAGGCCGAAGGCATCGTCCCCGATATTATCGTCAAACACCGGTATGTGGAGGATGAAGAGGAAGAACCGGTTCGACTGCTCAAGGAAAAAGACCTGAGAAACCACCTGGACGCCCTGCCCCTGATTGAAGAAGAGGACGGGGCCGAAGAGGAAGAGGACGTCGAATCCTCCGAAGGCCAATCGAACCGCCGAAAAGAACGTAAGCGGAGATCCCAGAACCGGTATGGCCCCTTGACCATGGAAAATCTCGAATCGGACAATCAGGTGATGCGGGCCCTGGAAATTCTTCGGGGTTATCAGATTTTTTCGGATGCGCGGGGATGATTTTTTCGGCCTGAGCCTCCGGCAGGCCGATTGAAGAGCGATGCATATCCCGCTCCCATCGCATATAAGAACCGGTTCGGCCGCCCGATCCGCATGGACCGGGGCAGCCGGGCTTTTCCTGTGGGTGCTCCTGGCCGCGGTCGGGTGCTCATCGGACCGGACGGTCGGCTATCGAACCGAGGTCGACACCATTCCTCCGGACCGGGGAAGGCCCGTCTACGAAGTCTATTCGCCCGAAATCCTGATGCCTTCCAAAAAGATCCTCCGGGGAGCGACTCGAAAGTACGACGGCACCCCTCGGGTGGCGATCATCATTGATGACGTGGGATATGATCGAAAGATCGTTGAAAATCTGCTGACCCTGGATGCAGCGCTCACCTTTTCCGTTCTTCCCCACAGCCCTCACCGGAAAGCGCTCATTTCGAAGATCGAATCCCTGGGACGGGAGCTGATGCTTCATCTTCCCATGGAACCGATCGAGTATCCGAACATCGATCCGGGCCCCGACGCGCTGATGACCCATATGCACCCGAATCGACTTCTCGACCTGCTTGAAGCGCATCTCGACGAGATGCCCGAGGCGACGGGGGTGAACAATCACATGGGCTCCCGAATGACCGCCCGATTTGCGGATATGTACCGCATTTTTTCGGTTCTCAAGGAACGGCGCCTGTTTTTCATCGACAGCTACACCACCCCGGACAGCGCCTGTCTGCCGTCGGCTCGCCTGATGCGGATTCCGTTCGCCCGCCGGGATGTCTTCCTCGACCATTCACAGGACCCGGTGAAGGTCCGAAGCCAGATCAATCGGCTGATCCGGCTGGCGGAGATCTATGGGGGAGCCGTCGCCATCGGCCACCCGCACCCGGTCACCTATGCGGTGCTGAAAAAGGAGCTTCCGAGACTTTTACAGCGGGTCGAAATCGTGCCGGCCTCTCACCTGGTTCATACCTTCGGGTGATATGCGCTCCGTGAAGAAGAAATCACCTTCTTGCCCACGCTTACCTGCGTTTTGCATGATCCTTCAGAGGAAACCTTTTCGGCTTACAGACGGATCAGCTGACCATTGATCAAAGGAGTACGATTCATGTTTATCAAAAATGACGGCTACAGCAAACTGACCCTGTCTCTGGCAATCATCGCCGCGGTGGTCTGCGGCATCGTCGGATCGGGGTTTTACCGAAGCCTTTCGGCCGGGGATATGCGAACCGACGACGGGTTGAAGATATTTGCCGAGGTGGTCCAACTGATAGAGCGAAATTATGTGGACCCGGTGGAAACCAAGGATCTGATTCAGAGAGCGATTCAGGGAATGGTCGGAAGCCTGGATCCCCATTCCCAACTGATGCCCCCCGAAGCGGTTGAAGAGCTTCGAATCGATACCCAGGGGGAATTCGGCGGCATCGGAATCGTGATTACCATGGAAAAAGAACTCTTGACGGTGATCGCGCCCATCGAAGGAACCCCGGCCCAGAAAGCCGGCGTAGAAGCCGGCGACATCATCATCGAGGTGGACGGAGAAACCACCAAAGACCTGATGCTGTGGGAGGCGGTCAAAAAGATGCGGGGACCCAAAGGCGCACCGGTGACGATCACCGTGCTTCGGCAGGGGGAAGCGGATCCGATCGAGTTTACCCTGGTGCGGGATATCATTCCTATCGACAGCGTCAAGCACATGGCCCTTCAGCCGGGATACGGATATATCCGCATCACCAACTTTCAGGAAAGCACCACGGATGATCTTCAAAAGGCGTTGGCCGACCTGAAAAAGAACGGCGCCATAAAAGGTCTGGTGCTGGATCTTCGAGACAACCCCGGCGGCTTACTGGATCAGGCCATCGAGGTATCCGACACCTTTCTTCAGGAGGGAGACATCGTCTCCATCAAGGGCCGCCAGGAAAGGCACACCAAGGTGTACAAGGCCAGTCCCGACCAAGACGGCAACCGGTTTCCCATGGTGGTGCTGATCAACGGCGGCAGTGCCAGCGCTTCGGAAATCGTGTCCGGGGCGCTTCAGGACCATAAACGGGCGGTCATTCTGGGCACCACCTCCTTCGGGAAAGGCTCGGTTCAGACCTGGGAAACCCTGCGCGACGGATACGGCCTCAAATACACCATCGCCCGTTATTACACCCCGGAGGGGCGATCGATTCAAGCCCAAGGCATCGTTCCCGACATCCTGGTCAAGCACCGATACATGGAAGAAACCGAGGAAGCGGAAATGGAGATGCTCAAAGAAAAAGACCTTCGGAACCATCTGGAAGCCCTGCCCCTTTTGGAGGATGAAGCGGATTCGAAAGCACCCGAATCCTCTGGAAAAAAATCCAAAAAGCGGCGCAGATCCGAAAACCAGTACGGCCCCTTGAGCAAAGAAAATCTTCAGGACGACCAACAGGTTATGCGGGCCCTGGAAATTTTAAAGGGGTACCATATTTTCGCGGCGGCCGGGGGATAAGTGTATCAAAACCGTCAGTCACCGAAGCCGCACATTCATCGTTCGGTGGCTTGCCATCCACCCGGCAGTTTTTCTTGTTTACATGGAATCGTACTTCTGATATTCTGTTTTGTTATTGTGAGCATTTTGTAATATCCACACGTTCAATGCAAAGGTCTCGCCATGAAACAAGAAGACATCGAATATTTCAGGATACTGCTTTCAGAGCGGCTGCAGGAACTCTTGAGCCATGCAGATGATACCGTTTCCGGAATGACCCACCATAAAGAACATTTTCCGGACCCCACGGATCGGGCTTCTCTGGAAACCGATCGGAATTTTCTGCTTCGCATTCGTGATCGTGAAAACAAGCTCATCAAAAAGATCAAAACCACCCTGGAGCGGATTGAAGACGGCACCTTCGGGATCTGCGAAACCTGCGGGGAAGACATCTCTGTGGCCAGACTCAAGGCCCGGCCGGTGACCACCCAGTGCATCGAATGCAAGACCAAGGAAGAGGCGATGGAGAAGGCCCTTGGGCTCTGAAAGCCTTGGAAAAATAGACCTTCACATCCATTCCAACGCCTCGGACGGGACCTTCTCCCCAGCCGAAATCGTTCACCAGGCCCAAGTGCTTCGCCTGGAAGCGATCGCCATCACCGATCACGACACCATCGACGGCGCCAAAGCATCCCTGGAGATGGCCTCCCGGTCTTCGGTGAAGATCCTGACCGGCATCGAAATCAGCGCCGAATCACCGCCCTTTTATCGATGCCCGGGCAGCTTCCACATCCTCGGATACGGCATTCACCTGGATGATCCCTCCCTGAACCGCACCCTGGCGGTGCTTCAGGAGGCGCGAAAGAATCGAAACCCCCGAATCATCGAACGACTGCAGGATATGGGTCTGGCCATTACGCTTCAAGAGGTAACCGCCTCGGTGGGGGATGCACAGATCGGCCGGCCCCATTTCGCCCGGGTGATGCTCCAAAAAGGGTTTGTCGCCTCCATCGACGAGGCCTTCGACCGCTACATCGGGACCCGGGGGCCGGCCTATGTGGATAAATACCGAATCCCCTGTGAAGACGCCATCAGACTGATTCGCGGCGCCGGGGGCATTCCGGTGCTGGCCCATCCGGGCCTGCTGAAACCCGAAACGGATGTTCCTTTCGACCGCATGATCGCGATGCTCAAGGAAATGGGGATCGAGGGCATCGAGGTCTATTATCCCGAGCATTCGGCCTCCCAAACCCGATCCTTCGGCGATATCGCCCGGCGATACGATCTCATCCTCACCGGAGGGACCGATTTTCACGGCGCCATCAAACCCGACATTCCGATGGGCGGCAGGGAAGGATTCCGGGTCCCTTTCATCGTGTATGAACAACTGATCCGACGCTGCCGAAGATGAAAACCCTTATGGAATTTTCCGAACTGCAACGCAAACTCTCCTATGATTTCTCGGATGAAACCCTGCTGGCGGAGGCATGCCGCCACAGCTCCTTTGTCAACGAACATCCCGAGTCCGGAGTCAACAGCAATGAACGTCTGGAATTTCTGGGGGATGCGGTCCTGAATCTGGCGGTGAGCCATCTGCTCATGATCCACCACACCCGGGTTCCGGAAGGGGACCTCTCCAGAATGCGGGCCACCCTGGTCAATGAAATCCAGCTATCCGAAATCGCCAGACAGTTGGATTTGGGCCGGCATCTTCACATGGGAAAGGGAGAAATTCTCTCCGGCGGCAGGGAAAAGCAATCCATCCTGGCCAATGCCCTGGAGGCGGTCATTGCGGCCGTTTACCTGGACGGCGGATTTAAAGCCGCATTCGAATTCGTTGGGGACCGGTTTTCGACCCTGGTTTCCAGTTTCCCGTCCACCGCTTTCGCCTTCGATTACAAAAGCAAGCTTCAGGAACGGGTTCAGGTCGGCCGACACGGGGTACCCACCTATGAGGTGGTCGAAGAATCGGGTCCCGATCATGACAAAACCTTCACCGTCCGCCTTCAGGCCCTCGGGATCGAAGCGGAAGGGATCGGCAAAAGCAAAAAGACGGCGGAGCAAGATGCTGCCAGGAATGCCCTTGAACGTCTGGAACGGCCATAAACGGATCACCCCCTTTATCGTTCCGGTATTCATTCCCCATGCCGGATGCCCCCAGCGATGCGTCTTCTGCAATCAGACCGCTATTACCCGGAGCGCACTCGGTCTTCCGTCATCGGAACGGCTTCGGGACCACATCGAGCGGTTCCTGGCCTATGGGGGATCCCACCGGCGACCTGCCCAGATCTCTTTTTACGGCGGCAATTTTCTGGGCCTGGCTCCCTCCCGAATTGAATTCCTGCTGAGTGAAGCAGCCGAATTTATCCGCACCGGGCGAGCGGAAAGCCTGCGTTTTTCCACTCGACCGGATACCGTTCATTCCGGAAGCCTGAACCTGTTGACGCCTTTTCCGGTAACCGATGTGGAACTGGGGGTCCAATCCATGTCGGACAGCGTTCTTTCCCGGTCTCGGCGGGGCCATACCGCCGGGGATTCCCGAGAGGCGGTAAGCCTTCTTCAGGACCGGGGGGTTCGAATCGGACTCCAGATGATGGTCGGGCTTCCCGAAGACAGCAACAACACCGCCATGGAGACCGGCCGGCGCATCGCCGCGCTTCGGCCCGATTTCGTCCGCATCTACCCCACCGTAGTGCTTCGGGGAAGCCCTCTGGCCCGGTGGTATCGGTCGGGGCGCTATCGCCCCTGGTCTCTTGATGAAACGGTCTCGGTGGTGGCCGATCTTTTTGATTTATTTTCCAGGAATGGAATTCCGGTCATTCGGATGGGTCTTCAGGCCGATGCCGACCTTCAACCCGGGGCCGCCCTTCTAGCGGGTCCCTACCATCCGGCCTTCGGCCATCTGGTCCACTGCCGGCGATTTCTGAATGCGGCGATGGATCTGATCCGAACCCATGCATTCGGACGGTCGGAGGTTTCGATCGAGATCCATCCTCGAAACGAATCGAAAATGAGAGGTCACCGAAATCATAATATTGAAATTCTAAAAGAAAAGTTCCATATTAAGAACATGAACATGGTCCGGAATGCCGGAATATCGGAATCAGAAATTCACCTGTTGTCAGGTTCCTTTCGCTACCGAGGCCGGCTCGACGACCACCGGGGAAGGTTCAACCCGGCACAACCAGATATCCCAGATATCCCAGATATCCCAGATATCCCAGATATCCCTCAGGGAGGAGACTATGTCGGACAACAACACCTATGACGTGATCATCGTCGGCGGCGGACCCGGCGGCTTGAGCGCCGCCATCTACGCCATGCGGGCCGCCCTCAAAACAGTACTGGTGGAAATGGGGGTCCCCGGCGGGCAGGTGGCCCTGTCGGATGAGGTCGAAAACTATCCCGGGTTTGAAAAAATCAGCGGGTCGGAACTGTCCATGAAATTTTCCCAGCATGCCCAGTCTTACGGCCTGGAAATGCTCTCCGATGAAGTGACCGCGGTAGAGCCGGGTCTGGAGCATCACACCGTCAAGCTGGCCGGGGGAAGCATCCTCAAATCCCACGCGGTGATCCTCGCTACCGGGGGCAGCCCCCGCAAACTGAAGATACCGGGCGAAGACAAGTATTACGGAAAAGGGGTCTCCTACTGCGCGGTATGCGACGGCTTCTTTTTCAGAAACAAGACCGTGGTGGTGGTGGGCGGCGGAGACAGTGCGGCCGAAGAGGCGCTCTACCTGTCCAAAATCGCCAAGCAGGTCTACCTGGCCCATCGCCGGGACGCCCTGCGGGCCAGCATGATCCTTCAGCAGCGAATCAAATCCGAGTGCAAGATTGAAATCCTCTGGAACACCATCGTGACCGAAATCAAGGCGGATGAGAGCGGGGTGAATGCGGTGGCGCTTCAGGACACCCAGACCGGAGACCCCCGGGACCTGGCCACCGACGGGGTGTTCGTTTTCATCGGGTTCGTGCCCAGCAACCAGCTGGTTCCGGCGGGGATCAAGCACAACGCCGACGGATATGTGGTCACCGACGACAAGTGCGAAACCCAGATTCCCGGCATTTTCGTCATCGGAGACCTTCGGGAGAAGTACGCCCGACAGATCGTGGTCTCGGCGGCCGACGGCTGCACCGCCGCTCTGGCGGCGGCCCATCTGGTGGAGACCAAAAAAGGGGAGTCCGACGCCTGCGAACTCCCCGAAGATCTGTAGAGAATCAGTATAAGAAATGGTGTGACCGACCCCGCTCGGCAGCGGTGAAGATTACGCCGAGCGGGAGCCGGGTGCGGTTGCAGCCTTATGCTTCTTCAGGCAGGTGGACCACCAGTACCGGCTTTTTCGACCGACGGAGTACCTTCTGGGCGGTGGACCCCATGATGGCGCCGGTGATGCCCCCGTGCCCGTAGGAGCCCATGACGATGAGGTCGCTGTTATGCTCGTTCGCCACCGATACGATCTTGTCCACCGGGTTTCCGCGAACGATCACGGTTTCATCCATGGTCACGTGGCGCTCCCCGATGTCCTCCTTCATGGTCTCGGTGAAATACTCCATCACCTCCCGCATTTCCAGATTTTCCCGCCGTTTTCCGATCAAGGCGGTCCGCGCATCCTGAGCGTTTCGGTCCCGAATCGCCTCCCATTTGTCCTCATCGACAAACCCCATAATCGCGGCGTTCATTCGGGGATCATCATTGAGTACATGAAGAATGGTCAGCTCCGCCCGGTAGGTATCGGCCAGACTGACCGCATAGGCCAGGGCGTTTCTTGCGCTTTCGGAAAGGTCGGTGGCATAGAGAATTCGTTTGATCTCGATTTTCGGCAATATCATGGTTCTATTTCCTCACTTGTCCCTCACTTGTGATTCCTTTTTTGGCATGGGATTCACGCGGCCGCTTTTCCGCATTCGCGGCATACCCCGTTTCTCAATTCCGGTTCCGGATCAGCCGGCCGGTGCGCTCCGCAGCCGGTTCCGTATATTCTTGATCCAGATCCCGCTCAGCAGGTAGGCATAAATATAGGTGCCGATGATGATCAGAACAAACGCCTTTGCAATATCCCAGGGGCTGCCGTCCAGCGAAAAGGCCGGCACATACCCGAAGAGGAACGGACCCAGATAGAGAAATTTTGCGAATTTAAAGGCGGAAAAGGCGGTCTTCCACATGTTGGCCCCGGCAATGGTGGCGCCCGCAAAAGCGGCGATGCAGACCGGCGGGGTGATGTTGGAGTCCTGGGAAAGCCAGTAGACGATCATATGGGCCGCGATTTCGTTGACCCCTAAATAGGTCAGGGCCGGCACCGCCACCACCGCGGTGATCAGATAGGCCGCAGTGACCGGGACCCCCATCCCCAGCACCAGGGAGGCCAGGGCGATCAGCAGGATCGTCAGTATCAGTGATCCGCCGGCCAGTTCGATGACGATATCGGCGAAGGTGAGCACCAGACCGCTGAAGGTCAGCACCCCGATGATGATGCCGATGACCCCGACCGTGGCCCCGATCTTGAGGCTGGACTCGGCGCCCTTTCGGGAGGTTTCGACGAATCGCATCAACTCGGTTCGGGTTTCCGACATGGGGACCCTGCGGAACCAGTTCAGAATAAGAGCGCAGATCACACCGACAAAGATCAGCCGCGTGCCGGTCAGAAGGCCCCGAAGGCTTTGCACGACATCCGCCTCCCACCATCCCATTTTGACCCCTTTGCCGGTCACCAGAAAGAGCATGTTGGCGATGAAAATGACCCCCATGATCACCGCCAGGGTGGGGTCGATGCGGTTTTCCTTTTCTTTGAAACTGACCGCGATGCAGGTCGCCAGACCGAGGATGGCCGAATAGCCGGGGGAATATCCGGTGAGCATGAAAATGGTAATAATGATCAGCGGCATGGTATACAGCCATTCGGTTTTCAGGATATGCATGGGGTCTAGTCCGGATCGTTCCCCCACCACGCCGTGCATTTTGGCTTCATAATGGACCATGACGAAGACGCTGAAAAAATACATCAGGGCCGGAAAAATGGCCACCAGCATGATTCGGGAGTAAGGCAGCCCGGTCAACTCGGCCATGATGAACCCGCCGGCGCCCATGATCGGGGGCATGAACATACCGCCGATGGAGGCCGCCGGCTCGATGCCCCCCGCGATGTGGGGTTTGAATCCGGCCTTTTTCATCATGGGGATGGTAAAGGCGCCGGTGGAAACGGTATTGGCGATGGCGCTTCCCGAAATAGAGCCGAAAAGCCCCGAGGCGATGACCGAGACCTTGCCCGGCCCGCCGATTTTGTGTCCCACCGCAGCCAATGGAAAATCGATAAAGAATTTCTGGGCCCCGCAGTTTTCCAGGAATGCGCCGAAGAGCACGAAGAGCACCACATAGGTGGCCAGGACATTGGCCATAATCCCGAACACACCGTCGCTTCGGTAGAAGATACTGGTGCACAGCCCCTTGAGGGTGTCGCCGGCATGGGCGAACAACTCGGGAAGGTAAGGCCCGTAGACCCCATACAGCAGCAAGAGAACCCCGAGAATCACGAAAACGCTTCCGACCACCCGCCGGGCCAATTCGATCCCTACCAGAACGCCGACCACGGCGACCGCCTGGTCCAGGGGGGTTTCGATGCCGGTTCGATAGTTGATGACTTCGAAATTGATGATCCAGTACCCGATGGTGGTGATGGAGAGCAGGATCAGGATATAGTCGATCACCCGCCCGATCTTGGATTTGGACTGGTAGGCCAGGAAAATGAGAATATAGGTGATGATGACGTAAATCCCTCGATGGTACTGAGTCGAGGCCGGTTCGATGACCGCCGAATAGGAGTAGTAAAGAACCAGAAACACCGACAGGGCATCAAAGATGACTTTTTCAAAGCCTTTTAAATTTTTGTACATGCATTCCTCGCGGGGACGGGTGTCGGGAAGGAAAATGGGGGGACCGGCCCTGTCCGGCCGGTCCCCTGCGATCCGTCATGAACCTGCTTTCATGGAAACGCCTTTACTTGTCCAACACCCCTTTTTCTTTCCAGAACTTTTCAGCGCCGGGATGGAAGGGGGTGACGATTCCTTTGGGGCCGTTTTCAACGCTCATTTCCTTGAAGGTTTTTTTCTGGCCGACCATGTGCTTGAGCCCTTCTTCCGTATAGATAAGCGAGAGCAGCTTGTAGACGACATCCTCGGAGACGTCCGCGTTGGCCACCCAGAGGGTCGCATCCTGAAAGGAGTTGACATCCTTTTCCACGCCTTTGTAGGTACCCGCCGGAATGACGATCTTGGAAAAATAAGGGTATTTTTCAATAAACCCCGATTCAACGGCGTCTTCCCAGAGGCCGACCAGGGCGATGTCGTTGGTCTGGGCCGCCATAATCACGGCGCCGCTGGGGAAGGCGGTGAACAGCCAGAAGGAATCCAGCTGATTGTTGCCGAATGCGGCGGCGGCATCATTGTAGCCCATCGCGTTTCGTTCAATCTTGTCCCAGATGCCCATGTGGGTGAAGAAAAGCTCACAGTTGGCAAAAGCGCCGGAACCGGCATTGCCGACCCCGACCTTTTTGCCCGTCAGCTGTTTGGTGGAGGTAATGCCGGAATCGGCCTGAACCACCAACTGGGCCGGTGCGCCGTAGAGATAGGCCACCGCCTTGACGTTTTCATATTTGTTGGGATCATTTTTCATCATCCCGTGCAACCCCTGATAGACATGACCGGAATAGACCGTGCCCATCTGGACCTTGCCGGAGTTGACGTTTCGAAGGTTTTCCACGGAACCCCCGGAAGACTGGGCCAGCACCCGAATGTCTTCGAGATTCTTTACCGGTTTATAAACCTGAATGGCGTTTGCAACCACCTGAAAGGTACCACCGGCGGGACCGCCGCCGAAGACAACCCGTTTTTTAGCGGCATGGGATTCGGCGGAAAAACACAGGGTCAGAACGAGAACGGCACAAACGCTTGCCAGTACGGTAAACAGTTTTCGTCGTTTCATACGATTCCTCCTCAAAGTTGGTCGTAGTAAGTTTGAATTGAATGTTCGGGGCAAACGGATTCCCCTGAGCCCCTCATGACGCCTTCGTTCACCTCCTTCCTTAAAGCCCTTAATTCAAGCAAAATCCATTCCATACGTCATAAGGGATCGAATCCATTGATTCCTCGAACCTTTCTGTTTCACGACCGGAAGTATGCGGGCGGTGCGGTCGAAAATCCACCGAAAAGAGGCCAATTTTCGCCGATTGGATTCCTGTCCGGTGTTCCCGCTTTCCAAAGGATTTTCATTGAAATTTGACACCGGCCCGCGGGCGGCCTATTTTTTGAACATTAATGCATATTGAATCCGGCGAATCGCAATTACCCCTTCATAAAAGGAGCGGGCATGATCCTGTACGACGACATCTATTCCTGGAAAGGCTGGGGCGGCAAACTGAAACTCGGCAGCGGTCAATGCCGTCTGCGGATATATGATTTGAGGAAAGGAGATGAAAAAGGCGTAGCCCACCTCAAGCCCATTATCGTGGTCATTTCGGACCTCCCCGATGAGACCGACTGGGCCCCGACCAAAATGACGGTCAAAAGCTGCGCCAGCCACATCGCCAGCAATGTGGTCAAAGAATTCGATATCGATCCCCATCGAATGATGTGGATCGAACACTACCCGGAACCGGCGGAAAAGAATACCATTCGATATTCCCGGGAACGCTTCGATCTGGCCGAATTCACCTGGCACGGCCGGGATGCCGTCAAAGCATCCTGGAACCCCCTGCCCAAGGAGATGGTCGAATTGGTGAAGCGGCTTCTGGCCGAATCCGAAGCCTAACCACCCTTCACCCGGGAAAGCCGACTCAATCCGCTGAAGAACCGGTTTCGCAAAAGAGGACCTGATGAGAAAACGGAGGGACCTTCCGCCATTTGCAATTGACTTTTATGCAATTACGGGGCAGATTGGTTTTTCTCCCCTTGTATCCATGCTCCAAAAAGAAGGGGTGAATACCGGTGCGCATCCATCGTTTTTGAAAAATACCCATGTGGACGGCCGCTCCGCCGGGATGACAAAAGCGGTTTCTTATGACCTATGAAAAAACCACCATGACCGTCCTTTTCGCCGATATCTGCCAGAGCACACGGCTGTTCGAAACCTGCGGAGACATTCGGGCCCGGGAAATCGTCTCGCAAACCCTCACCCCGCTCATGGATATCACGCGGGCCCACGGCGGATGCGTGGTGAAAACGATCGGGGATGAAATCATGTGTACCTTTCCCGATCCGGAATCAGCGGTGGTTTCGGCCTGCGAAATGCATCATGCGTTGCATAAAAACTCCGACTTGGCCGCAACACAAATCTCCATCCGCATCGGACTTCACCAGGGGGATGTGCTTCAGGAAAACGGGGATGTGTTCGGAGATGCGGTCAATCTCGCCTCCCGCATGGTGGACATCGCCAAAGCGGACCAGATCATCACCACCGGCCGAACCGCCCAGGGGGTATCTCAAGATGTCTGCGGCGGGTGGCGGGACCTCGGGCGGATGCGGGTGAGAGGAAAGTCGGAGCCGCTGGAAATCATCGAAATCCTGTGGCACGACGATATCTCGGTCATCACCGTGATGAACCGGCCGCCGCTGGAGGAAGAAATCCTCTCCTTCGCCAAACTGGTGCTTCGACACCGGGATCTCAAAATCGAGGTGCTGGAAACCGACCCGCCTTTTACCATGGGCCGGGGGGATCACAACCGCCTCCGCATCGACGCCCCGTCCGTCTCCCGCCAGCACGCCGTCATCGAATACCGAAAAAACCGCTATGCCCTCATCGACCGAAGCACCAACGGCACCTACGTGCGCATGAACGAAACCGACCCCATTTTTCTCCACCGGGAAGAACTCTACCTTCACGGCCAGGGCGTCATCAGTTTGGGGCAGGAGATCGAATCCGATCATCCGGAGTTGATCCGGTTCAAGTGCCGGCAGTAAAAGTTTTAGATGCCGTCTTCTCCAACTCACCCGATTTCATTTTAAAACTGTGTCCCTCTTCCGGAAATCGCCCGGCTTCCACATCCTCTTTAAACTTGGCAAAGGCATCTATTGCAATATCGC
Organism: uncultured Desulfobacterales bacterium; assembly: GCA_964573705.1. Taxonomy (GTDB): domain Bacteria; phylum Desulfobacterota; class Desulfobacteria; order Desulfobacterales; family Desulfococcaceae; genus JAABSQ01. The sequence goes on from CAZNLT010000018.1 coordinate 25,896, forward strand.
TGATTTTGGCGTACTGCCTGACGAATTTGGGCACAAACCGGTCGAACAGGCCCACCAGGTCGTGGGAGACCAGGACCTGGCCGTCGCAGTGAATGCCGGCGCCGATGCCGATGGTGGGGATGGAGACCGCATCGGTGACCATTTTGGCGATGGGGGCCGGAATGGCCTCCAGAACCAGGGAGAAGCACCCCGCCTTTTCCAGGGCCCGGGCATCCTCCACCAGGGCCTGGGCCGCTTCGGCGCTCTTGCCCTGCACCTTGAACCCGCCCAAAGCCGAGGCGGTCTGAGGGGTGAGGCCGATATGGCCCTGGACCGGAATGCCGGCACGTACGATCGCCTCCACCACCGGCGCGACGCAGAGCCCCCCTTCCAGTTTCACGCAGTCGGCTCGGCCCTCTTTCATAATCCGGGTGGCGTTTTCCACCGCTTTTTCATCGGAGACGTTGTAGGACCCGAACGGCATGTCCCCCACCACCAGGGCATGCCGCACCGCACGGGTCACCGCTTTGATGTGGTGGATCATCTCGTCCATGGTCACCGAAATGGTGTCTTCATAGCCCAGCACCACCATTCCCAGAGAATCGCCCACCAGGATCATGTCGATCCCGGCCCGGTCCACCAGCAGGGCCCAGGGATAATCATAGGCGGTCAGCATGGTGATCGGGGTATCGGATTTTTTTCGGGCCTTGATATCGGGAATGGTCGTCTTCTTCCGCTCTGTCATGGGTTCTCCTCTCTTTCCAAACCGTCGATGGGATAAAATTCAGCCGCACCGATCACCGGATGTGGCTTCCAGGGCCTTGACAGTCTCCCACAGGAACCGGTTGACCGGGGTGGGAATGCCGACCGCCCTTCCTTCCCGCACCACGGCGCCGTTGATGACATCGACCTCGGTGCGGGCCCCCCGCAAAATGTCCTGAAGCATGCTGGCCCGGTTGGCCGCCGTCTTTTCGCAAACAGCCCTGACCTGGTCCATGGGTTTTTCATAGGGCAGGTGAATTCCCATCGCTTCGGCCACCGCAGCTGCCTCGACCACCGCCCCGGCCATCAACGGCTCGCACTCCGGGATCTTCCCCAGAACCCCGTTGGGGACCCGAAGGAGGGCGGCCAGGGCGTTGATCCCCACGTTGATGATCAACTTGCCCCAGAGGAGGGAATCCACATCTTCGGACCGGCGGGTTTCAATCCCCGCGGCCCGGAATACCGCCACGACGGCCCTGGTGGTTTCACCTGAGCCGCCGATATGGGTGGGCCCTTCACCGCCGTGGCGAATCCGGCCGGGCCCCAGCAGGGTGCCGCCGTGGGAGGTGACCCCGGCCATCACCCGGCCTTCTTCAACCACCGAGGCAATCATCTCCCGGTTGCCCACCCCGTTTTGCAGGGTCAGAACCCTCCCTTTGTTCCCCAAAAGGGGAAGAGCGGTCCGGGCCGCCGATTCGGTCAAATAGGATTTGGTGAAGATGATCGCCAGATCGAATCCCGGCTGAATTTCTCCGGGGTCGGTGACGGCCGATAACCGATATGCTCGAGCCGTTCCGTCGATTTCTTCCACGGTGAGCCCCTTTTCGGCAATGGCCTGCACATGGTCTTCATAGGGATCCACCAGGCAGACCTCGGCCGCCGACGAGAGAAACGCCCCGAACAGAGACCCCATGGCCCCGGCGCCGATGATGACGATGCGCATTCGGTCGTCCCTCCGTCTAAATGCGGTGCAGGGCCAGGGGCGTGTCCGCCATTTCTCCGTTGGCCGCCTTGAGTTTGTCTTCGTTGGAGATCACCGCCACCCCGCGCCGGTCCGGTCCCGCTTCAAAATACGTTCCTGCGGCGGCCTGAATTTGGTCCCGGTTCAGCTGAAGCAGCTGAGATTTGAACCGCTCCCGGGTTTCGTCGGTAAGCCCGATCAGCTGCCGGTAAAAGGCCTTGCGGGCCGCCTGCCCGGGCGGGTCCGGCCGGTCGATGTCGGAGCAGACCTGAAGGATCGCCTCCTTGATGTCCTCATCGCTGTAATCCCCCGAGCGGATGAAATCGGCGGCCCCGGTAAAGGCTTTCAGGGTATTGACGATGTGGGGATCACGATAGGAGGCCATGCAGAAGATCCCGTCTTCGGGGTTGTAGATGGAAAACCCGCCGTATGCCCCGCCCTTTTCCCGAATCTCCCGGTGAAGAAACAGGGAGCGGAGCATCTTGCCGATCACCGCCAGGGCCGGGGCGTCCGAATGGCCCATTCGGACCGTTTCAAAGGCGCTGGCCACAAAGGAGACCGCGGTGGAGGTGGCCCATCCTTCCCGGGGCAATCCGTCGATACCGGGGCCCAGAGACGGGGGCCGGTATCCTTCAGCCTCTCCGGCCTTCAGTTCATCCAGAATGGACTGAACCGGCGGGGCCGCGGCGGTCAAGGCCGAAGCCTCCCCGATCAGGGCCAGTTTGAGGTTTTTTCGGGTAAACAGGTGCCGGCCGATGGAGACCAGATCCTCGGACAGAGACCGCAGCCGATGCTCGCTTGCATCCTCGGTAATCGATTTAATGGTCTTGAGCTGATGCACCCCCCGCCAGGTTTCATTGAGTCGGCGGGTCACCGAATAGTTTCTCGATGCCAGGGAGATGGCCAGGCTGTGTCCGCTTCGAACCACACCGGCCTCCAGCGAGGCCCGGTACTCCATCAGAAGATTTTTCAATCGGCGGGTATCGGCGAAGCTGAATTCGAACAGGAGTTCCCGAAGGACCTCGAACATCTTCTCCTGATTGCGGTTTAAACATTTGCTGTTCAAGGTGATGAAGGGAATACACAAGCCGTTTTCGTCGTACCGGTTGCGGGCATGGGTCGACACCCCGATGCCGCCCAGGTACAGGTCCAGCAATCCGGACAATTCAATGTAATCCCGCCGGGCCGTCCCCACCTTGGTGAAGGCATGGCAGAAAAAGGGAAGCAGGGGAACCAGCCCTTCGGGCAGGGTGCCGATGCCGGCGGTGGCGGTAAAATAAAATATCCCGGAGGTGGGCTGTTCAAACCACCAGGTATCCGGCAGATCCCCGCAGGGGTCGCCGGGAACCACGCTTTTGACCGAAGGCGGAATATCCGACAATTCGAGGGTGGGCAGCACCGTCAGATTCTCTTCGGACTCCTGAAGTTCCTGAAGGGCTTCGGCATCCCGCTGAATCCGGTCGATCTCGTCGGCGGAAAGCCCCGACTTGATTTTCTCCAGCTCCGCTTTTTCCCGCTCCTCTTCCCGGCGGCCCATCCGGGTGTCCGGCACCAGCTTGAAGAGCACCCGGTGCGGATTGTCCAGAAAATGTTTCCGAATCCGGTTTTCAAAGAAGGGGCCCTGATCCATCTCCTTTCGAAGCCGCTGAATGTCGGATTCGAAATTGAGGATGCGCAACGGATCACCCCCGTGAAACCAGCCCCCGGAAAACGACAGCAGCAGCTTGATGCCGTAAGGATAGGGGGAATTGGACACCTCCTTGCGATGGAACTCCAACTGATGGATGGCCGCTTCGATAAGATCCGGTTGAATCCCGTCTTTGACCAGTCGGTTCAGGACATCAAAAATGATCTTTTCGATCTTGGAGGCATCCGATTCCGCCACATCCTTGAGTCCACAGGAAAAAGAGGTGTCCCGGTTATCACCGTCGAATCCGGAGCCGTCGGACAGGGCCGAACCCAGCCCCGATTCGATCAGGGCCCGGCGAAGGGGCGATGCCGGATTCCCCAGCAGGATTTCCCCGAGCAAAGAAAGCGCCAGCACCTCGAAGGTGTCCCGAATGTCGGCGGTGAGCCATCCCACCGCCACCTGGGATTTTTTGGCCGGGTCCTCCCCGGGGTCCAGGGGATAGGGGTAGGTCATCTCCCGGGGTTCGCTCCACCGGGGCTGACCGGGAACATCGGTATTTGGATCAATCTCCTGAAAATGGTCCAGGATCTTTTCCTGAATCATCTCCAGGCGCCGACGAAGCGGCAGATTCCCATAGGTAAAGAAAAAGGAGTTGCTGGGGTGGTAGTGGCGCCGGTGAAATGCCAGCAGGGCTTCGTGGGTCAGGGACGGAATTTCCTTGGGATCACCGCCGGAGTTGTTGCCGTAGGTCGTATCCGGATAAAGGGCGTTCATCAGAGAGCGGACCATCACCTGGTCCGGAGACGACATGGCCCCCTTCATTTCATTGAAGACCACGCCCTTGTAGACCAGTTGATCCCCCTCCAGTTCCATCCGATGCCCCTCCTGCTTGAAATTGAGGGCGTCCAGAATGGGATAGAAACCGGCGTCCAGATAGACATCCATGAGGTTGTAGAAATCCTTTTCATTCTGGGTCACGAAGGGATACATGGTCCAGTCGGAAGCGGTAAAGGCGTTCATGAAGGTGTTGAGGCTTCGCTTGATCATCGAAAAGAAAGGGTCACGGACCGGAAATTTTTTGGACCCGCACAGGGCGGTATGTTCGAGAATATGGGCCACCCCGGTGGAATCGGAGGGAACGGTTTTATAGGCGACGCTGAAGGTGTTTTCGGAATCGTCCTTGCTGATATGGATGTGTTTCGCCCCGGTGGGCAGGTGCGCCAGTTCATAAAAAAAGGCGTCGATGGTCTCGATCAGGGCGGTGCGGCGGACTTCATAGTCCCCGATGCGATTGCCGGTCTGGATGGCGGGGTTATGGGGATCGTCAAATGCGGTCATTAATATATCCTCTCACAAGCTAATAGGTGTTTCAAAGAATTCGGCCATGATCACCGTTTCGGCCGCAATCATTCAGGATAGATCGAAACGATGGTTGACGCCAAAAATTCGAATGCCATCGGGGGCTGAGGATGGCGGTCGCAGGTTACAGTTCGGCATACAATGCGCATGATTGGCCGGGAGTTCAATCCCCCTCCTCGGAAACCATGTAGACCCCTCGACGGATGCGGTCGATTCTGCCGTCTTTATTGAGCCGATAGATGATGTTGCGAAGCTTTTTTTCGCCGAAGCCGGTTCGATTTTGTATATCCGACAAGGAAACACCTTCGGGAAACTGGGCGATGACCTCCACCACCATATCCGAGGCGGTGATGCCGCCCGACCCGTTTTTCCGGCGTCCGCCGCCCTTTGATGCCGATGGGGACTGATTTTCCAGGGCCATGGTCCGGATCAGCTGCTCCAACTGATCCATGCGGGCCATCAGCCGGTCCACGTCTTTTTTGGTGGGAATGTTATAGTCCCGCAAAAACATTCTCACCAGGGCATTGAAACTCACGGACTTTCGACGTTTGTCCGCCATCCGGTTTTCCCTCCCTGAAAGCAATTCCTGTTTTCTAACGGAATATTATTCCAATGAATACGAATCAGGACTATGTAAACGGCCAAGAAATGTCAAGTCGCCGTGGTGGAAAAAGAACTCATGAGACATTTTCACCGGCCTGACACAGAAGCCCAATTGAAAAACCGAAGGCAGCGTGATAAAAGCCTCTGCATGACATCGCCCCGCACACTCCTCAAGGCCTGGAATCTGCAGCCCAAAAAACAGCTGGGCCAGAATTTCCTGGCGGACCCGTCAACGGCGGATATGATCGTGAACCGGGCCGGGATCAAACCGGAGGAAACGGTTCTGGAGATCGGCGCCGGACTCGGGGCCCTCACCATCCCCGCGGCCCGGGCCGCCCGAAAGATCTACGCCGTGGAAACCGACGACCGGCTGATCGGGCTTCTCGAAACCGAACTGTTGGCCCACGGCATCCCCAATGCGGCGGTTTTGAAGCAGGACATCCTCCGGTTCGACCTGAAGGCATTCATTCGGCAAGAGGCGATTCCCGACCGGTTGGTGGTACTGGGAAACCTTCCCTACAATATTTCGTCTCAAGTGGTGGTGCGCTTGATCCATGCCAGAGAAGGAATCGCCAGGGCCGCCATGATGTTTCAACGCGAGCTGGCCCTGCGACTGCTGGCGGAACCGGGAGGAAAAGACTACGGGCGGCTCACCGCCATGCTGCGCTACTGTGCGGACGTGGAGTTCCTGGCCCGGGTGAATGCGCCGCTCTTCTATCCCCGGCCCAAGGTCGATTCGGAGGTGCTGATGATCCGATTCCGTGAGACCCCGGCCTTCCCGGCCGAGGATGAAAGGTTTCTGTTTCAGGTGATCAAGGCCGCCTTCGGCCAGCGCCGCAAAAATATCAAAAACGCCCTGTCCGGAAGCGATCTGCAGATTCGCCCCGACACCGCCCGTTCGGCCCTGAAGGCGGCCAACATCGACCCGATCCGCAGGGCCGAGACCTTGACGATCCCTGAATTCGTTGAGCTGAGCCGCCGTATTCAGAACCGTCGGTAACCGCGAATTCCAGAACCCGGCTAAAAAAAACGGCTATAGATCCTCGGCGATGGTAACGGTCCGGTCTCCGAGGAGATTGACATAGGAGCCCATTTCATTGTCGTACCAGCCGTAGATATCGGCCTGGGTGATGGGCACCCGAACCATGGTCCCCTGAAGGTCCACCCCGAGATGCTTGGCAAGGCCGGGAATATTGCCGAGATTGATACTGGCCTCCCCGGTTCGGGTATGGGTTTCATGGCCCTCGATCACCGCTCCGGCCTTGGGATATCCGATAATGTCGCCGGATACGTTCTGCTTTTCGGTATAGTGGAGATAGCACTTGGGGTCATCGGCCGCAGCCTGACGGTAGACGTCGTTGATAGTCTCCCGCCGAATTTCGCCGCCCACCATTTCTTCCTGAAAATTGACCACCAGGATGATCAAAGAACCGGTGGTGGTGGGAATTCGAACCGATTCGGCGATGAACCCGATCTCCTCCATCTCCGGAATCACCAGGCGCAGGGCCGCGGCCGCACCGGTGGTGGTGAGAATGATGTTGTTCATCACGCTTCGGTTTTTCCGCAGGTCCGATTTTCCGGTTCCGGGAAGCCGATCGAGGACCTGCTGAGACCCGGTGCTGGCATGGATGGTGGCCATGGAGGCCGAGAGGATTCGCTTGGGTCCGAAGACATTCAGCAGCGGCTTCATCATGTGGGCCAGGCAGGTGGTGGTGCAAGAGGCATTGGAAATCAACCGGTGCCGCCGGGGATCATAATCGTTGTCGTTGATCCCCATCACCGTGGTGACCGCATCCTCGGGCATGGGCCGGCCCTTGTCCTTGATCTTGAAAGGGGCAGAGACGATCACCTTTTCGGCCCCGGCCTCAAGATGCCCCCGCAGGCTGCCTTTGGAATCATCCCCAGCGGCGGTGGGGTCCAGAAATTGGCCGGTGGTGTCCACCACCAGCTTCACCTTCTCCCCTTTCCAGTCGATGCCGGCCGGGTCCCGGGAGGACATCAGAAACTTGACCTTGACCCCGTCGATATCCAGGGTCTTGTTCTTCTCATCGATATCCCGAATCACCGGTTCAGCGCTGAGCCCGTGAAGAAAGGTTTGCAGCAGTCCGTAGGTGGAATCCCGCTCCAGGTAGTGGGCGATATCCTCGAAGGAGGTGCCGACCTTCCGTCCCAGGTTGACCACCAGTTCATCAAAATACTTGCGGCCCGCATGATGCCAGACGGTGAGTTTTCCGATCCGGCCCAGTCCGTTGATCCCGAGCCGCAGCCCCTTCCCCTCTAAACCTTTGTCCATGATGATCCCCTCCCGTTTTTCTGCCTGGGTTCGATTGGTATTTTAATTCAGGTTTCTTTTACTTTCATAAATCCCTGGTACACCGTGCCGTCCTGGCCGTTGATGGACAAAACCCCCCCCGATTCGATGCGCTGGTCCCCGAAAAAACTCTGTTTGGCCTTTTCATCACACACCATGGCGCCGCACCCCACCACACAGGTCTTTCCCAGCCGATGGGCCACCACCGAGGCATGAGAAGTGCCCCCGCCCCGGGCGGTCAGGATGCCGTCGGCCGCATTGATCTCCCGAATATCATCGGGCACCGTGTCGGCCCGAAGCAAGATCAGGTGGGTGTTGGGCTCCAGCTTCCGCCATTTGTCGATCTCTTCCAGGCTGAAGACCGCCCGGCCGCTCATGGCCCCGCCGCTGACCCCGACCCCGTTTCCGAGAAGGACCGCGCTCTCCACGCCTTCCGGATCGAAGGCGAAATATTTTTTGCGCTCCCGAATCGACATGTTCCGACTCTGAAGCACATACAGATCGTCTTTATGCGGGCTTTCAAAAGTGAATTCGATCTCCTGGGGGCTCCATCCCTTTGCGTAAATCAGCTCACTCGCCCATTCCTTAAGGGTCTTGAAGATATCCGGGAAGTGGGTCTCCAGGGTGACATCGGTGTTGCGCATCTCATTCTGCTGCTGCATCAGGGAGATGGGCAACGTGGTCACCAGGCCGGAGACCACATCCTCCCCCTGGTTGCCCACCGTGAAATCCCCCCACAGCCGCACATCGTCTTCAGACCATTTGGGGTTGTGGGTAAAAATCACCCCCGACCCGGCGGAAGGCGACATATTGCCGTAGACCATGGTCTGAACCGTGACCGCGGTGCCCCAGTCGTCGGAGATCCCGATAATCTTTCGGTAGGCCTTGGCCTTGGCCGATTCCCAGGAATTGAGCACCTTTTTGACGGTGACCAGGAGCTGGTCGAAGGGGTCCTCCAGCAGATCGACGCCCGAATCCCGGACCAGGTCTTTGTAAGCCAGGGCCAGCTCCCGCATCTGGTCTCCTGAAAAATCCCGTTTGAAGGGCGCCCCGCATTTTTTCTTGAAATCCCCCATCACCGCATCGAAATCGTCCCGCTTGAGGTCGAAGGACATGCCGTAGCACTGGATAAACCGGCGGTAGTTGTCCCAGGCGAACCAGGGATTGTCGTTTTTTTGGGCCAGACCGGCGGCGATGTCGTCGTTCATTCCCACATCCAGAAAGGTATCCATCATGCCGGGCTGGGAAATGGAGGAGCCGCTGCGGACCGAAAACAACAGCGGGTTTTCGGGGTCACCGAAGCGTTTGTCGGTCAGTTTTTCCAGGGCCGAAATGTGCCATGCGATCTGCTCTTTGAAGTTCTGCTCGGCCGGCGGATAGAACTCGACGATCTCCCGGCACCGAAAGACCTCGGTGGTGATGATGAACCCGGGCGGCACTGGAAATCCGAGCCGGTTCAGTTTCACCAGATTGTGGCCCTTGTTTCCCAGGTGAATGATGCCGATGGCCCGGTCCTCGGGTTCGGTGATGGAGGTCATGGCCCGTTGAGGGTCGTAATTGAGAAGAAGTCTCAGTTTTTCGTCCGGCAGCCGGTAAGATTGATGAAACAAGGTCTTGAGGACCTGACTCAGGAGTTGATCCAGCTGCTGCAGTCCCAGCGAGAGGGCGATCTTCTCCCGCAGAAAGACCTCGGATATGCGGTGCTTCATCTTTTCCGGATCATCCCGGTCGTCGGATGCCAGGTATTTGTCCAGGATCCACTCCTGAGGAATTCTGGACAGAATCCGGTCCAGATTGTTTTCATGGATGTTGTTGAAGTAGTCATTGATGACGTTGGTCACGGCCCGGGCGAACCCTTTGAAGATATCCAGATATTGGGTGAAGGTGAACCCCCTGGCCGCCAGGGAGTGGGCCAGCAGCTCCAGCTGGCTTTCGATCTCCACCGATGAGATGCCGTCCAGCTTCAGGGCCCGGTTGAAAAGCTTCAACAGGTCATGAATCTGATAAAAGGTCTCCTTTGTGATCAGGGTCAGATCCAGCCGATGGACGATTTCGTCGAAATAGACATTGACCAGGGATTCGATACGAAAGGTCAGCCCCAGGGCGTCGAACTTGACTTCATGGTAACTCCCGTACATGGAGGGGATATCCACCGTGAAATGGCGCTTTTTATAGATATCCTCCCGAATTTCATAGGTCCGTTCCGAAAGAATCAGCTCTTTTAAAAGCTCCAGGTAGTCAAGAAGCAGCGGCAGTTTGCGATTGAGATCGGGCTCTTTGAGGGCGGTCTGAAGCTTGTCCAGGCTGGGGAAAGCCTCCGCCTTGAGCTGAGCCAGGTAGCCACCCATATCACCGGCGGTGTCGGGGTTCAGGGCCAGGTTGTATTTCTGGTGCAACAGCCGGTAAAACCGAACGATCAGGAGCACCCGCTCCGTATCCCGTTCCGGCACATCCGGGACCTCTTCCAGGTACTCCCGTAAGTCGGCTTCATCCAGTTTCAGCAGATCCTCGGGGACCTGAATTCCGCGTTCGGTTTCCAGATGGGTCATCAGTTGATGCACCCCCTTGACATAAGGGGAATCGACCTCGATCTGGTCGAAAATATTGGGCGGAACAAACGGCTCCACATGCTCGGGGTCCGACATCCGCCAGAACCGAAGGGTCGCCTCGATAAACCCGACCACCCGGTTGCTGCTTTCCACATGGGCCTGTTTGCGCAGGAAATGAATCAGCAGGTCCTTGCGCTGGGCGATTTCGTCGAGATCGGTGGAGATGTCGCGCAGTTCGCCTTCGGCGCCGATGTCGTTGAAGAAGACCGGCAGCAGCCGGGCCAGCTGTTTGACCAGATTGTAGACCGGTCGAATGTCGCTGTTGAGAAGATGGGTGATGTCCCGGGGAAAGAGATCGGTGTCTTTGATGAATACTCCGCAAACCGACAGATAGATGATCAGATCCGAGAGCAGGCGGGTCGACCATTTGGGGTGAAGTTCGATCAGCTCCAGCCAGATGCGAATATTCTGAATATGAGCCAGGTTGACCCGGATTTGCCAGTCATTGCCCACCCCGCCGATACGGGGCGGCTGAAACCCGAGGTCGCTGACCCCGCTGATGAAAAACTTGATCAGATCGCTCTCGTCGGTTTCGTAAACGCCCCGGCCCATGTTCAACACACAGTTGAGGGCGGTGGCCGGAAACTCCCGGGTACGGTCCTTGAGTATCGAAAAGGTTTTGTCGATGAGCCGTTCGACATTCAGGTATTTTTCATGATGGATAAGCCACCCCAGGGTGCGGTTGATATCTCTCAGGGCCTCTTCATGAATCTGGGACAACCCGGTGATGTTCATGACATGGAACAGAAAGATCACCTTCCACTGGTTTCCCTGGGTCTGGTCGACCCCGGCCTTGAGCAGGATCTGGGGAATCTCGCGATAGGTATCCACGAACCGGTTGTATCCCGGAAAAGTGAGCAGCTGACCGAGCTGGAACAGGGAACCGTGTTTTCCGGAGGGGGCGGTTTTGAGATAACGGACATCGCTCAAGTGACGGTTCAACTCCCGAAGCTTGGCATGGGAGATTCCCTTGAAGATCTCCGCCAGGCGTCCGCGATTCTCGATCCGGTCCACCTCGCTTTCAAACCATTCCAGGGGGTCTTCCTCGCTCAGCCAGTAATCATAGGTGTGCTGAAAATACCGCATCAGCAGCCGGTTGAGCTCTTTGAGGTCGAGGGACATCTTGGAGGTATAGTAGATCAGCTCTTCTCCCAGTTTGGCCATTCGGTAATAACTTTTGACAAAAAGGAAAAAGGTGTCGTCATCCATTTCGGAGATTCGCACAAAGGCCTGGTTCAGCACCGGCATGAAGGTCTCGATATGGGATACACCGGTATCCTTGATCATTTTCTGGAGAAACAGGAGCAGGTTGTCTACCGCATCGGTGCGGATTTCGACGGATGCGTCGGAATCGATGATTCCGGAGAAGATTTCCACGAACAGATGGGCCGCTTCCGGACCTTCGGGATGGTCCTTGATCAGGTGGAAATAGTTGAGACAGTATCCACGGGCCTCGCTGACGATAAATTGAAGATTTTTTCTCGGATGGGACAACTCTTTAAGGAAGGTGTTTATGCCTTCAGTCAGGCCGTAGTATTTGGACATCGCCTTCTGGATGGGTTCATACTTCGGATCGATTTCCACATCCACATGGTAGCTGGCGAGGTTGACTTCAAGGGCTTTGGATTGGATCACCCATTCCTCCTTTATTGCAGGTTCCCGTTATCATGAGCAATAACAGAGATAACACAGTTTTTCAAGGTATTTGCGGTTAAACCCGGTCACCGACAGCCCGATACCGTAATAGGGATGCACAAGGCCGATAAGCGCCTTCTTAAAAAAAAGCCCATAAACGGCGGTTTGCTCCACCTCGATTCAGATAAACAACAGGTAACAATTACCATTAGAGCAAAGGATTGCAAGGCGCACCGGGCGATTTAGGGGTGGACGACGGCGGGTCATCGGGATACATATGGATTACTCTGAGGGATCGGTTTTCATCCATTGCGGGTCCGTAAGATCGCTCCACATGCGCCCGCATACGAATGGGCGCTTGAAAATTGAAAAAGGAGAATGAATTGCAAACCACACCCCGTCGTCAGAACCTGAAAGAGATCGCCTCGGCCGTTTTTCAAGCCGCTGTTCGGTCGGTGGCGCCGGAAACCTGCATCCGGCGTCATCTTTGCCTGTCGGAGAATCGCCTGAAAGCGGGGGACACGGAATATTCCCTCGATCAGATCGACCACCTGTATCTGGTCGGCGCCGGAAAAGCCTCCGCGGCCATGGCCCAGGCGGTGGAAGAGATTCTGGAAGACCGGATTGAAAACGGGCTCATCCTCACCAAATACGGTCACGGCGTGCCGCTGAAACACTGTCAAGTGATCGAGGCCGGGCACCCGGCGCCGGATGAAAACGGGGTGCGGGGCGCCCATTCGCTTCTGGATCTGGTGTCCGGCGCCGGACCGGAAGACCTGATTCTATGTCTGATTTCCGGCGGCGGCTCCGCCCTGTCGCCGGCGCCGTCGGAAGGGATCCGCCTGGCCGATAAACAAAAGACCACCCGATTGCTGCTGGAATGCGGGGCCACTATCCATGAGATCAACACCCTTCGCAAGCACCTCTCTCGAATCAAGGGCGGACGGCTCTGCACCGCCGCCAACGGCGCCCGGATCGTTTCCCTGATCCTGTCCGACGTGGTCGGCGATGATCTCGACATTATCGCATCCGGGATGACGGCGCCGGACCCGAGCCGTTTTAAAGACTGCTTTGACATCTTGGCTCGGTATTCTCTGACCGGTAAAATCCCGGATTCGGTGCGCGAACACCTGACCCAAGGTCGAGACGGAAAGGCTGCGGAGACCCCGAAGCCGGGAAATCCGGTCTTCGAACGCGTTCAGAACCGGATCGTGGGCAGCCTTTCGGATGCGTTCACGGCTGCCGAAGCCGAAGCCCGCCGGAAAGGTTATCCCCCCCTGGTGCTCTCGTCCATGATTCAGGGCGAAGCCAAGGAGGTCGCCAAGGTGCTGTGCAGCATCGCCCGGGAGGTGCAACGGTCCGGAAAACCCTCGCCGACGCCGGTGTGCCTGCTTTCAGGCGGGGAAACCACCGTCACCGTGCGAGGGGACGGTCTGGGCGGCAGAAATATGGAACTGGCCCTGGCGGCCGGAATATCCCTGGCGGGCGCCTCCGGCATGCTCCTGCTTTCCGCCGGTACCGACGGCAATGACGGCCCCACCAATGCGGCCGGCGCATTTGCCGACGGGTCGACCATCTCCCGGGCCGCGGCATCGAATCGGTTCGCATCCGAATATCTTGCCCGGAATGATTCCTATCATTTTTTTGAGCAACTGGGAGATCTGTTCATCACCGGCCCCACCCGGACCAATGTGATGGATCTTCAGATTTTGCTGGTGGATGGGTAGTCCCCGGTCTTTGAATCCGGATGGGCAGCATTTTTGAAGGATATCCCGGACGGGCAGGACCCCTTCCATAATTCTGATTTACTAAGCGATAATTCCCATATTAAAACACATTTATCTTTTCTTTCTACAGAAAAAATAACGAAGAATATGTGTTCGAAAGATTCCTGATTGATAAGGATATCCTTCGGAACTCTTCCTATAGCTCCAAAGGCCGACTATCTAGAGCCATATTATCGCTATTTTCGAGCAATAATCCCAAAGACTGGAAATACACTGACAGAAGTGTCCTATGTGACAACTTTTTCTTTTCCACTGACCAGACCAATTTGGATCATGTTTTTCCCTCCAATTTCATTTCCCAGAATCCTGGCACGCAGACAAAATCCCATTATTTAAGTTCTTACAGATTATGTAAGAAAAATTCATTTTGCCACTCTCCTTTCACGAAGCATCACCAGATCTTCATCCAGGCTGTGCCGCAGAATATCCAGACGAGGCGACAGCGAAGCCAGATGTTCGCCTGAGATACGGGTCAGCCGGAATGGGAACATGCTGGGGCTGTCCAGCAGATCATTGACAGCGGCAGCTTCGTTTTCCCTGGTGTGAAGAGAAGTTTCCACCATCCATGCAATGAGTCCGGGTTCTTCAATGAAAGTGGGTTTCCCGCCGGCATAGAGACCTTTATCGCCGGTTTCGCTCAGAACGCCCCAATCAATGAATGAACGAAGTACACGCCGAGCAGCCCGGGAGGCGGTTTGGCGTTCCCCGTATTCTTCTTTAATCCGACGCTGCACCTGCGCCGCTGCGGCATTTCCCTGAAGCCGTAACAGCCTGCCGGTGTTCGCGGCGACGGCAGCCCAGAAAGGGTATGCGGCCTGAGCCATCCCCCAGTGAACGGCAATTCGGTATTGGTGCGGAAGTCCTTGGAGAATTGCCAGCCCCTCATCCCGCAGCTTCTCCAGATGACGGGGGACAGTGAGCCAGGTCTTCAACAGGATGGTAATGACCTTTTCCCTGTTCCCTCTCACGGCGTTTCCGTCGACAGACACCTTGTCTTGCAGCAAATCCTGAAGTGATTCGTTGATGGCGGCCTTGTCGTTCCCCGCCAGGATCAGGTTGGCGGTCTTCTCAAACCATTCGAGTCTGATGCGCTGGCTGAACCCGATCTGTGCCTTTCGCCCGCTCATCGGTCCCGCCTTTCAATCTGAACAAAAGGGACGATGAGCTCTTCCAGAGAAGCGCCGCCGTGCCCCACAAGACGTTCGGTTTCGCGGACAAAGGCCGAGCGCGCCGGGGCAAGCAGGGGCAGATAGTCGTCCGGCAGCCCGGTCGGCGGCCATTCCAGAGCATCCGGAAAACGCTCTTTGACCTGATCGCGAAGCAAGGAATCCGGATAGATCCGAGCCCGCTCTCCACGCACGTCCACCACAGCGCCTTCTGCGGGCCGGCCGCAGCCAGTCGCCTCGATATTTCCGTGATCCGACGACAAACAGATACGGAATCCGTTCCCCAGAAGCAGGTCGAACAAGTTTTTCAGAAAAGGCCCTGCGGCCCACTGGCGAACCTGGTTGTGCATGCCCGCAGTGCCCAGTTCCATGCCGTGCATGATTTTGTCCACTTTGTCGACGACCAGACCGACCACCCGTATTTTGGACCGGGCAGCAATCTCTTCCACATTTTCCAGCGTGCCGTTCCCCAAGCCTTTCACATAAGCGACTTCCTGCTGCGCCAACCCCTGATCCACCCAGAACTGCGTCCACAAGCCCGGTTCTTTGTCGGTGGTGTGGCTGGTCGGAAAATAGATGGGCAATTTTCCTGAGAAAGCCGCTTGACGTGACACAGAGGTGAGGGTCGGTATCCAGGCGAACACCGCATTCTCACGGTAGCGGTAATCGGTTCGCTGCCTGGCGAGTTCCTTTCGAATGACCACCCACTGATCCAGCGAAAGTCCGTCCACCAGGACGAAGGCGATCTTGTTCTTTTCAGCACCGTGGATAGAGCGGGAAAGAAAACGCGGGATATGATGGAGCATGACCGGCGGGGCCGGCGGCAGGTTGATCAATCCGGCATACCGTTTGGTCAGCCAGCGGCCGAGCGTGTCGTCAATTTCAGTTTGCATCGCCTTCATCTCGCGGCACACGGATTCCGGCAATTCCTTCGCTGATTCCAATACCAGTGCGATCAACTCGGCCCAGGCGCCGGCAAAATGGAACCAGTCGTGGTGGCGAGCATTCTCTTTCGAAATCGGTTGTCCCGGTGCAAATCGCGGCAGCCTCATGGCCAAGCCCCGGATCCGGGAATTTTCCAAGGTCAGGTGCCGGGCGGTGGGTGTCTGCTCGGCCTCCTTGCCGCTGAAAACCACCCGAGTGAGTGTTTCGCCATCCGGCCAGGTCAGATGCCAGGTTCGCCGGTTTCGCTCGGCCTTGCCGCCGTGCGCCCGAAGGTAACTCACCGTCATCCGCTCGACCCAATGGGGCAAGGGGTGCGCCAAGAGTCGCTGGGCTTCGGAGGGTTCCAGGTCTTCCGTGCCTCCGAGTACGGCAGTGCTCTCCTGAGTATCCCGGGCCTGCGCCTGCAAACGGGTTAGGACTTTGTCAACGGAGGCATCAACTTCATCCGGATGGACCATCGCATCCACATACAGATCGTCAAAGATTTGTCCGGCCTGGGCGGAATCGAGAACGTCCCCGGTCTTGTCGATGCCGAACTCTTCGAAAATGACGGCCAGTTTCTCTTCAAGCACCTCCTGAACCCGGTGCTCCACCGAATCTTCGAAAACAAAGTTCACGGCACGCACCACATGGGTCTGACCAATACGATCCACCCGGCCGATGCGCTGTTCGAGCCGCATGGGGTTCCAAGGGATGTCGTAGTTGATCACCACATGGCAGAACTGCAGATTCAAGCCTTCACCGCCGGCGTCGGTTGAGATAAGAATGCGGGCTTCTTCGGCGAATGCTTCCTGGACCCTCTTGCGCTCATCCATGCTCATGGAGCCGTTCAGACAGACCACCTGGAACCCGCCTTCGGTCAGGAACTGTTGAAGCATCTGCTGGGTGGGAACGAACTCGGTGAATACCAGGGCCTTCAGTTCCGGATCCCCTCTTCCGCCTGCAGCTTATACAGCCAGTTCAGCAGCGCTTCGGCTTTGGCGTCCGCGCCGGAGCCTATACACCGGTCAGCGGCTTCGAGGAGCAGCTTCACCTCAGACCGTTCGTTTTTGAGCGCCTTCAGCCGTGTGGTCAGAAGGGTTTCGATCTGCTCCTGTCCGTCGAGGTCGGCCCACTCCTCCTCGGAATAGATCGGAAACAGAGACAACTGCTCCTCTGGGGCTTCGAGCGCCTCCAGCCGGCGGGCGAGCGTGGTGCGGATAGCGGTGGTGCTCGACACCACCAGACGCTGCATCAGGATCATCAGAAACCCGATATAGCTGCGCTTCTCGCGCATGGCCTGGTTGATCCCTCCCGCGCGTATTCTGTGACCGCTTCGTACAGAAGCTGCTGGTCTCGGTGGACCTCCCCCCAGGAGACAGGCGCAAGCTCGGTTTTTCGGGGTTTGAAAAGCGGTTTTCCCTCGGCCGTAATGGCTCGGCGTTTTTCAGTTCGGATGACATAAGGCTCTACCCGGTCCCGGGTCACGCTGCCCACGTCGGGAAACGCCTGGGCGTCAAGCAGAGATAACAGCCGATGGAAGGCATCGGTTTTTCCCTGGTGCGGGGTTGCCGACAGCATGAGAAAATAGGGTGCGGCTTCGCAGAGCCCCTGACCCAGTTTGAACCGGGCCACTTGGTCGGTGCTGCCCCCGAGCCGGTGGGCCTCGTCCACGATCACCAGGTCCCATCCCGCGGACACCAGGTCCTCGAATCGATCCTGGTTGTACTCGGCCACCTGCTTTGCCGACCAGCCGTGCCGGCTCTCCAGCGGCTTGACCGAATCCATCGGGCAGACCACCTGCGGATGGCTCTGCCAGATGTTGTCTTCCTTGGCGATGCGACGGTAGGCTGAAAAGTCGCTGGGGATGAGCAGTCTGAATTCTTCGTTAAAATGGGTGCGCATTTCGGCGACCCACTGGGTCACCAGGCCTTTTGGTGCAATGACCAGCACCCGCTGGACCAGCCCGCGGAGCTTCAGTTCCCGAAAAATAAGTCCGGCTTCGATGGTTTTTCCGAGTCCGACCTCATCGGCCAGGAGGTAACGGATTCGGTCCCCGGCAATGGAGCGGGACAGGGCTTTGATTTGGTGCGGGAGCGGAATGACCGAGGATTCGATGGGTGCAAGCAGGATATCCTGGGTCAGGGCGTCGGCTATGCGTGCGGCGGAAGCGATATAGATAGTACTGTCAGCGGTTCCCTGCCCGGCATCCTCCAAGGAGGCGAGTTTAGAAGCAGGAACGCGGACTACCGAATCTCGGCCGGGCAGCCATACCCGGCAGGTCGTCTCGCCCCACAGCGTCTGGGTTTCGATGACCTGGCAGGCACTGCTATGAGCGGTGCTGTATTGCCAGGAATCACTCATCTACTTTTCGCCAAATTGTAACTTTGAAGAGATTCCCGTCACGATCGTTCTCAAAGAAAATATGTGGATAGGCCTTCAATGCACGAATAATCCCGCTGCCCAAGCCCCGGTAGGGAAGAATTTTTGTTGCAAAAGATGCCAAGACCGGATTTCGAATATTCGAATTCCCACTTTTAATATTTTCGATCGTCAGGTTATTGGGAAGATGCCCGGGACTGACGATCTCGACTCGGTTGTCAAAGACAAAAATTCTTACGGTCGCGGAAACAAAATAATCACGATGAATAAGAGCATTGGCAATGAGTTCTTCCAACACGATTGGCGGGATCTCAGGCTGACCTGGCGCATTGACATCCTGATCGCCCTGAACGTGATGAATGTTTCCACGCACAAAACTCATTCCCTGATGAAAAACATCCGCCATTTTCCCGGCAATATCACGACTGTCCAGATAGTCGGTCTCATGTATTTCATTCCCCGGAAAAGCAATTGCTTTAATAATGAAAACAGGGAGTTTGAAAGAAGGATTTTTTGCAAACAACAGTGCTCCACTGATATTCAATACACGATCCTTCATCAGATTCATATTGTGAAGAATATCCGGAAGCGGCAACTCTTGTTGATCGAGTGGTTCTCCAAAGTTTTTTTCGAAGAAAACCTTGAAATAGTCAACGTCAAGATCCGATACCGTCATCCCCGGTACGAGAATCTCATCGCCGTGAATCAACCCGGCGCTCTGATAAAGTCGCTGGATTTCCTCCCTGGAAGTGGCCTTTCTCTTATCCGATCCACTCTTAACCCATATCACCCCGTTTTTGTCCATGTAGGGTTTGCTCATGCCGTCCGGGATAACGACACGCATCACCAGTCCGTCGGGCGTCGCGATGTTTTCTGTGATCGGATTGATGGGTAGCCGCACCTGCTGGGATCCGGCGTTTGAAACCAGTTGATTTAACCGACCCATATCACCCCTCCCCAGGCCGGAAAAAGTACCATCGTTACTTACGCCGATATAAATGGAGCCGCCACCCGAATTACTGAACGCAACCATTTCCTGCCCCAAGGAGGTTTCATTGGTCACGTTGGCTTTGAACTGGTGCTTGCGGTCCTCATCCCGGCTAACTACTTCAAGGAGTTCAGCGGTTTCCATATCTCATACCTCATTCTGCGTTGTCGGAATGCCTCTTCACCACCTTCCATAATATTTACAATTTTCTGTTGAAGCTTTGGGCAATCGATGCTGCCGCTGATGACCTCCACTTTTCCATTGGAATAGGAACAGGCGATGACCTGTTCGGCATCACCAAGGACCGGAAAATTTGCATTATGAGTGGCGAAAACAAATTGAGTTTTGGGCTTCAACTCCCGGATCAGCTTGATCACATCCTCGTAAATGGTCTGGTTGTCCAAATCATCTTCCGGTTGATCAATGAGAAAGACATTGTTTTCCTGCTGGCTCAGGACAAATAAAATCAACGCCGATGCACGCTGGCCCAAAGAATGGTGCTTAAGTTCCTTATCCCGATACTTTATGATGAAGCGGTTGGGTACCTGCCACGTAAGCAGTGATTCGAGATTATCGGTAAAGTACTGTTTGAACACCTGTGCCGCAGTTCCGAGTTCTTGCTCAGCTCTTTCCCAATCCTTATATATTCCCCCGAAGTCATTAAAATTTCCGGAAAGATTCTGAAATGTGGCTTCACGGATACGGCTGCCACGAAAAATGTCCTTCATAAATGCCACAAAAGCCGTCTTGTCCCCTTTGTACTCAGCTTTAATCGTAAGAGAAGAATGGCTCTGATTAACCTTTTCCAATTCGGATTTTATCACCCGGAACTCATCGTGCCAGAGACTATTAAGTACCGTTATCTCTTTTAAAAGCTCGTCCTTCAAACTGGCACGGGTTGCTCCTTCTTTTTCCAAAGCAATAAGCATTTGCGCAGCCTGATCCACCGTTTTTCGGAGCTTGCGGAATTCATCCGGACGAATGGCCTGTGCTCCGGATTCTCTCAATCGCTCAGTAAGCTTTCTTTCAATAACGGCGAATTCTTCTTTCAGTCCTTCTTTGAGTCGGGAAAAAGTTTGCGCTTTCTGCTGAAGTTCGGTGAAAACCAGATTTCCTGTTGCATATGCTTCTCTGATGCGATCGAAAGAGGCTATCAGCTTGTCGTAGCATGCAAAAAACTCTTCAAAGAACACTTTGTTTTGTCTTGATGTATAAACCCGTTGATTTCTCAGATCATCTTCATGTTGATTGATGAAGGATTCCAATTCATCAAGATAGGTCCTTACAAAAGCCGTCACTTGGGTACATTTTCTGGAGTCGGCATCAAAATCTATCTGCTTTTGGAGCTTTTCCTCCACCCCGTGATCTTTGTAGAATTTCAGTCTGAACTCAGCATCCTGCTTTTTTCGTTCATATTCTTTTTTCTTCTCTGCTGAATTTTCAAGCTTCTTCAACCGCCTGACAAGTTCAACGACTTTTTGACGTTGCTCGGCGATGCGTGAACGAAGTTCTCCCACCTTTTCACCCACCAACTTTTCCACCAGATCTTTTTCAAAGCCTTCTCCGGTTGAAGAAAGGTCTTTTTGGCCAAAGTAGATCGGTTTATGTAAAATGGTTTCCCGAATGGATATACCGGGCTGAAGTACACCTTTGACATATACATCGGGGCGTTCCCGGCTGATGCGACGTATTTCATACTGCTGTCCTCTCTGATCGAGGGCATGGATCGTTATTTTGCCCCCGCTCCCCAGAACGTGGTCAACCAGGTGAATTTTATAATCGGTATCGAGAGCTTTTTCGCCGAACGGTATATCGAGGGCATAGCGAATCGCCTCCAGAATGGAAGATTTTCCACTGCCTCGAATTCCGATCAGCGTATTCAGCTCCGCAGAAAGATGGATGGTGTCCCCGTCCAATATTCCACCCTCAAATGAAACGCTTTGGATGTGGGAGTGCCGGTACTCATGCGGCTGGGCGGCGAGACGATGTACATGATCCAGGAGTGCATACTTAAGCGCCTCGAAGGAAAAATCGCCTATTTTCAGGTAACACTTTTCGCCTTTTCCAATCTGATCAACAGACTTGGGATCGGAACCTTCCACTTCCGCTGGATACGCCTCACAAAGCCAGTTTTGAACTTTCACACGGCATTTTCGGTCGGCCACATCATGCGTACGAACTTTCTGAAAGGCCAGCGCCCGTCTGCAGAAAATTTCCGATTTCCCTAATTCCTGAAGCCTGCCCCCATCCAATTCATTCCATAAGCCGCTTCTTTCCTCGACGTGCGCGAATATCAGGAAAAAATCTCTGTGATAACCTTCGAGTTTCTTGATAGTCTCGATCATGCCTAAAGAGCTTCGACCATTTTCATCCTCATATTGATCCGGCGTTTTGCCTTCAAAGGCTACGTTGAGGAACTGATTGATATAATCATTCCCATTTTTCAGCCACTCATCACTGAACACGACCAGTGTGTGAATGCCGTTGCTGCCGTCATTGACTGACAACTCTACGCCGGGCAGCAGAAAAATACCTTTCTTCCTGGCGGTTTTCCGTAATGCTTTGAACTCTTGGGTATCGAACTTGTTGTGGTTTGTTATTACCCCAACCTCAATTCCCGCATCTTTCAACACATTTATATAATTCGAATAATAATATTCGATCTCACCGTCAAAGGAGAATTCCTTGTCTGCCCTGGTGTGCAAATGAAAATCGGCACTCAACCAGCGACTGCCATGCAAGAAGGTGTCATTGCAAGCTGCCATTATTCGCCTCCCGTTCTTGTAATAATTTCACAGATCTTTTTATTGAGGCGACATATCGCTTTCATTTCTGGCCCAAACCAAGACGGATTTTGAGATACAGCTGGACCGATCCAGATTATTTGACCGCGTATTCCAGCAGTTTTTCCTAATAGCGCAAAAATAGCGCAATGCTATTTCACTATTAGCTTCGCCATTAATTGGGCCATCCATGCTGCTTTCGACCCTCATCTGCCGTATTCTCGCCTTATTCCTGCCTTATTCCTGCCTTATTCCTGCCTTATTCTCGCCTTATTCCTGCCTTATTCTCGCCTTATTCCTGCCTTATTCCTGCCTTATTCATTTTCTTTCTTCAATCGCCAAACCGCCCCTCTCCCAAACCCTTCAGACTCAATGAGACCTAATTTTTTGAGATGGATAAGGTCTTCCCGGAGCGTTCGTTCAGGAGGAGGATTATCGATGCTTTGGCGGATTTCTCGAAATGCAAAATGCTTAGATCTGGCCAGTACATGCAAAATGTCTCTTTGTCTATCAGTCAAATCATGCGCCACCCGATGCGGGGCAATATAACCGCTCGGCAGAAACCGCACCCAGACGCTGCCGGCCTGTTCGCCGAATTCCGGTTCCGGATGTCCGGCCTTGACGCATAATTCCACAATCTTCTGCGTGCCGCGTCCCCAGCGTTCGATCATGCCGCGCAAGTAGAAGACCTGAGCAATCAGAGGATTCCGTGGCCGGGAGGGATGTTCGCGTTTCAAATCCTCCGGTGGAAGGCATGCCCTTCAATTTGTCTTTGATCGAGAAACTCGGATTTGTTCACGCCCCGGAAGCGGGCAAGGCGCAACTGGCATTG
>CAZNLT010000019.1:0-48313 GCA_964573705.1 uncultured Desulfobacterales bacterium
ATGTCGGCGATGCGCATGATGACGCTGTCGATCCGGCCGCCGTAGTAGCCGGAGATAAGGCCCAGGATGATGCCGGCGATGGCAGCCACCAGCACCGCTGAAAACCCTACCAGCAGGGAGACCCGGCTGCCCCAGAACAGGCGGGAGAGGATGTCCCGGCCCAGGTTGTCGGTGCCCAGAGGATGGGCCCAAGACCCCCCCTCTTGCCAGGCCGGCGGACTGAACCGGGCCAGCAGGTCCATTTTCAGGGGGTCAACATCGTAGAACAGGGGAAACGTGAGGCTGGTGAGCAGAATCAGGGCCAGCAGAATCCCGCCGGCCAGGGCGCTGGGCCGCCGGGCAACTTCCCGGGCCGTTTCCCCTATGAGCCGCAGCCGGGGGCCGAGCTGCTCCGTCGCGGCCTGTTTGAAAGCAGCCGCCGTCATTTGTCCTCCAGATAGCTGATCTGCGGGTCCAGGTAAATGTAGAGCAGGTCCACCAGCAGGTTCATTCCCACGAAGATGACCGCCATCACCAGAACGATGGCCTGAACCAGGGGATAGTCCCGGTTGAAGATAGCCTGGACCACCAGCCGGCCCAGCCCCGGCCAGGCGAAGACGGTTTCGATGATGACCGTGCCGCCGATGAGAAAGCCGAACTGCATCCCGGCCACGGTCACCAGGGGGATGAGGGCGTTTTTGAGGGCGTGCTTTCCGATGACCATCCGCTCCTTCAAGCCCTTGGCCCGGGCCGTCCGGATGTAATCGAGACTCAGGACTTCCAGCATCACCGACCGGGTCAGCCGGGCGAACATGGCCATGAGGCTCATTCCCAGGGCCGTGGCCGGCAGGATGAGGTGGAGCCATGTGCCCCGTCCCGAGGTGGGCAGCCATCCCAATTGCACGGAAAACAGCAGCATGAGCATGATGCCCAGCCAGAAATGGGGCATGGACAGGCCGAACAGGGCGCCCAGCATGGCGGTCATGTCCAGCAGCGATCCACGCTTTACCGCGGAAACGATGCCGATGGGAACAGCGACGGCCAGGGCCAGGACCATGGCGGCCACGGCCAGCTCGATACTGGCGGGCAAGCGCTCGACGATGAGGTCCATCACCGGCACGTGGTAGTAAAGCGATTCGCCGAAATCTCCCCGCACGGCGTTCCAGGCGAAGCGGACACACTGAACCGGGATGGGATCGTTGAAGCCCAGCCGCTCCCGAAGGTCCTCGATCTCCTGGTTCGAGGCGTCGCCCGGCAGCATCAGCATGACCGGGTCGCCCGACAAATGGATGAAGAAAAAGCTGATGACCGAGATGCCGATGATCACATAGACCGTGTGAAGGAGGCGTTTTAGAAGGTATGGGAGCATGTCGAAAGCCCGTTTAAATCCAAGGCTTCAGTCCGGGAGCCATGTCCCGAACTGAAGCGGTCGATGTTATCCTTTGGGTTTGGCATACCGCATGTTCAAAAAGCCGTCCCGCCGTCCCTCGTAATCGACGCCGTTGGCCACGCCGAAGACCTCGGGCACCACGTACATGAAGGCCCATGGGCAGTCTTCGTAAAGGATGCGGTCGATTTCGTGGTAGACCTTGGCGCGTTCTTCACGGTCCATGACCGTCCGGCCCTTGTCGAGGAGTTCGTCGACTTTGGGGTTTTTGTAATAATAGTCCCGGCTCTCGGAGTGGAACAGGGAATACATGTACCGGTCGGGTTCCGGGGCGTCGTCCCACCAGTAGATGAACATCTGGTGTTGTTTGCCTTTGTACCGCTCCCACATGACGGCCCGCTCGTAGGGTTCCAGGGTGACCTTGATGCCCGCTTCGCCAAGGTTGGACGCGATGACCTCGGCCTGCTCCTGGATCTGGGACATATAGGTGGGATAAGCCAGCCGGGCTTCGATGCCGTCGGGATGCCCGGCTTCCTTGAGCAGGGCCTTGGCTTTGGCCGGGTCGAAGGGGTAGGGTTTCAGGTCGGGGTTGGCGCCGAAGGTGCGGGGGCTGATGGGACCCGCGCAGATGATCGCCTCGCCGTTGAACAGGGCCTTGCCGATGAGTTCCCGGTTGATGGCGTGGTTGACGGCCCGGCGGACCCGGACGTCGTCGAAGGGGGCTTCGTAGGTGTTGATGCCCAGGTAGGGCATGACCCCCATCTGTGGCGTCAGGTAAGCCTTGCCCGAATCCTTGATTTTTTCCCGCTGATGGACCGGCACACCGCTGATGACGTGGGCCTCGCCCGTCACCAGGGAGGCGATCCGGGAGGCTTCCTCGGGGATGCCCTTGAAAATGACGGTTTTGTATTCGGGTTTGGGGCCGTAATAGTCGTCAAAGCGCTCCATGATCACGGCTTCGCCCCGGACCCATTCCTTGAGTTTATAGGGTCCGCTGCCCACGGGATGGGTGTTGTACTCGCTGTCCCCCTTCTCGGCGATGTATTTGGGCGGGACGATGGGCAGGTAGTAGCCCAGCATGTAGAGACCGGGGGCGTAGGGGGCTTCGGTCTTGATGGTGATGGTGTGGTCATCGATGACCATCAGTTCCGTGAACGCCGACAGTTTTCCTTTGTGGGGGCTCTGGATGTCTTCGTCGAAGACCCGGTCGAAGGAGAACTTGACGGCATGGGCGTTCACCGGCTCTCCGTTATGGAAGGTCGCGTCCTTGCGCAGAGAAATTTTCCATGTCAGGTCGTCCACCTTTTCCCATTTTTCGGCCAGGGCGGGTTTCACCGTGGCGTCTTCCTGGGGATGGAAAAGGGTGTCGTGGAGATTGTAGCAGGGGCTCATGGTGGTCTGGATGGAACTGCGCATGAGATCCAGACCGACCGGCTCGGCCTCCTGGATAACCACCAGCGTGTCGGCATCCATGGCTGAGGTCGGAACCGGAGCGACCATGAGGACGCATCCGAGTATGACAAACAGGGGGTACAAAAATGATCGTTTCATGGGACCTCCTTACGGTGTTGGGGGTTGGGTGAATCGGGTTCCCAGCGGGGACCCGTTGTATAAAGATGACATGCGACCCGGTGGCCGTCGGCTTCCAGGCGCATGACCGGATCTTCTTGGTCGCAGACGGCCATCCGTTCCGGGCACCGTGGGTGGAAACGGCATCCGGTGGGCGGATGGATGGGGGATGGGACGTCCCCGGTCAGGATGATCCGCTGCCGCTTTTTCCGCGGATCGGGAATGGGCACGGCGGAAAGCAGGGACCGTGTGTAAGGATGCAGGGGGTGGGCGTAAAAGGTCGCTACCGGGGCTGATTCGACGATCCGGCCCAGGTACATGACCGCCACCCGGTGGCTGATATACCGGATCACCCCCAGGTCGTGGGAGATGAGCAGGCAGGCGAACCCGAACTCCCGCCGCAGGCGGTTGAGCAGGTTGAGCACCTGGGCCTGAACCGACACGTCCAGGGCCGACACCGGCTCGTCGGCCACGATCAGCTTGGGCCGCAGGATGAGTGCCCGGGCGATCATGATCCGCTGGCGCTGCCCTCCGGAGAATTCATGGGGAAAGCGCGTCATGTGCTCGGGCAGCAGGCCCACGGTCGAAAGGGTGTCGGCCACCCGCTCCCGTCGTTCGGTACGGTCGCCGATTTTGTGGGTCAGGAGGGGTTCTTCCACGATCCGTTCCACTGTTAGGCGCGGATTGAGGGAGCCGAAAGGGTCCTGGAAGATGATCTGCATCTCCCGCCGCTGACGGCGGCCCTGACCCGGGGGCAGGGCGAAGATGTTTTGTCCCCGGAACCATACCTCTCCGGAGGTAGGTTCGATGAGGCGAAGCAGGGTTCTGCCGGCTGTGGATTTGCCGCACCCGGATTCCCCCACCAGCCCCATGGTCTCGTTGTCCCCGAGAGTGAACGAGATGTCGTCCACTGCATGGACCCGGTCCCGTTGTTTGCCGAACAGGCCCGAGCGGACAGGGAAATATTTGACCAAGTGGTTGACGGCAAGCAGCGGGGCGTCAGACATCGTCCGCCCTCCAGCAGGCCGACCGGTGGCCCGGCGCGTGTTCGACGAGGTCGGGCGCGGTCTCCCGGCAGATGTCCACTACCAGCGGGCAGCGGGGGTGGAAGGAGCATCCCGGCGGCAGGGACAGAAGGCTGGGCACGGTCCCGGAGATCTCGTACAACTCCCCGGCCTCGAAGTCGGCCTCGGCCGTGGGAATGGCCCGCATGAGGCCTTTGGTATAGGGGTGGCGCGGCCGGTCGAACAGGGCGATGGTGCCGGCGGTCTCCACCACCCGGCCGGTGTACATCACCGCCGTCCGGTGGGCGGTTTCGGCGATGACGCCAAGGTCGTGGGAGATCAGGACGATGGCTGTGCTCAGTTCGGCCTGTAGCGCCGACATCAGTTCGAGAATCTGGGCCTGAATGGTCACGTCCAGGGCCGTGGTGGGCTCGTCGGCGATGAGCAGTTCGGGTCGGCAAGCCAGGGCTATGGCGATCATCACCCGCTGGCGCAACCCGCCCGAAAGCTGGAAGGGGTATTCCCGGAGCCGGTTTCGGGGCGCTGGCACGCCCACCATTTCGAGCATCCGGACGGCTTCGGACCGGGCTTTGGCCGCGCCGATCCCCCGGTGGACCCGGAAAACCTCCGACAGCTGGTTTCCGACGGTAAACACGGGGTTCAGGGCGGTCATGGGCTCCTGGAAGATCATGCTGATCCGATCGCCCCGGATTTTTCGGATTTCTTCGTCGGAGGCTTTGAGCAGATCCGACCCCGAAAACAGGATCTCGCCCGATTCGAAAAAGGCCGGCGGCATGGGCAGAAGGCGCAGGATCGACAAGGAGAGCACGCTCTTTCCGCACCCCGATTCCCCCACGATGCCCAGCACTTCCCCGGCGTGCACCGAGAGACTGACGCCGTCCACGGCCCGGGCGATGCCGTGGGGCGAGGAGAAGGCGGTACGGAGATTGCGGATGTCGAGCAGCGGCGTCAAGCAGATTTTCTCCTGTCTGTTTTGTGGGGAGACGGTCAAGCGTTAGTCTCCAAAAACTGCTTCTATTTACAGGTTGTTTCTTCGAATTTCAAGCTCGCTATTTGAGGAGAGAGACAATCTTCGGCGCTTTAGCGCAAAGTGGGAGAGAAATGGCAGGAAGCATTTGACTGATTATTTTCACCACACGAATGAGTTAACGTCTTTCCTGAATGCTCCCTCCGCAGCTCCCGGATTGCGATCCGGAGGAAAATATCGGTAGAAGGCAGTCCTGCCGATTCTGAGCCGATCAATCACATCACCGACAAACGAGTAGTTTTCCGTATCCTTCAACATCGCTTCGGCCACACGAAGATCTTCCTCATTCATGGCCTTTGGCCGTCCGCCTCGCCGTCGTTTAATTACGCCAGCTTTCGCCATCAGATCCGGACCCGGGTCCAAAACAAGCTCAGGATTTCGAAGAAAAGATCAAAGCCTACTGCTGAAAAGCCTACGCCTTTGACGAAAAGCTTCCGATCATAAGCTTTTACACCGCTTCATTTTCAGGAGCAAGGCCATAACTCCCCTTACCCCCAGGTTACGGACAAGTGTCGAAAAAATTGACCTTCCGTCGTTCTCGAATAATGATGTCTTGTATTAGGTAGCAGCGCCATCGTTGGCCAAGAGGGCGGCTATTCCTTGCCCGCCGCCGCCGCATATGGTTTCCAGCCCCCAGCGTGCTTTCCGCCGTTCCATCTCGTGCAATAGGGTGACGATACGAATGGCGCCGGTGGCGCCGATAGGATGTCCTAAAGAGGTGCCGGACCCGTTGACATTGAGTCGGTTCTCGCAGTCTTCTTCCGAAAGCCCCATGAGCCTGGCATCGGCCAGCAACTGGGCGGCGAAGGCTTCCTGGATTTCGATCAAATCCACGTCGCCAATCGCGATCCCGGCTTTGCCCAAAACCCGGTTCACGGCTGCGGGCACTGCGGGATAGGTCAAGGTCGGGTCCGCGGCGGCCACGGCGTGGGCGGCGATGCGGGCCATGGGCGTCAGCCCAAGTTCGCGGGCTTTTCCGGCCGACATGACGACCACTGCGGCGGCGCCGTCGTTTTCGGTGGATGAGTTGCCGGCCGTACAGATGCCCTCCGGGTAGACCGTATTCAACCGGGCGAGCTTCTCCAGGGTGGTGTCTTCACGGGGGGGTTCGTCCCTGTTGACGACAAGGACTTCGCCGCGGCGATCTTTGACAGTCACCGGCACGATCTCCCGATCGAACTTGCCCGAGGCGATAGCCTCGCACGCCTTGCGGTGGCTGCGCACGGCCCATGCATCGGCTGCTGTTCGTGTGATGCCCTCATTCCGAGCCGCGGTTTCGGCCCAGGCCATCATGGAATCGAGCTCCCCAAACCGCTCAACGGGCTGGGACATGACCCGGGCTCGCTGAATACGGTCGAAAAACGGCAGGCCCCACATAGACAATGCGCCGTGGCCTTTGGGCATAAAACCCCATTTGGGATCTTTGCCTCCTTCCAGTCCCCACTTGATCCGATCCCCGGGAATGTAGAACTCGGCCCGGCTCATACTCTCCACCCCACCGGCCGCCACCACTTCGGCGTTGCCGGAGGTCACGAGCATGGCCGCATAGCACACAGCGTCGAGCCCCGAACAGCAGCGGCGATCCAAGGTGATGCCAGGCACCGTCACGGGCCATCCGGCCGTCAGCAGCGACATGCGGGCGATATTGACCGATTCGCCGTTCTGGTAGGACTGCCCCATGACCACTTCTTCAATCTGCCCCGGATCGAGCCCGATACGTTCCAGGGCGGCATTGAGAACAAGGGCTCCAAGATCGTGAGCGGTGACCTCCCGCAGACCGCCGAGGTACCGGCCGATAGGGGTGCGCACACCCGCTGCGATGACTGCGCTATTGTCCGACATAGAAAACTTCCTTTCTGTTTCGATGGCAATCCGGCCTGTTCGATCGGCAGGGTCGATCGCGGTTACAGGCCCAGGTAGGCCCGACGAATGTCCGGATCATCTATTAGGTCCTCAGATGCGCCGGTTCGGGTTATCCGTCCGCTTTCAACGATGTAGGCCCGCTCGGAATGCTTCAGGGCCAATTCCACATTCTGTTCGACCAGCAGGACCGTGGTTTCGTCCCCTAATTTTTCGAGGGCCGCATAGATTTCCTTGGTGACCCGGGGGGCCAGGCCTAGTGAGAGTTCGTCGATGAGCAGCAAATCCGGAAGGCTCATCAGTGCGCGGCCGATCGCCAACATCTGTTGTTCGCCGCCCGAAAGCGTGCCCGCATGCTGTTGCCGACGCTCCTGCAGCTTGGGAAAGAGTGTAAGGACGCGGTCCATGCTGCGCTTTAGCATCGGACGCCCCCGCTTGGGAAAGGCCCCCATTTCCAGGTTTTCCCGAACGGTCATATCCTTGTAGACCCGACGGCCCTCGGGGACCAGGGCGATTCCTAACTGCGTGATCTGGTATGGTTTGAATCCGACGAGGGGTTGGCCCCGAAAATCGATGGCGCCTCTTCGCGGCGCCAGAATGCCGGTTATGGCGGCCATCAACGAGGATTTGCCCGCCCCGTTGCTGCCGAGCACGGCCACCCGCTCGCCGGCCTGGATTTCCAAACCGATGTCCCAGAGAACCTGGGTTTCGCCACGGTATACGTCCACTCCGGTAATCTTCAGCATCTCAGTCTCCCAGATAGGCGTGAATCACGCGGGCATCGGCCACCACCTCCGCAGGCGCGCCCTCCATCAGGATACGTCCCTGATCGAGTACGATGACCTTTTCCGTGGCCTGCATGATCGCTCCCATGACATGCTCGATCCAGAAAACGGTCAGGCCACGCTCGTCGCGCAGCCGCCGAATGAAGCCGATCGCTTCCTGGATCTCCTGGGTATTGAGCCCTCCCAGCACCTCGTCGAGCATTAAAAGCTTGGGTTCCGTGGCCAGGCTGCGGGCGATTTCCAGCCGTTTCTTCTGGACCACATTAAGGTGTTTGGCAGCGGTGTCCGCCAGCGTCGCGAGGCCCACGGCGTCCAGGTATTCCCGGGCCAGGGTCTCCCACTTGTGTCGCGGACACCCCTGGTTCCGGTTCACCACCGCCACGGCCACGTTTTCGAGACAGGTCATCTCCCCGAAAGGCCGGGTCACTTGAAAGGTACGAGCGATTCCCTTCCGGCAGATGCGAAAGGCCGACATGCCGGTAATGGGCGTATTTTCAAAGTGCATGCTGCCGGCACTCGGTGGGAAAGCCCCCGCCACGATATTGAAGAGGGTGGTCTTGCCCGCCCCGTTGGGGCCGATGAGGCCCACAATGCTGCCGGCCTCCACCTCAAATTTGACGTCTTCGAGCGCTTGCACGCCGCCGAAGCGTTTGCTCACGCCGCGTCCTTCAAGTAACGCCACGCCGCGCACCTCCCTTTCAGTTGTCTGTCGCCGGAACCGCGCGGAGCGCCGCCTGACGCCGGCGCTCCCAGACGCTGTTGAAAATCCCGACGATCCCTTTAGGGGCGAACCGGGCAACGATAAGGGCCACCACACCGAACGCCAGCACATGATACTCGCCGTAGACGCGAATGTATTCCGAAAGAATCTCGAGGCTGAACGCCCCGATGATGGGACCGACGAAAGAACCCAATCCGCCGATCACCGTCATGGAAAGCACCAGAAACTGCTGGTCGAGGGACGGAATGTGAGGAGTGATCAAGAGAAGGTAGTGGCCGTAAAGGGCGCCGGCCATCCCCGCCAGGGCGCTGGACACCGTAAAGGCCAGCACCCGCACCCGCACCACGTCGACACCCAGGGAGGCCGCGGCCCGTTCGTCATTCTGCACCGCCCGGAAACTGAGCCCTGTGTTGGCGTGGATCAACCGGTGGGCCACCAGCAGGGTCAGCAAGGCCGCCCCCAGGAAAATATAGAAATAGCCGAGTTTAGAGTATTCGCTCAACAGGCCGGGGACCTGAAGGCCCATGGTGCCTCGGGTGATCTCGTATTCGTTGTTGATGACGATGTGAAGGATTTCCGAGAAGGCCAGGGTCGTCAGCGACAGGTAGATCCCGCCCAGTTTGAGACAGAGCACCCCGACCAAAAAGCCGAAGATCGCGGCCAGAAGCGTGCCCGCGGCCACCCCCAGCCACGGATTGACCCCGAGCTTGGCCGCCAGGATGCCCGAAGTATAGGCGCCGATGCCGGCGAATGCGGCATGTCCGAAGGATACCTGCCCGGTGTAGCCGGCGAGAAGGTTCCAGGACGCGGCCATCATCACGTAAAAGAGGGAGACGATCAGAATATGCTGATGGTAGACCCCCAATCCCCAGGGCAGAACAGCAAAACCCGCCAGCCCCACGAACAGCAGCAGCCACTTGGTTTTCATAGTCCTCGCATCCAATTTCGGTTCAGGTCTCCGACCGTCCGAAAAGCCCCGACGGACGGACCAGCAGCACCAGAATCAGGATTACAAACATAAAGACGTGCTTGTAGCCGCTGGAGACGTAAGCCGCCCCCAGGTTCTCGACAAGCCCCAGGATCAGGCCGCCTGCCACACACCCCCACATGGACCCCATGCCGCCCAGTACGACGCATACAAAGGCGGTCAGCGCCACCGGGACCCCGGCGGTGGGGGTTACCGGAAACACCGGGGAGAGGATCACCCCGGCCGCCGCCGCCAGAGCGCATCCCAGACCGAAACTCAGCATGTTGAGCCGCCGGGTGTTGATGCCGTTAAGCTCCGCCATTTCCCGGTCCTGGGAAGCCGCCCGAATCATGCGGCCGAACCAGGTCAGTTTGAGCATGGCAAAGAAAAGGGCGATCACTGCAATGCCGGCGAAAAGGGCGGCCAGTCGCTGGTTGCCGTACATGAAAAGGCCGAAGACGTCGGTCGCCCCCTTGACCCAGTTGGGCGGCTTATTGGGATAGGGCCCGAAGATCAACAGGTAAGCGCTCTGCAGCACGATGGAGAGGATGAAGGTGAGGATCAGGGAGTAGAGTTCGTCGCCATAGGTCGGCCGTATCAGGGTATACTCCACCACCACCCCGAAGACAAAAACGGCCCCCACGGAGAGCACCATGGCCACCATGGGATCAAGTCCCAGGGTGTGCGCAAACAGAAAGCTGAAATAGCCGGCCAGGATGTAAAACTCTCCATGGGCGAAATTGATGACGTTCATGATCCCGACCACCAGGGAGACCCCCAAGGCGGTCAGGGCATAGATAATGCCGATCACCAGACCGTTCGTGATGGATAGGGCAAGCATAACGATCCTGTGGCCCACGGGACGCCGGCGGGAAATCGGCGCCCCGTGGGCATGAGGGTTAGCGTTTCAGTTTTCCGGTGGCGGCTTCGGGGGGATAGAGTACCACCTGTTCCTTGTCCTGCCATTGGATCACCAGCATGGGCGGCATCCAGTGGTGGTATTCCGGACCGCCCTTTTCGGTGCTGAAACGGGCGGTACCGCGCGTGACGAGCAGTTCCGTGCTTTCCAGGGCGTCGACGACCTTCTCGGAATCCGTCGTTCCGGCGCGGTTGATGGCGTCGGCGGCGATCAGAATGGCGTCATAGATGGAGCGCGATTTGTAATCGGTCGGGGCCTGGCCGAAGGTCTCGACATAGGCTTCGCGGTACTGGGTGGCCAGCGGCGTGAGTTCGACCTTCTCATGCATCGAGGATACGAAGCACTCCAGGTTGCCGTAGTCCCCCACGTTGGTCCAAAAGTCCGGCCACAGGCTGGGGGGGCCGGCCCCGTCAAGCACCACGGCTTTGGGAGTCAGACCGATCTCGCCCGCCTGGGCCACGAAGTAGTGCAGGCCCGTGCCGTAGACGAAGGCCAGGACGACATCCGGATCGAAGGCCTTGATTTTGGCAAGCTCGGTGTAGTGGTCCTGGCTCTTGCGCTCGGTTACCAGGGATTCGTAGGGCACGCCGGCGGATTTGAGCGCATCCTTGCTGAGTTCCGCGATGCCCATGCCCCAATCGGTGTTTTCGGCCACGATGTAAGCCTTTTTAAAGCCTTCGTGCACCACCCACTTGGCAATGGTGTCGTTCACCACACCGGAATTGGAGGGGCCGGCGCGGAAGACATAGCGGTAGTTCTTGGCAGTGATGGGATCGGCCCAGGCCTCCACCACGACGAAGGGCGCCTTCAGGCGGTTGGCCACTTCGATTTCCGCGAGAGCGGCCGAAGAGTGGCTCTCGCCGAGCACCATGGCCACCCCGTCGCGGGTCACCAGCCGTTCGAAACCGGAAGCGGCCTTGTCCGGCGCCCCGGCCGTATCCTCGAAGACGACCTCGAGGTCTTTGCCGAGAACCCCGCCGTTGGCGTTGACATAAGTGGTGGCCAGTTGGATGCCTTCCTCGAAGGCCTTTCCGGTAGCGGCCGCACCGCCGGTGCGGGGCCCGACCACGCCGATTTTGACGGTGTCCGCGGCCTGAACCGGGACGCTGCCCAAGGCGATGCCGACCACCGCCGCCATGAGAACTGCAAAGACCCATCGTTTCTTCATCGTTTTATCCTCCTATCAGGTTCGGTTAAGGTAACGATCCAGGTTGTTCTCCCAACCTCCTTACGACACCGGCAAACCAAGCGCCTGCATCTTGGCTGCGGTCGGACGGCCGTCGTTGTCCCAGCCGCGCAAGGGGTAGTAGTCTTCGAGCATGGCGTCGAGATGACAGACCATGCCTTTGGCCGGCCCGTCCGGGAGCGGTTCCCGGACGATCCGGTCAGGAAGGCTGTCGTCTTTGCGCGAAAAGCCCGCCCGGACCAGGAAAAGCCGTTCGGCATTGAAAATCCGCTCGCCCGCGCGGCAAAGCTCATCCAGCGTATACTCGGCGCCCGTGGCGGCATTCAGGAGTTCCATGATGCCTCGGGGCCGTAGCTCCCGGTCCGCGGTCATGAGGTTGCGCACCGAAAAGAAAACACACAGACCGGCCGAGTCGATCACGGCGAAGCTGTCCTGCCAGTCTTTGACCAGCTGGGCCTTGTCTTCCCATGTCAGGGGGTCGATCAGGAACGGCACCCCCAGGATTTCGATGTACGCCGGATCGCCGCGCATGTGAGAGGCGCCGATGGGCGAGGTGGCGTAGGCCAGCCCCATCCCCTGCTCGGCCCGGGGATCGTAGCCGGCAAATTCCTGGCCCTTGGCCGTGATGGCCAGCTCCGGACACCCATAGCGGCGAGCCAGTCGCAGGCTCCCTTCGGCCAGCAGATCGCCGAACCCGCGGCGTTCCGCCGTCATCCGGGTGAGCGCCACGAGGGCGTCGGCATTGCCAAACGACAGCGGCATGCCGATATCCTCCTCCGAAAGAATCCCCTTTTCGGCCATCTCCATGGCGCAGGCGACGGTGGCCCCCATGGTGATGGTGTCCATGCCCTCTTCATTGCAGATGTAATTGGCTTTGGTGAGGGCGGCCAGGTTGTCGATTCCGCAGTTGGAGCCCATGGCATAGATGGTCTCGTACTCCGGTCCCTCTCCTTCTCCTTCGTAGCCCGGCACCTCGACCTTGGTGACCCGTCCGCAAGCGATGGGGCAAGCATGGCAGGCCTTGTGTTTGAGGAGATATGTGTCGGTGAGGGTCTGTCCGCTGATGGCCTCCCAGCCCTCGAAGGCGCCCTGCTGAAAATTGCGGGTCGGCAGGGCGCCGATAGTCTGGGTGCCGGTGATCGTGGCGGCCGTGCCGTAGGTCCGCAATCCCGGCGGTTGCCCCTTCAGGTTCGCGACAAATGCCTGGTTGAACTTCTTGACGAGCGCCGTGAAGGCCTGTTCGTCGTGCAGGGGCACGGACGATTGGCCGAAGACCGCGACCGCCTTGAGATTTTTGGCGCCCATGACGGCGCCCACCCCGGATCGTCCGGCGGCCCGGTCGCGATCGTTCATAATGCTGGCAAAGCGCACCTGTCGCTCTCCGGCGGGTCCGATGCAGGCCACGCGGGCCTCCGGTCGGGTTTCCAGTCGGAGGACGTCGTCGGTCTCGTGGGTACTCTTGCCCCAGAGGTGGTCGGCCGGCCGAAGCTCGGCCCTCTCCCCGTCGATCCATAGATACACCGGCTCGGGCGACTTTCCGGAAAAAAGGATCATGTCCACCCCGGCGCGCTTGAGCGCGGCCGGAAACTGGCCGCCGGAATTGGAGCAGGTCACCGCGCCCGTCAGGGGCGACTTGGTCATCACCATATATCGCGCACCGGTGGGGGCGCTGGTGCCGGTCAAAGGCCCGGTCGCCATGACGAGCAAATTTTCCGGCGCCAACGGGGCGCAGGATAGATCGAGCTCTTTCAATAAAAAATGGATACCGAAACCCCGACCACCGACAAAGGCTTTGGCCATTTGCGGGTCCAGGGGCTCGAAGGAAACCTCTCCTCGAGTCAGGTCAACCCGAAAAATTTTTCCCCGCCATCCGTACATGGTCACCTCCTTCATGTGCAAGGCTGCCGCCCTGGGTTGGTTTGATCAAATAAAAAGGGAGTCTCATCGAGGCAAGAGTTCCGCCTCGACGGCCGCTCCCAGAGCATCGACGATGCGGCGCATATCCACTTCGCCGATAATGAACGGCGGTCCAACGACCATGGCATCCCCGTCGATGCCGGTGAGCCCCATGGCCTTATAGAGAAGGACGCCGTCGGCATACAGATGTTCCCACAACCGCTCGGCAACGCGCTCCCTGCGCGGGAAGGGTTTGCGGCTCTCGCGATCGGCGACGAACTCGATCCCCCATAAAAAACCGGCGCCGCGAATATCGCCCACTTGCGGATGGTCTCCCAGACGTTGGTGCAGCATTTCTCCCAGTTGCACCCCCATCTCGGCGACGCGGGGCACCAATGCTTCGCCCTCAAGAATGTCCAGAACGACATTCCCGGCCGCGCAGGCTACCTGGTGATGGGAAAAGGTTCCGCCGTGGACGAAGCCTCCGGACCCATGCCGCACGGCCTCGAACCAGCGGTTCTGAACCCCAACCGCCGACAGGGCGGCATATCCCCCGGCCAGGCCCTTGCCCATAGCCACCAGGTCCGGAACGATTCCGAAGCGCTCGGAGGCGAACCAGTCTCCGGTGCGCCCCAGCCCGCAAAGCACTTCGTCCAGGATCAGCAGAACACCGTATTGATCGCATATTTCGCGGATCCGCGGGAAATAGCCTTTTGGCGGCATGACGGCGGCGATGGTCGCCCCGCTCACGGTTTCCGCCAGAAAGGCGGAAACGGTCGTCGGGCCCAAGTCCAGGATTAACTCCTCCAGCGCCTCGGCGCAGCGCAGGCCGCAGGACGGATGCGTCAGGCCGTAGCTGCAGCGGTAACAATAAGGTGCGGGGATGTGATGGTTCTCGGGCAGCAGCGGCGCAAAGGGGGTCCGGAAACCGGTGCGGCCGGTGGCCGCCAAAGCCCCCAGGCTCAGCCCGTGATAGGACTTCCATCTTGAGATCAGCCGGAAACGCTGACTTTCCCCCCGCTCCAGGTGAATCTGGCGGGCAAGCTTGATGGCCGTCTCAACGGCCTCGGAACCGGTGGCCATGAAGTAGAAGCGCCCGATGCCGGATGGCGCCAAATCGGCCAACCGGGAAGCAAGACGTTCCACCGGTTCGCCGGTAAACATGGTCGGGTGGACGTAGGCGCAGCGGGTGATCTGGTCGGCAACGGCACGGGCGATCTCCTCGCGGCCGTGTCCGACATTGACGACCAGCGGCCCTCCGGAACCGTCGAGAAACCGTCGGCCTTCGGCGTCCGTGATCCAGACGCCTTCGGCCTTGGCGGCAAAGGCCAGCGGTTTGGCCAATTGGCGGTGAAAAACAGCACTTGGAACGGATGACATCAGTTCGCCTCACGGATATGGTTGTGCCGCCAGATAAAGCGGGCGGGAAACCTTCCCTCATCGAAGGCGGGCAAATCTTCTCGCCCTTACTCTTGTATAGACCTGTGCAAAATGCACGCCAGGGGATCGGTAACTCTTTTGTCTTTTCCAAAGAACGGCCTAACCCAACAGGGCGGCGGTCGCACATCTCCTCGGAGGCGCCGCAAGGGGTAAGGCGGCGCACCAAAAAGCGGTTTTGGGTTGACTTGGATTAGGAATTTAGGATAATTGTCATCCTAAATTTATCCTAAAAGGGCATCGACTTATGTCTGGGAACACCAAGCGCCTGCATATCTTCTCTCTTGACCGCAGAGTGAACCGGTTTCTGCGCAATATCGTCCACAATATCATTGGCCACGAGGTTGTCATCACCGGAGCCAGCATGGAGGAAGGCAACGATTCCTTTGTGGGAGCCGATCTGATCCTGGTCTCCGGCCGACACCTGCTCTCCGAGGCCCGAAGAAGATTTCCCGGCACGACCATCATGGCGCCGCAAAGGATTATCACAGGCTACAACCTCCAAAAAGTCCTGATGCTTCCCAATGGAACCTCGGTCCTCGTGATCAACCATCCCCGTAGTACCACCGAGGAGACCATCACCGCCCTCAGAAACCTGGGTATCAACCACCTCGACTACGTGCCCTTCTGGCAGGGACGACAGCGTTCGGCAGCGGTAAAAAAGGTTCGCATCGCCATATCTCCGGGGATGCAGCATCTCTGTCCGAAGCATGTCGAAAACCACATCGACATTGGGCCTCGGCTGATCAGTTTGACCTCTTTCTGTCGCCTGCTGCTGGCCCTGGACCTGAATCTCGACTATCTTGAACAATATATCAATACGTATCATCATTTCCTCATGGCGGCTAGCCGCAAGCTGGCTGAGACCCTTACGCACGCGGAATTGATCGCGAAGCGCAACGAGATCATTCTAAACGAATTCGACGAGGGCATCGTGATGGTGTCCGCTTCAGGAAAAATCGACCGGGCCAACCGGACCGCAAGGTCGCTGATTTCACCCGAGGGTGGTGATATCCTGAAGCTTCCCTTCTCACAATTAACGGGTAGCTGGGCAAAGGTGGCCGACATGATCGAAGCCACCGGTGAAGATCAAAAATCCGCGGCCATTTACGCCCACGACGGAAAACAACTCATCGTCACGCGGATTCCGGTGATCAGCGGTGGGCAGCGCTCCCATCTTAATACCTTGCGGGAAATCACTCGGATTCAGCGGCTCGAGAAGGACGTGCGCGTGAAGCTGGCGCGCAAAGGGTACCTGACCAAATACGACTTCGGGGATATCTGGAGCCAGAGCCGGCGGATGTCCGAGATCGTCAAGATGGCTGCCCGATTCGCCAAGACGGACAAGACCATACTGATTACCGGCGAAAGCGGCACCGGCAAGGAGCTTTTTGCCCATGCCATCCATTGCCATTCGCTGCGCAGCGACGGCCCCTTCGTGGCGGTTAA
This sequence comes from uncultured Desulfobacterales bacterium, assembly GCA_964573705.1. GTDB lineage: Bacteria > Desulfobacterota > Desulfobacteria > Desulfobacterales > Desulfococcaceae > JAABSQ01. The sequence goes on from CAZNLT010000019.1 coordinate 16,208, forward strand.
CTTCGCTGGACTCTCCGAGAGCCTGATCGAAAGCGAACTTTTCGGCTACGAGGAGGGCGCCTTCACCGGAGCTCGCAAAGGGGGCAAGGCTGGCCTTTTCGAACAAGCGCACGGGGGTACGATCTTCCTGGACGAGATCGGCGACGCCTCGCCGGGCGTCCAATCCCGATTGTTGCGGGTTCTACAGGAGAGAGAACTACTGCGGGTAGGGGGCTCCAAGGTGATTCCGGTGGATGTTCGCGTCATTGCGGCCACAAATTCGGATCTCGGCCGGGCTATGGAAGCGAATCGCTTCCGCCCCGATCTCTACTACCGGCTGAACGGTCTGCCCTTGGAAATCCCGCCATTGCGGGAGCGCCCCGACGATATTCTCTACCTCTTCCATCGGATCCTGAAACAAAACTACGGCATCAGCAAATCCCTGGCGCCTGAAGCGCAATTGCTTCTGGTGACTTACCGGTGGCCGGGGAATGTGCGCGAACTCATCAACACCGTGGACTATGCCTGTATTTACTCACAGGGAAACCTGTGCATCCAGGTGAATCATTTGCCGGCTCACATGCAGATGCCATCGGTGCGAAACGGCCCAGATTGCTACGGTATCGACGCCTCCGACGGTTTGCGGGAGACAATCATCCGGCTTGATGGCGGCCGGGAAGAGATGGCGACGATTGCCGATCTCCTGAACGTTCTGGTCCGCCTGAAGCCCGGCGGGATCGGTCGCAATCGCATGTGCAGCGAGCTTCGCCGGATCGGGCATTCGGTGACGGAAGGTGGCATGAAATCCCTGCTGAAGCGATTGCAGGTCGAAGGCCTGATACACGTCGGAAGCACCCGACAGGGTACCTCCATCTCAGGCCGGGGGGAGGCCCTTTTGCGCTATCTTGAAAGGAGCCAGGATACCACTTCATGGCCAAATTAGGATCTTTGGGATAGAAACGATAGCACAACGGCCTTCGTCCCCGACAGAAGCAACTCCCCAACGATTACATTGCCAAGCTGTTGATGCACATAAAAATCATCAGGGGGATTTGGCACGATTTATGCTAAATTTTGACGCGGAAGTGATTGGCGTGAACCTTATGGCTTGCCGGAGAGGCCTCCTCCATGACAATCGACGACAAGGTTTGCACGGTTGAAGCGGCTGTGGCGATGATCCGGTCGGGGGATCGGGTCATGGTCGGTAGTTTCGGCAATTCCGGCTATCCGGAAGAGCTCGTCTCGGCCTTGGCTGCGAGTGATCGGAACGAGCTGACCATCATCTCCAACGACCTGGGGTCGCCGGGAATCGGGCTGGGGCGCTTTCTTACCCACCGCCAGGTCAAGGCCCTGATCGGCAACTACTACAATTGGAACCCTGAGGTGGCGGCCGCCAAAAACGACGGCGCCATCGAGGTGACTCTGGTGCCCCAGGGCACTTTCGCAGAAGCCATCCGTGCGGCCGGCGTCGGAATTCCAGCCTTCTATGTGCCGGCCGGCGTGGGGACGGCTCTGGCCGAAGGCAAGCCGACCGCCGTGTTCGACGACCGCACCTACATCCTGGAAAGGGCCATCCACGCGGATGTGGCTTTGATTCGGGCCTTCCGGGCGGACACCCTGGGGAACCTCGTCTATTACAAGACCGCCAGGAATTTCAACCCGCTCATGGCCATGGCGGCACGGTTGACCATCGCCGAAGTCGACGAAATCGTCCCGGCGGGCGAACTCGACCCCGAATGCATCGTTACGCCCCACATTTTCGTGGACAAACTGGTCTTGAGGTGAAGCCATGACCATACTGGTTCCGAAGGCCGAAGTTAAAATTCGTATCGCCCGGCGCATCGCCCAGGAATTCATGGCCCAGGGGCGTCGGATGTTCATCAACCTCGGCGTGGGCACCCCGACCCTGGTAGCCAACTATATCACCGGCAACCACATCTTTCTGCAGGCCGAAAACGGCATGCTGGGGGTGGGACCCAAGGCGGAGGGCGAGGCCGTGGACCTCAAGCTCATCAACGCCGGCCGCGAACCGGTGACCGAAACAGCCGGCTGTTGCTATTTCGACAGCGCCACCTCATTCGGCATGATTCGCGGAGGCCATATTGACGCCACTGTCATAGGGGCCTTCGAGGTGGACGAAACCGGGAATCTCGCCAACTGGATTATCCCCAACGGACGCCAGCTTGGTGTGGGAGGCGCCATGGATCTCGTGGCGGGCGCGCGGCAGGTCGTGGTGGCCCTGCCCCACACATCGAGCAACGGCCAGCCTAAACTGGTGCGTGAGTGCACTCTCCCGATCACAGGCTGTCACGAGGCCGACCTGGTCGTCACCGAACTGGCCGTTTTTCGGTTTCGGGAGGGCCACATGGTACTCGAGGAGCTGGCGCCGGAAATCGACCTCGAAGGGCTGCGGGCACTGACCCCGGCACGCTTTACGGTCGACGAGCACCTCAAGCCGATGTCGGTTTAAGGCATGCAGATCACCATCAAAGCCTACAACGAGATACACCGCTTTACGGCGGATCTGCCGCCGAACGGCACAATGGACCTTGAAGGCGGGAATACGGTCCACACGGTCTTAAACGCGCTGGGTATTCCCCGTGAAATGCAGATCGATCTTGTGATATTCCGCAATGGCCGTCCTGCCGGGCCCGAAACCAAGCTCAGCAGCGGGGATCAACTTGTGATTTTTGCTCCCATGACAGGCGGTTGAGGGAAATCGGCCTGGAGGAGGCAACCGTAACGCTGGTCAAGCAGGCGGATACCCATGTGAGATTCTTGGATACCACAGCCATTCACGTTGAAAAAGCGGTGGCTTACGCAACCATCTGACAAGGCAAATGGACTTGGCAGCCGAAAGTCGCCGTTCATTCCTCCCTCGCTTTTTAGGTGCCGATGAACCCGGACACCGGCATGCAGCAGGAATACCCTTTCCCGTTTTAAACGAATCAGCAGAATACCCTTTTTTCCTTGTTTTATATGGAAATGCCATTTATCACCTGATAACTGAATTTGAAAATACCGAATGAAAGGACCTCTGCTCAGTGGATAACCTGTTCGACCCCGAATACATTCGCTCTCTGGTGATCGCCCTCTGGACCTGGATTCTCGATAAAATACTGCGAATCGAGATGTTGCTGGAGGCGCTGATCATCCTATTCGCGCTCCTGATCGCATTTCTGATCGCCCGGCCGCTCAAAAAACGGCTGACTCATTTTCTGGAAAGCCGCGATTGGGCCGACCGGGTGCAGGGGCGGCTGATCCGGGCATTCATTCCGCTGATACCGTTTGTGCTGGCCGTCTTTTTCCTGCGGATCGGGTATGTGGCGGCCGTCAACAACGGCCTGCCCGGCCTGCTCATCGATACGGTGTCGAGCCTGCTGACCGCCTGGGTGATCATTCGATTTTCCACCTCGCTCCTGCGCGATTCCAATCTCACCCGCCTGATTTCCACTTTGGCCTGGTCGGCGGCGGCCCTGCACATTCTCAACCTCCTCGGCCCCACCATCGAACTGATGGACCGCATGGCCGTCACCCTCGGGGGGGTGCGCCTCTCCTTGCTCCTGCTGATCAAAGGGGTGATTGTCTTCGCGGTATTGCTGAAGGTAGCCTTCAGCGCTTCGGGCCTTCTGGAAAAACGGTTGATGAGCCTGGAAGATCTGACCCCCTCGGTTCAGGTGCTACTGACCAAGGCCCTGAAGGTGACGCTGCTCGCCCTGGCCGTGCTCGTGGCCCTGGGCACCGTGGGCATCGATCTCTCGGCGTTCGCCTTTATCGGGGGCGCCATCGGTGTCGGCATCGGCTTCGGCCTCCAGAAGGTGGTCTCGAATCTGATCAGCGGAGTGATTCTGCTTCTGGATAAATCGATCAAGCCGGGGGATGTGATCGAGGTCGGAGACTCCTACGGGCATATCCACTCCCTGGGCGCCCGGTACGTGTCGGTGGTCACCCGGGACGGTTTCGAATACCTGATCCCCAACGAAGACCTGATCACCCAGCAGGTGATCAACTGGTCCTTTTCGGATAAACTGGTGCGGCTCAAGATCGGTGTGGGGGTATCTTACAGCAGCGATGTCCGCAAAGCCATGGACCTGATGGTGAAAGCCGCGGTAAACATCGACCGGGTGCTGAAACGACCGGGGCCGGTCTGCCAGTTGAAAAACTTCGGGGACAATTCGGTGGACCTGGAACTGCGGATATGGATCGGTGACCCGGAGAAAGGAATTTCCAACGTCAGCAGCGCCGTGCGGCTGGCCATCTGGGACAGCTTCGCCGAGAACGGCATCGAGATTCCGTTTCCCCAACGGGATGTCTATATCAAGTCTCAGCCGGGGATGGGGTGATCGTCCGAACTAAAAAATCCCCTTCTTCAATTTCACCTCCACCGGTTTGATCTTCCAAATCTCCTCGCAATACTCCCGGATCGACCGGTCCGATGAAAATTTCCCTATTCGGGCGGTATTCAGAATCGACATCCGCACCCACCGCTCCCGGTCGAAATAAGTTTTTTCCACGGCTTCCTGGGCGGCCACGTAATCGGCGTAATCGGCCAGAGACATGTAGGTGTCATTGTCCAGGAGGTGATCCACCAAGGGACGAAAGAGTTCCGTATCCCCGCCGGAAAAAAAACCGCTCGCGATCTGATCAATGACCAGCCGCAGCTCCCGGTTGGACTCATAATAATCCCGGGGCCGATATCCGAGCCGCTTTAACTCTTTGACCTCTTCAGTAGTCATCCCGAACAGAAAGAAATTTTCCTCGCCGACCTCTTCCCGAATTTCCACATTGGCCCCGTCCAGCGTGCCGATGGTGAGCGCACCGTTCATGGAGAATTTCATGTTCCCGGTGCCGGAAGCCTCCATGCCGGCCAGGGAGATCTGCTCTGAAAGATCGGCGGCCGGATAGATCCAGTGGCCGTTGCGTACATTGAAGTTGTTGTAAAAGACCACCGACAGCCGCCCCATCAGCTCCGGATCATCATTGACCTTATCGGCCACCGCCGTAATCAGCCGAAGGATCCGTTTGGCCAGAAAATAGCTGGGGGCGGCCTTGCCCCCGAAAATGAAGGTGCGGGGCAGAACCGTTGCCTTGGGATTCTGTTTGATCCGGTTGTAAAGGGTGATGATATGGAGCAGATTGAGGTGCTGGCGTTTGTATTCATGGAACCGCTTTACCTGAATGTCGAACAGGCTGTCGGGATCCACCACCACATTGCACCGGTCTTCGATAATGAAGGCCAAAGCCTCCTTGTTGGACCGCTTGACCGACGACCAGAGCCGGCGAAACTCCGGATCATCGGCCAGTGGCTCCAGTGCCCGAAGCCGGTCCAGGTCGGTGTGCCAGCCGTCGCCGATGTGATGGGTGATCAGGTCCGCCAGGGATGGGTTGCTGAGGGCGATCCACCGCCGGGGCGTCACCCCGTTGGTCTTGCTGCTGAACTTTTCGGGCCAGAGGTCATAAAAATCCTTCATGACATCGGTTTTCAGGAGTTCAGTATGCAGGGCCGCTACCCCGTTCATGGCAAAGCTGCCCACCATGGCCAGATTAGCCATCCGGACTTGTTTAAAAGGGTGTTCCTCGATCAGAGACATTCGGGCCAGCCGGTCACTCTCCCAAGGGAATTTCAACCGCACCTGGTCCAGAAACCGCCAGTTGATTTCATAGATGATCTCCAGATGGCGCGGCAAAAGCCGGCCCAGAAGATCCACCGGCCATTTTTCCAGGGCCTCGGGAAGAAGGGTATGGTTGGTGTAGGCGAAGGTTTTTCGGGTGATGTCCCAGGCCCGGTCCCATTCCATTGCGTGTTCATCGATGAGCAGTCGCATCAGTTCGGGGATGGCGATGGCCGGGTGGGTGTCGTTGAGCTGAATCACGAATTTTTCATGGAAGGTATCCAGCCCCAGCTTTCTGAACCGGGTATGAATGCGGATCATGTCTTGAAGAGAGCAGGAGACGAAAAAATACTGCTGCTCCAGCCGCAGTTCCTTCCCTTTGATCTTTTCATCGTTGGGGTAGAGGACCTTGGTGATATTTTCGGAGGCGATCTTGTTCTGGACCGCGCCGTAATAGTCCCCGACATTGAAAGCCTCGAAATCGAATGATTCCGGGGCCTCGGCCCGCCAGAGCCGGAGGAGATTCACCGTGTTGACCCGGTAACCCAGAATCGGCGTATCATAGGCGATTCCGCGGATGACCCGTTCCGGGTTCCACCGAACCCGGGGCCGGCCGTCGGCATCCGTGATCCTTTCCGTGTATCCTCCGAATTTAACCGGGTAAGAAACCCCTTGCCGATGAATCTCCCAGGGATTGTCATAATGAAGCCACCGGTCCGAGTACTCGACCTGCCATCCGTCCTGAATTTCCTGGCGAAACAGGCCGAACTCATACCGGATGCCGTATCCGATGGCCGGAATCTCCATGGTGGCCAAAGAATCCATGAAGCAGGCGGCCAGGCGGCCCAGACCGCCGTTGCCCAGGCCGGGTTCGACCTCCTCGTCCAGGATGTCGTGAAGATCGAACCCGGCGATGGCGGTGGCGGTCCGAACCAGTTCATAGATGCCGAGATTCAAGAGGTTGTTGCCGAGATGGGGCCCGGGCAGGTATTCTGCCGACAGGTAGGAGACCACCCGAACATCCTTTCTGAAATAGGTATCCGCCGTACTGAGCCACCGATGGAGGAGGCGGTCCCGAATGGTATAGGCCATGCCCATATAAATGTCGCTGGTGGAGGCGCGCATCGGTACCCGGGCCTGATTGAATATCAGGTTGTCCAGGAAACCCTGACGCAGTTCTGCCAGCCCCATGCCGGTGCGCAGGTCGGACAATGGGGCAATCGGCTTTCGAGGTCTCGCCTTCCTGGTTTTGACGGCGTGATTTCGATTCGTCATGTCTATGCTCCTGTATCGGAGAGAAAAGGTCCGCTCGACTCGGTGGAGATGTCTCATCCTGTTTTAAAGAGTACTTGTTTTATGAAGCCCATATACAGGCTTTTTCCTATTTTCAAAAGACCTTCCTTATACTATTTTCGGGGTAATGAAACAAGAAGATATCCCCTTCAGCATGCCGGGCAAAAAGCGTCAGGGTATGAGAGGTAAAAATCCGCATCATTGAGAATGCCGCGCGGGTGTTTCAGTAAGATTTTTTGTTTATCAACTAGATTTTCACCAAAGGAGGCGCACACATGAAAAGAACAGCGGTCAATAATTTTCGGACACCGACAATCGAAACGCTGATTAAGACGCTGCTTATCGGAAGTATTATCACGATGGTGGGTGTCGGAATTTCAGTTGCCGATACCGGCATTTCTGCCGAAAACCTGGAGGACTACTCGGATACCATCGCTTTGTTTGAGAAGTCCCCTGAAGTGAAACCGTATTTTGAAAATTCCTACGGGTATGCGGTGTTTCCGAATGTCGGCAAGGGAGGAGTGGTTGTCGGGGCCGCTTACGGCACCGGGCAGGTCTATCATGACGGGCAGGTGACCGGCGTTGCGGAATTGGTGGAAGGGTCGATAGGCTTTCAGATCGGCGGTCAGGTCTTCAGTCAAATCATTTTTTTCAAGGATGAGCGGGCATATGAGGAATTCACCAGCGGAGAATTTGAGTTCGACGCCGGCGCATCGGCCGTGGCGATTACCGCCGGGGTTCAAGCGCAAACCGGAACCACCGGCACATCGGCCGCTGCAAGCTCCGGACTGGGCGCCAGCCGGCAAAAGGCGCCAAACGATTATCAAAAAGGGATGGCGACATTTATTCACTCCAAGGGCGGTTTAATGGCCGAAGCCACCGTCAGCGGGCAGAAATTTCGATTTGTACCGGCTGATTAGATCGGTATTTCCGAACGGGAGCGGCCGGCAGCGGCTTCCGAATACAAAATCAAAACAAAGAATGATATGTAGTTCCTGTCCCACCCGAAAGATCGGAAACATTGCTTCCGATCTTTCGGCCTTCACTTCAAATTCCCTTTTCCTATACCTGAAGCACTCCTTTAAATCTATCGGAAAGAATGATCGTTTATATTTTTCGTCGAAATTCATTTTTTCGGCTTAAATTTTGTTTATATCCGCCCCCGATCCGATTCCGGCTTTTTTAAGACGAAAGGTCATTTTAAATCACCTCCATTTTTTGACCAAAAAGAGGAATATGTTTAATTATTTTTGGTTTTTAGTTAGGATAAATTAGAAAAACTTTAAATTTTTCAGTGGCTTTGAAGACAAAATTAAAAACATTGCACAAAATATGCATACTGAATACTAATGATCAGACCCGGTTGAACATCGCTAAAACTATTTTTTTTCATCGGGAGAAATGCCAATGTCACAATGGAAGCTTTCTACCAGAATATGGTTCTTGGGCTTGATCATCACCACCTGTTTTTCGCTCGTTTTCGGATGGCTATACCCGAAATTCAAAGCGAACCTGCTCAATGCTAAACATACCAAAACTCAACATCTCGTTCAGACCGCATCGAGCGCCATCCGGTTTTATGTGGACCAGGGTCTCTCCGGCGCAATGAGCATGGAAACCGCCCGGGATACGGCCAAGCGGGTGGTCAGGGTATTTCGGTACAGCCGGGACGACTATTTCTGGATCAACGATTTGACTCCTCGAATGATCATGCACCCGTTTCAGCCCCAATTGGAAGGCGAGGATTTATCGAATTACAAAGACCCGAACGGAACCCGGTTGTTCGTCGAATTCGTAAAAACCTGCCGGAAAGAGGGAGCGGGCTATGTTCGCTACGAGTGGCCGAAACCGGGAGGCCAAAAACCGGTTCCGAAGATCAGTTATGTAAAATTGATTCCGGAATGGGGGTGGATCGTGGGCTCCGGTGTATATATCGATGACATCGAAAAAGAGATTGCTTCGCTTTTCAATATCATCATCGGTGTCATCGTTCTGGTCGCCTGTTTCGGGATGCTCCTCTCGGTCGTGATGACCCGGTCGATTACCATACCGATCTATCACATCATTCAAACCTTGACATCGAGTGCGGACGGGCTTGCTTCAACCGCCGCCCGGACGGCGTCTTCCGGCAACTCACTTTCCGAAGGGGCCTCCGAACAAGCGGCCTCGATCCAAGAAATCTCATCATCGGTGGAAGAAATGGCCACCATGACGAAACGGAATGCCGAAAATGCGGTCCACGCCGACCGCCTGATGGAAAACGCAAACCGGATCACCCGGAAAGTGGATACTTCGTTCGGAGATCTGAAACTGTCAATGGAAGAAATCAGCCGGTCGAGCTGTGAAACCCAGGAAATTATCAAAACCATCGATGAAATCGCTTTTCAGACCAATCTGCTGGCTTTGAATGCGGCAGTCGAGGCCGCCAGAGCCGGCGAGGCCGGCGCCGGATTCGCGGTCGTAGCCGATGAGGTTCGAAACTTGGCGATCAGAGCGGCGGATGCCGCAAAAAACACATCCGTGCTCATCGAAAGCACAACGAAACGGGTTCAAGACGGTTCGGGTCTGATGAAACAGACCCGGAATGAATTTCGGGAAGTGACGATTTCGACAGAAAAAATCGGAGAGCTGGTGGCGGAAATAGCGGCCGCATCCAAAGAACAGGACGCGGGGCTGAAACATATCAACACCGCCATGTCCGAAATGGACAAGGTGGTTCAGGGCAATGCAGCCAATGCCGAAGAATCGGCGTCGGCTTCCGCAGAAATCAACAGCCGGGCGCAGCAGATGAAAAACATCGTCCTGCGCTTGGTGGCCCTGATCGAAGGCGGCACGAACAACGGCAAAAAAACTTCAGTTTCCCACCAGGATTCACAAATTGGACAAATACCCATTGTTCATCCAAAGAGGACTGTCACAACAGTGTGCCATCAAGAGAATCAGCTTTCCGAATGCCTCGAAATGGATGAGCAATCGCACAGAGATTTTTAAGAGGGGGCAATTTCTACGAAGATCCTTCCCGATCAAGCCACGCGTGAAGGAGTCGAAGCCCTTCCTCGGTAGATACCGCCGGCCAATACCCCAAATCCCGTTTAGCGGCGCCGATGTCGAACCAGTGGGCGGTGGCGAGTTCGTCCGCGATGAAGCGGGTCATACGGGGTTCGCCTTTGAGATGAAAGAATCGGTAAAAAAATTCAAGGGCGGAGCCGATGGTGCGGGCCCCACGGTGGGAAATTTTTCGGGTCACCGGCGGCTTATTACCGGCAGCCAGAATGTGGTTGACCATTTCCCAGAGGTTAATGGGATTGTCCTGGCTGATGAAATAGATTCCGCCCGAAAGATCGGGATTCGATTTGAGGGCTTCGGCCGCCGATAGATGGGCGTCGGCGGCATTGTCGATATAGATGGTATCCACCCGGTTGTCGCCGGGGCCGACGATTCGAAGGCTTTCGGCTCTTTCCAGAATGCGCGGCGCCAGATGTCGATCGCCCGGTCCCCAGATCAGGTGCGGTCGCAGAATGACGGCGGGGAGCCCTGTTCGGGCCGCTTCCACGACCGCCTGCTCCGCCAGGGCCTTGGTTCGAGCATAATGGGCATGATAGCGGGGCGGATAGGGTACCGATTCATTCACCCCTTCCATATCGGTCCCGTCAAAGACCACACTGGGAGAACTGGTATGGACCAACCGGGCCACCCCGGTTTCCCGGCAGGCCTGAATCAGGAGGCGGGCGCCGAGGGTATTGGTTCGGTAAAACCGGTCGTAGTCTCCCCAGACGCCAGGCAGGGCCGCCGTGTGAAACACCAGTTCGATGCCTTCACAGGCATCTTTGACCGCCCGGGAATCCGCGATATCCCCCTGAACCTGTTCGACCCCCAGATCCGCCAGTTCCGGGTAGGCGCTTCTGGAAAAGCTTCTGACGGAAACGCCCCGGTCCACCAGTTTCCGGACGATGGCGCCGCCGAGAAATCCGCCGCCGCCGGTGACAAGAACCTTGGCGTCGGCTATTGGGCCCATCGGGCCAGCTGTTCCCGAAAAATTTTGGAGTTGTGGCGGACATCCACCGGAAATTTCTTGTGAAACAGAATGGTTTTGATGTCTTCGGTCATGGGATGTTTGGATGCGGTATTGAGCAGTTCATGCTTTACCGCCTCTTTATCGATGCCCTGTCCGCCGTTTTTCAGTTCAATGCAGATCACCGGCTTTTGCTTGGGGGGTGGACCGATCCCCACAAGCGCACTGCGGAAGACGGCCGGGTGCCGGTTGAAAATCGATTCGCAGGGAACGGTGAACAAGGAGCCGGCCTCTGTAATCACCCGGTGGGATTTTCGCCCGCAAAACCAGATCCGTTCCTTGTTGTCGCGCCAGCCCAGATCGCCCATGCGGTGCCATATGTTTCCTCCATCCGGAATCTTGGCCAGGGCGTCGGCTTCCTGTCTTTCGAAATACTCCCGGGTCACGACATCTCCTTTGACCACGATTTCGCCGATTTCGCCGTTGGCGAGGGCCAGATCCTCCGACCATTCATCAATGGGATCATCGGTGATTCGAATGATTCGCACATCGATTCCGACCACCGGACGGCCCACGCACATGCCGTACCCGCGTTCGCTGAATTTGCGTGTTTCACCCAGGATCTCTTTGCTTCCGATGCACAGCACCGGCATGGCTTCAGTGGCGCCGTAAGGCGTAAAGATTTCCGCATCTTCGTTCAGAAGCTGAGAAAACTGATCGATGTTGTCGGGCATCACCGGTGCGCCGGCGGATACCACCCGTCTGAGCGAAGGCAACCGGATTTCCTCGGTGGCGCCGTATTCCCCCACCCGGTTCAAAAGGGCCGGAGAGGCGAACATGTTGGTGACCCCCTGATCCAGCACCGCTTCTATGATCCGCTCCGGATTGACGTCGGCGGGCCGGGTGGGGTCCATGTCCGGAATCACAGCGGTCATCCCCAGGGCCGGATCGAACAGGGAAAAAAGCGGAAATGTGGGCAAATCCACCTCGTCGGGACCGATGCCGAAATATTCTCCGATAATCCGCACCTGAGCATCGAAAATACCATGGGTGTAGACCGCGCCCTTGGCCGGACCGGTGCTGCCGGTGGTAAACAGAACGGCCGCCGTTTCATCCTCCCGGGTCTCCGCCAGGGGATAGGGCTTCCAGGGCGTTTTGTGGATTCGATCCAGGGAATACCCGCCCCACATCCAGCGCCGGCCCACGGTCACCCAGGTGCGGACCGTTCGAAAATAGCCGGCATAGATCCATTTCAGGAGATGTGCTTTGGGGATACCGATAAAGGCCTCGGGCAGGCTCTCCTTGAGGCATTGGACCATCCGTTTGATGCCCATGCCCGGGTCGACGATCACCGGAACGGCGCCCACTTTGAACAGTGCAAAGGTGAGGGAGAAAAATTCGAGGCTGGGGTTGACCATCAGAATGGTTCGGGCGCCCTGCTTTATTCCGATGGATTCGAGCCCGTGGGCCAGGCAGTCGGACTCCCGGTCGAGCTGCAAAAAGGTGAGATGGGTATAGGCCACACGACCGTTTTCGTCCCACCCGGCCGGGTAGACCACCGCCCGCTTGTGGGGCTGCTGTTCGGCCATCTCCTTTAATCGAAAGGCGATATTGACGATGCGCGAGGAGGAAGCACCGGCGGTGAATTTGCGGGTCTGAGTGTCCGCGGGTTCAGGTTCCGGAGCGCCCGACGTAAAAGGCGACGAGTTGGGATTCTCCTCCGGCCCGGATTCCTCCGGCTCGGTCTCCTCCGCCGGCGCCTCTCCCTCCCATGAGGACGGTACGGAGATCGTCTCTTCAATGGGTTCGCGGGTTTCTTCCTCCGCCTGCTGATCCTTCTCTTCTGCCTCAATATGTCGATTCTGTTTTATATTATCCATAAGATACCTTGAAGGGGGGCTGCTGGGTCATCAAATGTAAGGCCCTTTACTACATCAGGACGGATGTTTTTTCAAGAAGTCTTTGACTTTCCCGAGGACGGCCTCGGGCTGGTCCTCCAGCAGATAATGGCCGCCCTCGGAAAACAGCCGGGATTCGGCTTGGGGAAACCGTCTTCGCCACTCGGCCAGGTAATCGGTATCGAAAACGAAATCGTGGCGCCCCCACAGGAGCAGAATGGGCAAGCGGGCCAGGAGGTGCAGGCGGTCATCCACCCATTTCACCAGGTCATAGCTGGAGTCTCCCTTTGCCACCGGTATATCCTGGACGAATTTCAGTGTGGCGATTCGGTGTCGGGGGGAATCATAGGGCGCGATCAACCCCGCCTTTACCGCGGGTGACAGCGGTTTTTTCGGGGCCATGTACAGAGCGGATCGGGCAAAGAGATTGAGCCCGAGGACCGCCGGGACCGCCAAAGGCCGAAGGTGTCGAATCAGCCACAACCGAAAGGGCAATCCCTTCTGTTTCGGCGGGAAAAATCCGGCGGTGTTGGTGATGATCAGGCGATGGATTCGCTCAGGACGGCGCAGGGCGAAGACCATTCCGATCATGCCGCCCCAGTCATGGACCATCAGGCTGATCTTTTGATCGAGTGCCAGATGGTTCACCAGTTTTTCCAGGTCCGCCACCCGGTCTTCCAGTCGATATCCATAGCGGTCGGTTCCCGGCTTATCGGAGAGTCCGCATCCCATGTGATCCGGCACGATGCACCGATACTCCGAAGAAAGGCCCCGGACCATATTTCTGAAATAAAAAGACCAGGTCGGATTGCCGTGAAGCATCAGGATCGGTTCGCCTTGCCCCTCATCCAGATAATGGTACCGCAGTCCGTCCAGGTTCAGAAAACGGGATTGAAACGGGTACAGCCGATGAAAATCACCTACCATTCCACCCCCATCATGATACAATTCAGACCGCTGCCGATGCCGAAAAAGCCGACCGTGTTCCCCGGTTCGAGGAATTCCCGTTCATCGGCGATGGCGGCGGTAATCGGCAGAGAAACGGTGCCGATGTTCCCGAGAAACTGAAACGTGGTGAAATCTTTTTCTTTGGGAATGCCGATGGACTCCAGAATCGTCTTCTGATGAGAGGCCCCCACCTGATGACAGATGATCTTGTCGGGTTTATCCGAAGGCCAGTCCATGGAAGCCATAAAATCCCGGTAGGTGTCGCCGCCCAGTTGAACCCCGTTTTTCAGGACGCTGACCGAATCGGTTTTCATGACCTGCACCCCGTTGACCGCGCAACCCGCATCCGGGCCCCAGAGGCAGAGCCCGTGAAACCGGGAGGCGTTTCGGGTTACCCCGCCGACCAGGCGATGGCCCCGGTCCGAAAGGTTACGGTCGGTCAGCAGCACCGCAACCGCGCCGGAACCGCCGGTCAAGGTGGCCACCGTATCCTTGAAAAGATCCATACTCGGGTTCTCCAGAAGGCGGTTGATGGTGATGTCCACCACCTCCCGGGCGGTTTCGCAGGAGACCACCAGTCCGGCCCGAATCTGCCCCAATTCAATGGCGTTGGCCGTCTGGATCATTCCGTTGATCACCCCCAGGCAGGCGTTGGAGACGTCAAAAATCTGGGTTTGATCCCCCAAGCCTAATCCGTCCGCTACCGAACAGGCGGTGGCCGGTTCGAGGTTGTCCCGGCAGACCCCGCCGAAAATGAGCATGCCGATATCCTCGGGTGAAATGCGGGAATCCGCCAGCGCCTTTCGACCGGCGGTTGTCGCACCCTGAGAAACCTTGTATCCCGGGTCCCAGAACCGGCGTTCAAAAATGCCGGTGATGGCCTCCAGTTGCCCCTCCTTAAGGCGAAGCTTTTGATACAGCGGCGCCAGACGGTTTTCCAGGTCCCGGGAAGAGACCACGTTGGGCGGCAGTTCATAGCCGATGGAATCGATATAGACGTTGGAATAGTGCATGGGCATCAACCAGCGGATCGGATGGGGACCAGCCGAATCGCAAAATTATCCATTTGGTAGATATACAGTCCGTCCACCTTGAGATAGCCGTTCGCCCACAGGGCCGGGGAATCGCCTTCTTCAATGCGGGTGATGACGGCGTCCACTTCCACTTTTTGGTTGGTTTGAATGATCTGTCCCCGATAGACCCAGGTGTGCGCGTCCCCGGTGAGCATCTCATATCGGTGGGTCTCTCTCCGGTGTTTCCAGCGTTCGCGTGCCGCAAACTTGAGAAGCTGCAAGAAAGATTCAATCCCCAGAGAGCCGGGGCAGACCGGGTCTTGATAAAAATGGGCGGCGAAGAACCATTCCTCGGGGTCGACGGTTTTGCTTCCGCGGATAAACCCCAATCCGCAGGGGCCGCCGTCGGGAACGAAGAGGTCCACCCGGTCGATCATGCGAAACGCCTTGGCGGGCATCGCCAGGGCCGGCGCCGGATCGAGGGTCGGATCATCCGGGGTGAGCGGGGCCTCGTCTGTAAACACATGGGAACGCCCCCTTGCGATCTCTTCTTCGGAAGGATGATAGGCCGCTTCTCCGGCGCCCTGAATCCCCACCTGTTGGGCCAGCGCCTTCGGCGAAAAGAAACCGAAGGTGGTGACGCCTTCGTAGAGGGTTTCGCCCTGCTTCCGTATTCCCATATCATAGTTCTGAATGATCATGCCGCCGGCCTGAGACACCTGAGTGAGACGCACCCGCATGGTCAGCCGTCCGGCATCGGGGCCGATCGGACGGTGCAGGACCGCTTTCCCGCCGAGATTGCGGAATTTCAGATCGGAATCGCTGCGCAAGGCCGATCCCAGATACGCGGCGGTCCAACCGCAGGCCTGAAGCGGAATCTCCAAAAGCACGCAAAACGGCATGGTTCCGGAGCGATCCGCCCGGAAATACCAGGCATCGGGCGGCACATCGTATTCGGCTTCGATCCAGCCGCCCGGTTTGAGTACCCAGGGGTCGGGTTCGGCCGAGACAATCCGGTCCATGAAGAAATAGGGCGGGCCGGGAAGCCGGGCGATAAAACGATCGTGATCAAAGGGTTGATACCGATCTCCGAAAGCATCGGAAGGATTTCCCACGGCAAAAGCCAGAATCTGTTCCCGGATGTATAGAGGGGAAGATGATGTGTCCTTTATGTTGATCGAACCATTCCTTGTCCGAATCCGGGTCGACCAGAAGGAGACCAGTTCTTCCCGGGTAACCCCGCTCATCTTCACCGACATTCCGGTAAACCGAACGATTTTATGGCCGTCGCCGTACATCATGGCATCCGCGATCACATAGGGTTCGGGATTGAATCCCATCTCCTTGATTTCGACTTCATAAACCACCTGTCGGGTATCGGGGGTGACCGGTCCGCGGCATTTGAGCACGCTCTCCAGGCCGATCATCGGTTCATAGCAGGCCCCCGGCTTGTCGAGGACCCAGCCCATCCGTTGAAGCAGCACCCGAAGGGTGTGGTTGCAGCACTCGTACATCAGGGTGCCGGGCATGACCCTGTCGTCCACGAAGTGGCAGGTCAAAAACCAGTCCTCGGGGTGGATATCGGCTTCGGCCCGAATTTTTCCCAATCCGAACCGCCCGCCTCGGGGATCCAGATGAAGCACCCGGTCCAGAAGCCGCATTCGCCCGCCCGGCAGCCGCAGCGACTCCGGTACCGTGATTCCCGCAAAGTCGGGGCCGAAGCACCGGGCGAGATCTCCGGCCCGCAGGGCCTCGACCGCCGCATCTTCATAGCTTTCCGGAGCCGGAATGGGAACCAGGTCGGGGAAATCTTTGGTACCGGGCTGCGGATGCTTTTCAGCTTCCGTGAGAAGGATCCCCCCGGAGTTTCGAACCTCCTCTTCGGTAAAGAAACCGGCGCAGCCGTCCCGCATGGTAATCAGGTGTTCATCCCCGATATATCCCTCGAAATGAAAGAAGAACATGTATGTATCGCCCGACTTGACGAAGCGGTCGATTTCAATTTCGTATCGAATGGTCTCGCCGGGCCGCGGCAGCCCTCGATGAAGGCCGGCCTTGGCGTCCAACAATCGATAGGTTCGCTTTCCCTTCACCTTCAGGTCGATTCCCAGATAGGAACAGAGAAAAAGATCGGCCTGACCGGCTTCAACCGAAATACAGACCGGGGCTCGATCTCCGTCCAGATACCAGGCCCCCGGCAGCACATCATGCTCGGTCACCACCCGGCCGGGACCCAGGGAGCCCTTTTCACCCTCCACCGTCAGAATCCGGTCCACCAGCATCAGCGGTTCATCCGGCAGGCGGACCCGGGCCCGGTAGCCATCCACCTCGGTGAATTCGGGTCCTAACACTTTGGCCACCGACCCGATGGCGAATTCCATGCACATCTCCCGGGGAAAGGCCGGGGGCGGCTCTGAATCCGGAGGAGCAGGGGATTCATTCCGCTCCCAAAACTCCTCTGAATACCCGCCGGACATCATATGGCCCAGCAGTTCATTCTGAATGGAAAACGTCCGGCCGAAATGGCGGCTGATTTCATCGGAAAATTCCAGAAATTGCCTGTGAACCGCCGCGGTCGCCTCCATGCTTTCCGTCATAGGACCCGCCAGACCTTCAAACGGGTTGAAAAAACCGTCCGGACGACTGTCTATACTCTGCTTCAGAGCGGAAGTCGCCCTTGCCGATTCGGCTGATTCCTCAAACCGGCGGTCATCCGAGGGAAGGGATTCCGGAACGGAAAACCTGTCGGATTCAGGCGAATGCGAGAGCATATCCTGAAAACCCGAAGGCTGAAAAGACGCTTGAATCTCTTCGCTCCCTTTGTTGTCAGGAAAGGGGCTTTCGTAATCCGATGGCTCTTCGGCTTCGCATTGTGACGAGGGCGGCGGGGGAGGGGAGGGCGGTTCCCCGCCGAGGCTCAGGGTGAACGCCTTTTGATTTTCGGCTGTTTGCCGGGTCGCTGTCGCCGGCGGAAACGCATCCGGGCCGTAGAGTGTATCCATATCCACCGGCACCCGTTCGGCGATCAGATTGCCGAGAAATTTCAGGACGGTCAAATAGTCGTCCTCCCCCCGAACACAGGCGGAAAGCGCCGAATGGGGACGATTCCCGAGAATGCGCTGAATCATTCGGGTGCAGGAGGATTGAGGACCCATCTCCAGAAAGATGCGGACCCCGTCGGCATAGGCCCGCTCCACGGTGGCCGGAAAATCAAACCCGTGCAGGGCCTGCTTCAGAATGGAATCGGCGGCGCTGTCCCGGGTCAATTTCTGGGACCATGCCAGGGCACAGCTGTAATAGCGGATCGACTCCGGTGAACGGGTCGGGAAAAGATGAAGTTCACGATAGGCGTCGGCGGCCGGAACCGCGGCATCGCAGTGGACGGTGACCACCCCGTCCAGAAAAACCGGGTCGCAGCCGAGCTGCCCGATGAGGCCCCGGACATGGTCGCCCCGGCCCCCGATGACGCATTCATCCGGGGTATTGATGATCAGCAGCCTCGCCAGGGACCAATTCGGCAGCACCTTCCGCACCGTTTCAGCCGGTCGGTTGATCACCGCCACCCGCCAGTCCACCGGTTCCTCCGGTGGAAGTTGCCAGGCCTGCCGAGCAGCGGTGCACGGGCCGGCGAGCCGGGTGGAAAAAAGGTCGGTCTCCCGCATCCGCTGCAACATTCGGTTCCGCCCCGACCAGGCCCCGGTGGCGAAATAACCCGCGGACTCCCCAAGACTGTAGCCGATCACCGCGGTTGGAAAAACCCCGAATTCGTTTACCAGCCGAGTCATGACCCTGCCATGGATGACCTGCCCGAACAGCATGTAGAGAGGATCGGAAATGATTTTCTCGTGAGCCTCTTGCTCCCATCCCGGTTCCCAGGATACCCGCCAGGGGGTGTACACTTCCGGGATCATCTGGGTCTTCAGGCTGCGTGTATCGGCATCCATCCGCCGAAGAATGGACGGCCATCGCACCCCGATCCCCCGGCCCATTCCCACGTAATGGTTGCCGGAACCCGGATACACAAAGGCGATCTCCCCATCCGGTGCAAGGGGATTTGGAAAATAGGCGATGCCGCCGGGACCCACGATCTTTTTGGGAATACCCGATATGACCGCTTCCCGGGCATCCGCAATCCACCGGGGAAGCTGCCGGGAATCCTTGGCGACGATGGCGACCGCCCGCCCCTTGTGCGGAGTCCTATTCCGGTTTTTTTCGTGCCAGCTGCGGGCGGCTGTTTCCAGATCCGCTGCACCCTGAGTATTTTCCTTCAACGCTTCCAGGCCCTGAAGGAGTTCCTCCGGGTTGTCCCCCTCGACCACGAACAATCCGGCCGGGTGCGGCCCCAGGGGCCGACGCCGTTCCTGGATTATTTTAGCAGCGACCGCATCCTGGACGGCGGCGGGGGCTTCTTCAAGGACGACATGGGCGCAGTTGCCGTAACGGGTGATGGCTCCGACACAGGCCCGGCGGGGTCCGTCCCGGTGGTCCCGCAGCCAGAACTGAGGAAAAGCCGGGATGTGAAAGCATCCCTTTTTCCAGATGTCGTTTTTCGGTGAGGCATAGTTCGGCAGCGGCGGAAGGATGTGATGATAGAGACACAGCCCGGTCTTGACGACCGAAGCCAAACCGCTCGCCGCGCCGGTGTCTCCGAAGACCGGCTTGAGAGATCCCACCGCCGGCCTGCCGCCTCCATTCGAGAAGACCGCATGCAGGGCCTCGGATTCGATTCGATCCTCTTCCGGGTCTCCGCTGCCGTGGGTCTCGACATAACTGATCCCGGCGGTCTTTACCCCGGCTTCATGTAAAGAACCTTCCAAAGACCGAAGATAGATTTCGGGCCGGAATTCATCGAAATCCCCACCGGCTTTGCCGATGCCGCGGATGACGGCATAAATTCGATCCCCGTCTGTTTCGGCCCGGTCCAGCCGTTTCAGCACCAGGGCCGCCGCACCTTCACCGGGCAGGCTTCCGTGGGCTCTGCGATCAAACGGATGGACGGCCCGGTCAGCGGAAAACGGCCGAATGGCGTCCAGGGCGATCATGTTGAGGATATCCCCGGTCAGATCCACCGCCCCTGCCAGAAAGAGGTCGGTTTCCCCCTGCTGCAGGGAGCGAAGACCGATCTCCAGGGCCTTGATTCCCGAAGCCGCATCCGCCGAAACCACGAAACCGGGACCGCCGAAGCGAAACTCCCGGGCCACCCGGCTGGCCACGATGCCGCCGAGGGAGCCCAGCACCCGAGTGGCGGTGAGCGGCGGACCGCAGGCATCCCGCAGTGTTTCCAGCCATCGCCTTGCATCTTCTTCCTCCATGCCCAACACACCGGCCCATTTTTGAACCTCATTGAAGAGATTCCAGCGGAGCTGAAAACGGGTGGCTTCCGGATCGAATTCCATTCCGACGGCGGTTCCCATTCGGGGGCGATACTCCCGAAGCGGCAGTCCGGCGTCGATCAGGGCCTCCGCCGCCACTTTCAGCATCAGCAATTGCTGGGAGAGAATATCCGGGATTTCATTGGGAGGCACCCGGAATTCCCCGGGCGTGATGGACAGGGAATCCATGTACCCGCCCCAACCTCCGTTTCGACCCAAGGCGGTTTCCGCAATATCATCAGCACCTCGCCAGCGCCGGGTCGGGCGTTCCCGAATCAAAGGGTCGCCCTTGAAAACCGCTTCCTGAAAACCGCGCAAATCCTTACCGGAGCCGAATGCCGCTCCCATTCCCACAATCGCTACGGGGATCGGTGCTTCCGTTTCCGGATCTGCTGAAGTGGAAAAGGGTCCGGAAACGGCCACCGAGGGTTCGGCATCGGGCAGGCGGCCGTCCCATTCCTCGAAAAGAAGGTGTGCATTGATTCCGCCGAACCCGAAGGCGCTCACTCCAGCCCTGCGAGGGGTTTCTTCGGACCGGCGGCGCCACTCCTCCGGTTCGGTCTGGACCCGGAAAGGGCTGTCGATCAGGGGGCTGTTATCCGCCGGCCGGGAAAAATTGAGAGAGGGCGGAAATACCCGGCGCCGCATTCCCAGCAAGGTTTTGATCATTCCGGCGGCGCCGGCGCCGGTCAGCAGGTGACCGATATGGGATTTCACCGATCCGATGGGACATCCGCCCGTGGGTCGCCTCGATTCGCCCCAAAGACTGCGAAGGCTGGTGAGTTCGGTTTTATCCCCGACCGGAGTGCCGGCCCCGTGGCACTCGATCAGGTCCGCATCCTCGGGAGACCACCCGGCGGCTTCATAGGCGGCCCGCATGGCCCGGACCTGTCCTTCGGTGTCCGGGGCCAGCAGGTTGCCCCGCATATCATTGGAGAGCCCGATGCCTCGAATCACGGCATACACCTCATCCCCGTGGGCCAGGGCATCCTTCAGCCGTTTGAGGACCAGGATTCCGGCCCCTTCCCCCACCACCAATCCATCGGCTGAAGCATCAAAGGGCGCACAGCGCCCCGAAGGCGACAGGGCCCGAAGCTGACTGAAACCGATCTGAGTATAAAGGCAGTCGGGCCGGGAAACGCCCCCGGAGAGCATGGCATCGGCTCGGCCGGATTGAAGCTCGTCGCAGGCCAGTTTCACCGCATACAGGGAAGAAGCGCAGGCCGCATCCAGGGTAAAGCTGCCGCATCCCAGACCGAGGGTTTTTGCCAGAATCGCCCCCGGAAGACTGGTCACCCGGCTGGACAGGGCCTGGGCCCTTGACCACTTGAAGGGGGGCTGTTCAATTTTCAGCCCCAGCTCGGCCATCAAGGTTTGCTCAAAGGACCGGCCCAGAACCGATCGGGCCAATGCCGATGAAGCATCCGTGGGCAGGGCGATGGCGGCCAGGGAAACCCCGATCCGGTTTTTATCCACCGAAGAAAGATTGGCTGCGGAAAACGCTTCCCGTCCGGCCCCAAGCACCATGTGATAGAGCGGATCGAGTTCGTCCAAGAGCGCCGGGTCGAGGTGAAGGCCGGCGGGATTCAAGAGGGGCGGGTCGGCCAGGCAGGCCCGCATGGAAACGGCTTTATCCGGGGTATAATCCGCTTTCCAGGCGGCTTCCGGAGGAATAATCCAGCGATCGGCCGGGACCGGCGCCGCCGCGCTCTTTTTTTGAATCAGGTTTTGCCAGAAGGTGTCGAGGTCGGCGGCGCCGGGAAAAATACCGGCCATTCCGACCACGGCGATGGGTGGTTTTTTATGCATCGATTATTTTTTGAAAAACAGATAAAACGCCAATCCCAAAAGGATGGCCGCGAAAATTTTCTTGAAGTTGTCCGTGGACACATGCTCCACCAGTCGGGCGCCGACCTGGGCGCCGACGATTCCTCCGATACCCAGAAGCACGCCAGCCGTATAATCTACGTTGGCCAGTTTTCTATGGGCCACCAGGGCCGAGATGGAGATCACCAGAATGGCCAGAAAAGAGGTTCCCACCGCCCTTTGTGAAGTGTACCCCATGAACAGAAGCAGCGGAACCATCAGGAAACCGCCGCCCAAACCGGAAAAGGAGGCGCCGATACCCACCAGAATGCCGAAAACCACCATCAAGATCATGTTGGGGCTGAATTCCATTCTTCATTATTCCTTTCCAAGGGGTCCACAAAAAAGCCACGAGGTCCGTCTCTGGTTGCAGAATCGGATCGCCTTCGTGGCGGTTTGAACATAAATCGGTTCGGACAGTGGTTTATACAAAACGCCCGATGATCGTTCCTCGAAATACCCTCGATGCCTTGAAAAAGTCAAGGATTTTGGGTAATTTTTACTCGGAATTCCCGGCGCCGGGTAGTATCTCCCGTGTTGATCAGAACATCGACCGTTTGGATTTTTTCATTCGGGTGACTATAGTTTAAGCAAAGCTGTCATGCAGAGCAAAAATATTTCGAATTTACCCGTAAGACTGATTGAACAAGGTCTGTAGGATATCGGTTGACAGATCACCGGCATCGCGTTAAGCCGATGCATTCCATGATTGAAAGGAGCACGCCATGAACCGTTTGATTTTTCTGATAATGATTCTTTCCATATTCACCCTCCATTCCTGCGCTTTTCTGAACAATGTGCCCCCGGAGTTGAAATCGGGTGCGGCCTCGGACCTGTCGCTTGAAAGGGTCCGTGAAAACCCCTCGGATTACAAAGGCCAAACGGTGCGGTGGGGCGGAAAGGTGGCCCAAACGCTGGTCAAAACCGAGGGGACCCTCATTGAAATCGTTCAATTTCCTCTGGACAAACAGGTAAAGCCCATGGAAGTGGATGTCTCCGAGGGACGATTTCTGGTTCTGGAAGATCAATACCTTGATCCCATGATTTTCCGAAGCGGCCGAAAAGTGACCGTGGTGGGGGTGGTTCGAGGGTCCCGGACCATGAAACTGGATGAGATCACCTACACCTATCCATTGGTGGAGGCCGACACCCTCTATCTCTGGAAAGAAGAACAACCGGAAACCCGCATCTATTACAATTACCCGGTCTATCCCTACTGGCATGGACGTTACTGGTGGTGGTATCCCTGAACCTGAGCAGAAATCGGCTGACAACTGAAGACTGAAAGTGGACCTGAAGATGAAAGGTCATGTATGAAGATCCGGAATGGATGCGTATTTCTGATAGTTCTCATCATCAGTTTACCGTTACATACCGGCGCGGCGGAACCGCCGTTTTTTTCCATGGGTCTTCGCGGGGGGATCAATTCCCGAAATCATTTTGAAAATGAATTCAGCCAATTCAGCGCCTTTTTGGATTTCGGAACCCCCTGGATCTATGAATGGGATTCGGAGTGGACCCTACAGCCGGTATTCGATCTGGCCGGCGGGGTCATCACCACCAGTGAAGTGACCGCGGCCCAGGGATCATTGGCATTGGAACTGTTTCTGAGTTCTCCGGAAGGCGCCTTTGTCCTCAGTCTCGGCGGCGGAATCGGGGCCATGAGCGAGCATATTTTCGAGGATGTCGATCTCGGCGGCCCGATTTTTTTCAATCCCCACATCGGCGCCCGAGTGAAATTCGCTCCCAACGCCAGCATCGGGTACCGGTGGTACCACCAATCCAATGCCGGAATATATGAAAACAATCCGGGGTTGAACCTGCATCAGCTGGAGCTTCGGTTCTGGTTTTAAAGAAATAGCTACTATTAACCGGGTTCTGAAAGGAAATTACAGATGACACCGACGCGCGAAGACGCCTACCGATTACTGACTCGATACAACGAAAGCGAAAGCCTGATCAAACACGCCCTGGCGGTGGAAGGGGTGATGCGGTGTATGGCAAAAAAGCGGGGCGCGGACGAGGAAAAATGGGGCATCGTCGGGCTGGTTCACGACCTGGATTATGAAAAATTTCCGGATCAGCATTGCACGAAAACCGAGGAAATCCTGCGCGAAAATCAATGGCCGGAAGAATACATTCGCGCCGTGATCAGCCACGGATGGGGTATCTGTTCGAATGTCAAACCGGAGTCGGAAATGGAAAAGGTGCTTTACGCGGTGGATGAATTGACCGGTTTGGTCACCACCACCGCCCTGGTGCGGCCCGGCAAGAGCGTCATGGACCTGAAAGCCAAATCGGTCAAGAAAAAATGGAAAGACAAGCGCTTTGCCGCCGGGGTGGACCGCTCCATCATTGAAAAAGGAGCCGATATGCTCGAAGTGGAACTCGGAGACCTGATCACCGACACCATTATGGGGATGCGGGAAGTGGCGGAAGATATCGGATTGAAAGGGGAAGATGAAAGTGACGGCACTTCCACTTGAACCCGAAAGGATAAATCTCGATTATGAAAAGGCCGGTTTTCCTGTTGGTTTTCGTCCTCCTTTTCTCGCCTGTCTGTTCAGCGAACGCTGCGGTTCCGCCAACCTACGATTTTCCATTTGAAGATCCTTATCTGGCAACTGTAGCCGGGTCTTTGCACGAATCGGAAATTCCTCCCATCGTTTTCAATAAAGAGGTGATGGGGGTGATGATGTACAAAGACAAACCCTTGCCTCCGCTGCTGCAGCATCTTCAGGAATTCACCTTCAGCCTCACTTATCACGAAGAGCCGGCCCCGCTGATTTTCATCATTCCCGGCACCGGTTCCAACTTCAACTCCGGAAAAACCCTTTTTTTGCAGAAGATCTTCTATCATGCCGGATTTCATGTAATCACCCTCAATTCCACCTTCAACTGGCGTTTTGCCGCCATGGGTTCCCGGTCGGAGCGCCCCGGCATCGTCACCGAAGATGCCGAAGATTTTTACCGGATTATGGAAACCGTCTATGACGCGGTCTCTTCCTACGTCCAGGTCACCGATTTCTTCCTGACCGGATACAGCCTCGGCGCCACGACCTCGGCTTTCGTATCCCGATTGGACGAGAAAGCGCGTGTCTTCGATTTCAAAAAGGTCCTTCTCATCAATCCGCCGGTCAATGTGTTCACCTCCGCTATGATTTTCGACGGGTTTGTGGAACAGAACCTGGAGGAGGGAGCGGACGTCTTTTTTGATCGGCTTTTGGAAAAGATATCCAGATATTTTCAATATAAGGGCGGGGTGACCATCGATTCGGAATTCCTGTATGACATCTACCGCCTCGACCCCCTGAGCCAAAGCGAACTGAAGGGGCTTATCGGAATCGCCTTTCGATTCGCCCTGGCCAATATTATCTTTTCGGTAGACCTCTTGACCCAGGGCGGCTATGTGGTACCGGAAGGAAAAGAGCTGAGGGTTGGAGAATCGACGACGCCCTACCTGAAGCGCGCCTTGAACTGGCGGTTCATCGACTATTTTGAAAAGGTCTTGCTGCCGGATTGGAAGAACCGCCATCCCGGGGCGAGTGCGGAGGACCTGATCCGACGGTTGGGGCTGAGACGGATCGCCGCTTATCTCAAAACGGCGCCCCACATCGGCCTGATGCACAATGCGGATGACATCATACTTGGAAAAGGAGATCTCGAATTTCTGCGGTCGACCTTTGAAGACCGGGCCGTGATCTATCCTCAAGGCGGTCATTGCGGCAATATGGGGTATCCCCCGAATGTGCGGTATATGATCGATTTTTTCAAAGGGGAGACTGAATAGAATGGTTACTCCCAAAAAACATCGCCTCCTGCTGGGCCTCGGCCTGGCCATTCTTGTTTTGGCGGGATGCGCCGGTCAAACCAAAATGGATTCCGCGTCACCACGGGCCGTGTACGATGGGAGTTCGCAATTCGAGCGGCGGGACCTGGCTTTTCTGGACGCCGATGATCCCCTGGAACCTATGAATCGGCGAATCTACCGGTTCAACACCGTGGTCGACAACCATGTCATCGAACCGGTCATCGATTTTTACAAGGGGGTGGTCCCCTTGTTCGTCCGAAACCGGATTTCGAATTTCTTTTCCAATATCGACGATATGCGGGTCATGATCCATTGTTTTCTTCAGGGAAAACCGGAAAAAACCGGAAAGGTCCTGGCCCGGGTCATGGTCAATTCCACCGCCGGCTTTCTGGGTTTTTGGGACCCGGCCACGGACGAGGGTCTCATCAAATATTACGAGGATTTCGGCCAGACCCTGGGGGTGTACGGCGTTCCGCCGGGGTTTTACCTGGTCATCCCCATCCTGGGACCCTCGAATCTGAGGGACGCCACCGGCCGAGTGGCGGACAGCTTCGGCCAGACCTTGATCGTGGACCAGCTCAATATCCATCCCGCCACAGACCTGGCCTTTACCGTGGTCGACGGTCTTCAGCTGAGGGCCTCTCTGCCCTTCAGCTACGGAGATTTCGACTCCCCCTTTGAATACGAAGTGGTCCGCACCCTTTATCTGGACCTGAGACAACTCCTCGTCAACGACGGGGAATTCACCGAAGAACAACGGAAGCTCCCCAAACGCTACCCGGAGATACAGCCATGAAACATGTCAACACCGCGGATGAAGCCGTCAATGCCGCCAACCTGAAGCCCGGAAGCCGGATCTATTGCGCAGGCAACGCCGCCACTCCCCAACTCCTGCTCAAGCAGTTGGTCGCCGATGAATCGATTCGGGAGGTCGAAATGCTCGGCGTTCTGCTGCTGGGAGACATCGACGCCCTGTTCAGCGAACCGGTCTGCGGCCGCATTACCCATCGGGTCATTTTCAACAGCCATCACTCCCGCCAAGCGGTGAATCGAGGATGGGCCCAATATCAGTTGATGCACCTGTCGGATATCCCCCGGCAGCTTCGGGAAAGCATTCGGCCGGATACGGTCCTGCTCTCCGTCAGCGGTCCGGACAGAGCCGGCAACTACAGCCTCGGCACCACTGTCGAAGGGCTCAAATCCGCCGTTCAATCGGCCAAAGCCCGGGGCGGTCTGGTGATTGCGGAACGAAACGCCCGGATGCCCTTCATTCTGGGCGCCATGGTCCACGAAAAGGACATCGATTATCTGATCGATTCCGATTACCCGCTTCCGGAAAGCCCGGTCAAACTGCCGGATGAGCGCTCCAGGCGAATCGGAGAGATCATCGCCGGGCTTTATCTTCAGGACGGATGCACCCTTCAATACGGCATCGGCGAAGTCCCCGAGGCGGTTACCGACGCCATCATCGCCAGGGGCCTCAAGGACCTGGGCATCCATACCGAACTGTTCGCCGACGCCATGCGAAAACTGATCGATGAGGGAATCGTCACCAACCGGTACACCCGGAACAATGCCACCACCGCCACCCTCTTCTTATCCAAAAACCAGGACGGATACGACTGGATGCACTTCAACTGCTCCATTCAGAGTCGAACCTCCACCTACACCAACGATGTCCGAAATATCGCCCGACAACCCCTCATGGTAGCCGTCAACAGCGCCATCGGGGTGGACCTTCACGGCAATATCTGGGCCGACTCGCTCCAGGCCCGTCATATTTACAGCGGGGTCGGGGGGCAGGCCGATTTTCTGCGCGGGGCCTATCTCTCCGAAGGCGGAAAACCGATCATCGCCCTGAAATCCACCACCCCGAAAGGGATCCCGAAGATCCTGGACCGATGCCCGGAGGGAATCACCACCACCGCCATCGCCGCCGACCCGGTGATCATCGTCACCGAACACGGCGCCTTTGATCCCCGGGGATTGAGTCTGGTGGAGCACGCGGTGGCAATCGCCCATCTGGCCGACCCGGATACCCGGGATTTTCTGCTCAAATACATTTACGACAGCGAAGTTTTTCACAATCCGACCGAGGCCCTTCGAGACGGCGCCCCCAAAGGATTTACGCCTTATGAGGCGGTCTGAAGCAATCGAAAAATTATAAATGCATTATTCCTTGAATCTATCACAAAAGGAGAAAGACATGAAAAGCGCCCGTACGATCGGCATATTTCTGGTGGCCTTGTGGCTTGGGACCGTGACCTTCGCCGAGGCTGCGGATGTTCAGGAATCGAAAGATCCCATGACAGATGTTCAAAAACGGGTCGAGGGGATTCAATCGATTTTCGGCGGCGGCGAGGATTCGAAGGAGGTATCCGAAGACGCCCCTTTGAACACCCCCGCCGACACTGAATCCCCCGGTACCGATCGGACCGCTCGGGGTTTGAAGGAAGCGCTTCTGATCGGTATACAAGCGGCGGTAAACCGGGCCGGTGTGGAGGGCGGATTTTATCAAAATCCGGATATTCGAATTCTGCTCCCGGAAAAACTGCAGGCGGCGGATGCCGTGGTTCGTCAGTTGGGCGGTGAGGAACTCTCCCAATCCCTGGTGCTTAAAATGAATCGGGCCGCCGAAAAGGCGGCGCCCGAAGCCCGGGCCATCTTCGTGGACGCCGTCAAGTCGGTCACCATCACCGATGCCCAGGAAATCCTGACCGGCCAGGATACCGCGGCCACCCGGTATCTGGAAGAAACCACTTCGGAATCTCTAAAGAACTCCTTTTACCCCATCGTCAAAAGCACCATGGAAGAGATCGGCGCCGTCAAGGTTTACAACGACTATCTGGGCGAATTCAAATCCAACCCGCTCATGCAGATGGTCAACCTCGATCTCAGCCAATATGTGACCGCGGAATCCATCGACGGTCTGTTCCTGCTGGTCGCGGAAGAAGAGCGGAAAATCCGGGAAAATCCGGCGGCCCGAGTGACCGATCTGCTGAAAAGCGTGTTCGGAAATGCAGGTGAGTAGATGGATTTTAAAGGGCCCGAATGCACCGAAAAAGCGCATTCGGGCCCTTGGGGATAACTTTACAGGGGCCGAATCTCAGATGAGAGAAAAGAGATTCCGCGGATTATCATTCGTATTTTAATGAACTCGGCTGATAATACCCAGCGTCTTTTTCTCTTTGGGTTCAAAGCGATCCTCAAAGCCTTCCTGAATGAAAACACCTCGGGTGGTGTTTCGCCATTCCATCGGTTCTTTGAACTGAAGAATCTTGTCCAGCTGACCGATCTCTTTCAATCGCTCGTAGATGTCGAGCCAGGCGCAGGGGATGTCTTTGTTGACCTCGCAGCTGGTGAGATTGGTGCCGCCGCAGGGGCCGTTGAACAGGCCCTTGGCGCATCGGGTCACCGGGCAGATGCCGCCGGTGACGCCCAGCACGCAGTTGCCGCAGGCGCGGCAGCGCTCTTCGAAGATCCCGATCTCTTTGTCCACACCGATGAACATGGTGTTGATGGCGGGGTAGACCGGAATGTCCGGGAACCGCTCCGCCAGATACTGACAGCCGGCGCCGCAGGCCATGGACATCAGAGCATCGTAGTTGTGGGCGATGCGATCCAGCTCCGCGATCAGGTCCATGTTGCACTGCCGCTCCACAGTGTATCCCTCCACGCGAACCGGCGCATCATTCTGTTTGAATGAGGCGTTCAGCTGGTCATTGAGGGTCTGCACCTCTTTTTGACCACCGGCGTAGCAGACCGAGACACACCCGCCGCAGCCCACGTTCAATACCTTCCGGTGGTTTTTAAGCATATCTTTTATTTCTTGGAATGGTTTTCTTTTTCCTTTAACCATGG
Organism: uncultured Desulfobacterales bacterium; assembly: GCA_964573705.1. Taxonomy (GTDB): domain Bacteria; phylum Desulfobacterota; class Desulfobacteria; order Desulfobacterales; family Desulfococcaceae; genus JAABSQ01. The sequence goes on from CAZNLT010000019.1 coordinate 45,873, forward strand.
GATTTATCCTCCAAAACTGTTGATGGCGGCCGTTTACCGTTCAATGACCAGGCCGTAGGCGTCTTCAGGAAGCGTGACCGAATGGCATTCGCCGCAAGTCCTCGGCCCGGTGGTTTTGCCTGCCTTGTCAAGCTGCCGGTGGCATCGAATACATTGGCGATGAAAAGCCTCCCGCGCATTCACCGAGGCATCTTCAAGGTGACAATACCGGCAGCGCATTTCATCACTTCCGTCAAGCTCGTCTTCCGTGGCCACGTTCTTTCCGTCTTCATACCGGTGATGACAGGCCAGGCAATCCACGACCTCCATGTGGTTGTCGTGGGGAAAAAAAGCGGCCGGACGTTCTCCCTCGGCCGGTTCGATCTCGGTGGCGGGGGTGAGGGCGGGTCCGAAGCGAAACACGGACAAGGTCACGATCCAAACAATCACCGCAATGATCACCATTCTGTCCATTCGTAGAGTCCCCTATACGTGTTGTTTCATTTCAATGTTTTCGCTGTCGCGCTCGTCATATTCACGGAACACCCCTTGAGACCGGCAGATGTTTCGGGCCCAGGCGATCATACCGGGTATGCTGATCCCCACCGGGCAATAGCAGCGGGTGCAAAGCACGCATTTTTTATAGACCAGTTCCTTCATCTCTTCCAGCTCTTCACGGGACACCTTACCCTTTTTCCGGTACATTTTCCCCAGAGAATGGACCGCCTTATAGGAGGGCATATAGCTTGGATCTTTGTTGTGATTCACATATAAAAAACAGCTGTCCGCACACATGCCGCAGCTGACGCATACGGAGAGGAACACCTCCATCTGTTTTTTCTGATCCAGCAATTTCCGGATCTCATCCGGGTCAACCCCATTGACTACAGCCATAAAACGCCTCCGTATATTAGGTATTTTCCACCCATTTTCTGGATCCCTTCCCGAACCCGAGTTCATATCGAATCAAGAAGCGGGACAGGATGAAAAAGGGCATATGAACCAGTTTGGTGAAGGGGATCGCGATCAGCATCAGTTCACCGCAAAGGATATGAATGTACAGGACTGTTTTATAATCAAACCAGTGATGAAACGCCATGTACCCGGTCACGAACGGCGCGCCGGTCACGAACAGCGCAAGATAATCCCGCCAGGTCGATACCGAACGGACTTTGGCCACGAAGATGCGGCGAAACAGGAAGAAAAATATCACCAGGATAAATATCAGGGTTAACGTGTCCACGGTGGATTCGGACCAGGTCGGAAGGCTGATTCCGAAATAATTGTCCAGCAGAATCGAATGGCCGACGGTGACCACCGGCAGCAGAAAGAGCAGGGTATGAAAAACAATGGTGACGCTCGACATGACCGGGGCCCGGCCGAGAATGGTGCGCTTCAGCCGAAGTTTCCATTTCAGGAGAAGATCGGCGGCAGAATCGATGCGAAGGTATTCGTCTTTTTCCCGGGCCGCCACCGTTCGGGCGAGATCTTTCGGCAGATTCGCTTCGGGTTTGGGCCGGGCCTCGGATATGGAGAAAAATTGATAGACCCGGTAGGCGACACCCGCGATAAACACCACAAGAGACAGGGCCAGCATGGGCCCGATTAGAAAATCATACATAGCTTCCTCCACACAAAGACCTCATCGTTTATATGAAACCAACCCCTAACCGGATGAATATATACCCCCCCACCAACCGCGGGACGCGAAGCAAGAGGAGACGGTTACCATATATCCGTTTTAATGGCAATATGTTTTGTCTGGGGTAGAGGGTCCCGGCCTATTCGCTCCGACCGAATGGGCCGTTCCGCCCTTCAGTATCACCTGCCGCAGCTTGAAAGTCCTTGATTTTTGTTGATATGTTATTATAAGTGTTCCCTTGTTTCAAGGCGTTGCGAATTTCCAATCACGGAGGTAGGAATGGTCATAATCGGGGTCGACACCGGAGGCACCTTTACCGATTTCATATATAAGTATGCGGAGGAATGGCGGGTCCATAAGCGCCTGTCCACCCCGTCCGATCCGGCCGAAGCGGTGCTGGCGGGCATTCGACACATCACCGGAAATGAAGCGGTTCAGGTCATTCACGGCTCCACCGTCGCCACCAACGCCATTCTGGAGAAAAAAGGGTCCCGCACCGCGTTGATCACCAACCGCCGTTTTGAAGATGTCATCGAAATCGGGCGGCAAAACCGCACCCGGTTGTACGACCTGGCCTACCGAAAAAACCCGCCGCTGGTTCCTCGGAACCTGCGATTCGGGGTTCCCTGCCGAATCGACCGGACCGGCGCGGTATTGGAAGAGATGAAGGACTCCGATATCGCCTCAGTGATCGACCAAATTCAATCGGCCGGAGTGGAATCGGTGGCCGTCTCTTTTCTCTTCTCTTTTCAGAATCCCGAGCATGAACGGCGGGTCGGGGCCTTTTTTCTCGAAAAAAACATTCCGCATTCCCCGTTCC
>CAZNLT010000020.1:0-35087 GCA_964573705.1 uncultured Desulfobacterales bacterium
AGGCTATCCGAATGGATGCTTGAAGGGATGCTGTCGGGCATTCATTTGGCATTTAAGTTTCGGGCGCTGTTCGATTCCGACTTCAAGGACCGACTCAAAAAAAAGGCGTTTACCGCGACACTGCGGGTCAAGGATCAACCGATCGGCCGCACCTTTCGATTCCAAAACGGGCGGGTTTCTTCACATCGGGGCCCGGTATCCGAACCTGATGTGTCCATCGTTTTTCTGAACGCACCCACCGCTGTGCAGCTCATGACCGCACCGAACGACCGGATGAAGCAGGTCCACGCCATGAAAAATTTTCTGGTGGAGGTGGCAGGGCCCGACACCCATGTGATCTGGCTGATGCGGACCCTCAATATGCTTCAAAAAGTGCCTTTTCAGCCGGCTTACGGCGTTCCCCTGGACAATGGCGAAATCCGCTACACCAACAACACCAACGGCGGGCCGGTCTTCGTCTATGTCAAAGACGGAAAAATCATCCGCATTACCCCAATCGAATTCGACGACACCGATCCGCCGCCCTGGACTATCAACGCTCGGGGCCGGCGGTTTACTCCGCCACGAAAGGGTACCGTCAACCCGTATACGCTGGCCCTCAAATCCCTGATCTATTCTCCCAATCGTCTGCTTCATCCTATGAAACGGGTGGATTTCGACCCTGACGGCGAACGGAATCCCCAAAACCGGGGGACTTCCGGCTATGAACGAATCACCTGGGACGAGGCCCTGGACATCGTCGCCAAGGAGATCAAGCGGGTCAAGCGGGAGCATGGACCCGGCGCCATCATGCACAGCAACGGCTCCCACCACACCTGGGGAAATCTCGGCTACTGGCTCAGCGCCAAAACCCGGTTCATGAACACCATCGGATCGAGCCAGTCGATGCACAACCCGGACAGCTGGGAGGGCTGGTACTGGGGCGCCATGCACCACTGGGGCAACAGCATGCGAAACGGCGGGTCGGATACCTACGGTACGGTGGAGGACTGCCTCAAAGAATGCGAAATGATCGTCTTCTGGTCCAGCGACCCCGAGGCCACCAGCGGCGTCTACGGCGCATTCGAGGGCACGGTGCGGCGGCAGTGGGCCCAGGAGCTCGGCATTCAAATGGTCCACATCGATCCCTTTTTCAACCACACCGCCGCCCTCTACGGCGGCAAGTGGATCGCCCCCCGGCCCGACACCGGCGGCGCCATGGCCATGGCTATCGCTTATGTCTGGATCACGGAAGAATTGTATGACAAAGATTATGTCGAAAATCGAACCGTCGGATTCGATAAATGGCGGGCCTACATTCTGGGCGAAAAAGACGGCATCCCCAAAACCCCTGAATGGCAGGAAGGGGAGACCGACGTCCCGGCCAAGGATGTGCGGGCCCTGGCCCGGGAGTGGGGCCGGAAAAAAACCTATCTGGCCCCCGGCGGTCTGGTCGGCTTCGGCGGGGCCTGCCGGTGCGCCACCGGCATCGAATGGGCCCGGTCCATGGTCTGCCTCATGGCCATGCAGGGACTTGGAAAGCCGGGGGTGAACCTGGGCTGCCTCCAGCAGGGGGCGCCGGTGGACACCTATTTTTACTTTCCGGGATATGCCGAAGGCGGTCTGTCCGGAGACCTGGACCACACCGGCCTTCGAATCAATCTCTACCAGCGGATGCCCCAGCTTCCGTCCATGAACACCGTCTCCCAGATCATTCCCCGGCTTCGCATCCCCGAGGCGATACTGGAAGGGGCCTGCGAAGGCTATCCCATCGATCCCAAGTCCATCGAGGGGCAGTTCAAAAAATTCAGCTACCCGGCCCCGGGCCATTCCCCCTCGAAGCTCTACTATAAGTACGGCGGCTCCCATTTCGGTACCATGGCCGATTCCAACCGGTATGCCCGGGCCTACCGAAGCGACAACCTCGAGTTCGTGGTGAACCAGTCGATCTGGTTCGAAGGGGAGGCCGAATTCGCCGATGTGATTCTGCCGGCCTGCACCAATTTCGAGCGGTGGGATATCGGGGAGACCGCTAATTCGGGCGGGTACAGCCACCACCAGTTCATTCAGTGGAACCACCGAATCATCACCATGCAGCACAAGTGCATCGAACCGCTGGGGGAATCCAAATCCGATTTCCAGATTTTCCTGGAGGTGGCCGAGCGGCTGGGTCTGGGGGCGCCGTTTTCGGAAGGGGCCACCGAGCTGGAATGGTGCCGGCGGCTGTTTGACGCCAGCGATCTGCCCAAGGTCACCTCCTGGTCGAAATTTTTGAAAAAAGGGTATTATGTGGTGCCGCCGCCCAAGCCGGAACTGCGGGCCCCGGTCTCCTACCGGTGGTTCGCCGAGGGCCGCAAAAAGGATGTGCCGGAACTGGCCCCGCTGCCCAGCGACTACACCGAGGATTGGCGGTCGGGGCTTCAGACCCAGTCGGGCAAGATCGAGTTCGAATCCTCCAGCCTGAAACGGTTTGCGCCGGATGATCCCGAGCGGCCGCCGGTGCCGGCTTATGCGCCCTCTTGGGAGGGCCACCGGACCGAATCCCTGATCAAACAATATCCCTTGCAACTGATTTCGCCCCACACCCGGTACAGTTTTCATACCATGTTCGACGGCAAGGACGGGTTTATCAACGATGTCAAGGATCACCGGATCCTGATCGACGGCTACTACTACTGGATCGTGCGGATTCACTCCAGGGACGCCGAGGCGCGTGGGATTCGCCGGCAGGATCTGGTGGAAATCTTCAATGACCGCGGATCGGTGATCTGCGCGGCCCAACTCACCGACCGGATCCGTCCCGGCACGGTCCATTCCTATCAGGCATCGGCCAACTACGACCCGGTGGGCGAACCCGGAGCGTCGCCGGACCGGGGCGGGTGCATCAACCTGTTGACGCCGAGCCGCAGCATGATTAAACGCTCGCATTCGTCGGCCGCCAATTCATGTCTGGTCCAGATTCGGCCCTGGGCAGGGGAGGGGATTCTATGAAAAAATGGTACATGATCATCGATGTGGCAAAATGCGAAAACTGCAACAACTGTTTCCTGGCCTGCAAGGATGAGCACTGCGGCAATGCTTGGCCGGGATACTCGGTTTCCCAGCCTCTCCACGGCCAGCGGTGGATGAACATTCTACGAAAGGAGCGGGGACAATATCCGTTTGTGGATATGGCCTATCTGCCGAAGCCGTGCCTTCATTGCGATCCCGCCCCCTGCATGGCGGCGGTGCCGGACGGGGTGATTTACAAACGGGGGGACGGCATCGTGATGATCGATCCCGTCAAAGCCAAGGGCAGAAAAGAGATTGCCGAGGCCTGCCCCTACGGCGCCATCTGGTGGAACGAAGCGCAGGCGACCGCCCAGAAATGCACCCTCTGCGCCCATCTTCTGGACCGGGGATGGAAAAAGCCCCGCTGCGTTCAGGCCTGTCCCACCGGTGCCTTGGCGATTCATCATATCGAAGACTCGAAAGCCGGCGAAATGATCCGCTCCCGGCGGCTCGAGATACTGGAGAACAAAAAGGCGCCCACTTCGGCACAGGTCCTTTACCAAAACCTCTACCGGTTCAAGCGGGTTTTCATCGCCGGCAGTGTGGCCTTCAAGAGGGATTCGGTGGCGGAGTGCGTCGCCGGAACCACGGTTGTATTGCATAAAGAAGGAGAAGCGGTCGACCGGAAAACCACCGATGCATTCGGTGATTTCAAGTTCGACGGGCTGCCGGAGAACAGCGGCCATTACCGGATTCAGATTCGCCACGGGGATATGCCCGCCGTGGATCTGGAAGTGGCCCTGGAAGCCAGCCGTTCTCTGGGTACGATTTGGCTGTAGTCATTAAAATCGATTGCGGCTGTGGATTGAGCGCCTCAGACCGGGTGTCTTAAAATGCAAAATTGCATGTAAAAAAGCTTGACAAAAACGGGCCCCGCCCTCTATACAGGAAATCAGTTAGTGTATGCGGTTCATTTTCAGTGGTTGTTTAAATTGGATGCGAATCCGGTCGGATTAAACATTTACCGCCTTGCAGAAGGCGATTGCCGACCTGCACGATTCACCGCCCCACCGCTCGGCGCCACTGCATTTTGACCTGAAGCGGACCATTGGATTAAATGTAATTTTGCGTGTTTTTTTGAACAGCGCCATAATTTATCTTTAAAGGAGGTAAACAACCCATGGCAGCCATTAAAACCAAAGACAAAACGGTTTTGAGGAGCCTCGGCCTCGGCGGATTTTTCGGCGGTGGCGCAGAAGGAATGGTGGACGTCAAAGACGGCAGGATCGTCCGGGTTCGGCCTATGAAATACGGGTGGAAGTACAACAAAGAGGACGTCCGCCACTGGAAAATGGAAAGAAACGGCAAATTCATCGAGCCGCCCTGGAAATCTTTGCCCGGTCCCTTTTCCCTGGCCTATAAAAAGCGGGTCTATTCCCCCAACCGGATCAAGTATCCGCTCAAGCGGGTGGACTGGGACCCGAACGGGGAGCGCAATCCACAGAACCGCGGAAAAAGCAAATTCGTCCGCATCTCCTGGGATGAGGCCACCGACATCATCGCATCTGAAATTCGGCGAATCATCGACACTTACGGGCACAACGCCATCCTGATGCAGGGCGACGGCCACGGCGAGTGCAAGACCATCAATACCCCTCACGGCCATTCCGGTACCCTGCTGGACCACCTGGGCGGGTTCACCCTTCAGGTCCGCAACCCCGACAGCTGGGAAGGCTGGTACTGGGGCGCCAAGCACGTCTGGGGGCAGGGCGTCCAGGGGAATATGTGGCCCCAGGGCAACATCGTCAACGACACCACCGAAAACGCCGATATGGTGCTGTTCTGGGGGTGTGACCCGGAAACCACCCCGTGGGGATTCACCGGTCAGTTCCCCAGCCGCCTCTGCTATTTCTGGGCCGAACTGGGCATCAAGCAGGTCTATATCTGCCCGGACCTCAACTATGGTGCGGCGGTCCACGCTGACAAATGGATTCCGGTCCTGCCCAATACCGACGCCGCCCTTCAACTGGCCGTCGCCTATGTCTGGATCACCGAAGGTCTGTACAAGAAAGACTATGTCGACACCCATGTGGTCGGCTTCGACAAGTTCGCCGAGTATGTGACCGGAGACGAAGACGGCGTCCCCAAAGATCCCGCATGGGCCTCCAAAAAATGCGGGGTGCCCGAATGGACCATCAAGGCCCTGGCCCGGGAGTTCGCCGATAAGACCACCTCCATCGCCCATTATTTCGGCGGCGGCTTCATTCGCGGGCCTTATTCCCACGAGAATGCCCGGCTTGAGGTGATTCTGCTCGGGATGCAGGGGCTGGGCGGTCCCGGGGTCCATCACCACCAGCTCACCTATTTCGGAATGCCCCGCAAAGACGGCCTGGCCGGGACTTTTTTCTGGAACCCGGAAATCGAAGAGCGTCTCTCCATTCCGGTCATGTCGTCGGTCACCGCCTGGCAGCAGCAGGTGATTCCCAAAACATTGATTCACAAGGCCATCGAATCCGACGAGCCGATCAAATTTCACGGCACCGGCGCCATCGAGGCCCTGGTCAGAGACCAGTTCAACGAATACACCTATCCGATTCCGAAAGAAGAGGGCGGCACCGAAATCCACATGATGTGGTCCGACTGCCCCTGCCGGATCACCTGCTGGAACGGCGGCAACGAGACCGAAATCGCCATGCGCAACCCCAAAATCGAATGCGTGGTGACCCAGCACCCCTGGCTGGAAAACGACACCTATTATTCCGATATTATCCTGCCGGCCAATACCTACATGGAAGTGGACGACATCATCACCAACATCCGCCAGGGCACCTCCCAGCCCAATATCATGATCGCCGACAAGGCCATCGAACCGATCGGCGAATCCAAGAGCGATTTTGAAATCGTGGTGGAGATCGCCAAAAAGCTCGATCTGGAAGAGACCATCACCGAAGGGCTGACCGTCTTCGATATGCAGAAAAAGGTCTGGGAGTACATGGGCGGCGAAAACCTGGTCTCCTGGGAGCAGCTTCAGGAGAAGAAATACTGGATCTACAACACCGCCGAAGACTGGAAAGAGGACCCCCCGGGTCTGCGGAAGTTTTATGAAGATCCGGAAAAAAACCCGCTTCCGACCCCGTCGGGCAAGCTGGAGTTTTACTCCGAGGCCCTGGCCAATGCCTTTCCCCATGACAAGGAACGGCCCCCGATTCCCAAGTGGATCGAGTCCAGCGCCATGCATGACGAACGACTCTCCAGCCACCGGGCCAGGATGTTTCCGCTGCTGCTGATGTCCAACCACGGCCGGTGGCGGGTCCACGCCCAGTGCGACGATATCACCTGGACCCGGGAGGCCCCCACCTGCAAGGTGACCGGACCGGACGGATACAAGTACGAACCCATGTGGATCAATCCCAAGGATGCCGAAAAGCGCGGCATCAACAACGGGGATATCGTCAAAATGTTCAACGAACGAGGCATCGTTCTCTTCGGGGCCTATGTGACCGAGCGGCTGCGGGAAGGGGTGGTCTACGCCGACCACGGGGCCCGGCATGATCCGATCTGCGTTGGAAAAATCGAGCGGGGCGGCGCCATCAACACCATCGCTCCCGGCGGCATTACCTCCGCCAACTGCGTGGGGCAGGCCACCAGCGCCTATCTGGTCCAGGTGGAACGGCTCTCCGGTGAAGAGATGGACCGATGGAGAAGAGAGCATCCCGAAGCCTTTGAAAGAAAATATGATCCGGCGGCCGGTCTGCGGTTTGACGCCTGGATCGTGGAGGGAAACAAAAAATGAAAGCCTTTTATGTCGATCTTTCCGTCTGCAACGGCTGCTACTGCTGCCAGATCGCCTGCAAGGACGAGCATGTGGCCAATGACTGGACCCCTTATGCCAAGCCCCAGCCGGACACCGGCCAGTTCTGGATCGGCATCACCGAACTGGTGCGGGGCCAAGTGCCCAAGGTCAAGGTGACCTATATTCCCAGGCTGTGCCACCACTGCGACGATGCCCCCTGCATGGATGCCTGCGAGGTGGACGCCATCTACAAACGGGATGACGGTCTGGTCATCATCGATCCGCAAAAATGCACCGGATGCCAGCTGTGCGAGGATGCCTGCCCTCATGATGAAATCTTCTTCAACGAGAACCTCAACATCGCCCAGAAGTGCACCGGGTGCGCCCATCTTCTGGACAATGACGAGGAATGGGAGGTGCCCCGGTGCGTGGACCAGTGCCCTACCGATGCATTGAGGTTCGGGGAAGAGGCCGATTTTCAGGATTTCATCGCCGAGTCCGAACTGATCCATCCGGAGGCCGGGACCAAGTCCCGGGTCTACTACAAACACCTGCCCAGAAAATTCGTGGGCGGCACCCTGTATGATCCGGCCGAAAAAGAGGTCATCATCGGCGCCAAATGCACCCTCGAGGATGATGAATCCGGGGAATCATTTACCGCCGACACCGATAATTTCGGGGATTTCTGGTTCCGCGGGCTCAAAGACGACCGGACCTTTACCCTGACCCTGAAAAAAAACGGCAAGACCCAAACCATCGGCGACATCAAAACCGACAAGGACCTTTCGTTGGGGGACATTCCCATGAAGCTGTAATATGCATTTTCGGCGGGTCCGGTCGGATTTTCGAGGATGCCCCGGGCGAGCCGACCGGCCCCGGTGCCGTTTTTTTTTCACGCCTTTGTTTAAGATTGTTCTTGATGCCGGTTCCGGTTTGTAGTTTAAGGTATGGAACTTTTTTTCACATACCGAGAAAGGAGGCGGAAATACCCATTAAGACGAGTTCGAAGGCACATTTTTCTCACAGCATTAAACAGGAGGGGAATCAATGAACCACAGAGTATCGTCCATAAAAAAGGCAGGGGTCCTTTTTTGTATGATCGCCGTCTGCTGCATCACGGCAGTGCCGGCCGCGGCCAAAACCGTTCAGCTGACCTACAGCAGTTTCTTTCCGCCCACCCACATTCAAAGCCAGCTGTCCGAATCCTGGTGCAAGGAGGTTGAAAACCGCACCGACGGCCGGGTCGTGGTGCAGTACTTCGCCGGCCAGACCCTGACCACGGCCAAGCAAACCTATGACAGCGTCGTCGACGGCATCGCCGACATCGGCACCTCGGCCCTGGCCTATACCCGGGGCCGGTTTCCGGTCATGTCCGCCGTCGATCTGCCCTTCGGGTATCCCTCGGGCGCAGCCGCGACCGCGGCGGCCAACGAACTCTATGAAGCATTCAAACCCGAGGAATTTAAAGACACCAAAGTGCTCTATTTTCATGCTCACGGTCCCGGCTTTATTCATACCAAGGAGAAAGCGGTCCAAAAACTGGAGGACCTGAAAGGGATGAAGATCCGGTCCACCGGCATGAGCGCCCAGGTGGTGGAAGCCCTGGGCGGCACCCCGGTGCCGATGCCGATGCCCGAGTCTTACCAGAGTCTTCAGAAAGGGGTGGTGGACGGCTCCGCCTATCCCCTGGAAGCCAACAAGGGTTGGAAACTGGGGGAAGTGGTGGATCACGCCACCTGCGCCTATTCCGCCGCCTACACCACCGGCTTTTTCGTGGTCATGAACAAGAGCAAATGGGATTCCATCGATCCCGAGGATCAGAAAATCATTGAAGAAATCAACAAAGAATGGGCCGAAAAGCACGGGGAAGCCTGGGATACCAGCGACATGGAAGGCATTCGGTATTTTCTTCAGGAAGGCAACACCATGATCGGCCTCGATCCCAAGGAAAGTGAACGTTGGGAAGAGGCGGTGGCTCCATTGATCGCTGATTACGTTAAAAAGATCAAGGGCGTGGACGGCAAGGCTGTGGAAAAGGCCATTCGCAAAACACTGAAAGAATATTAATAATCGGTTAAGACAAGGCCATGATCGGGGATCGCCCGGAAGGGCGATCTCAAAGCGGGCATGCATTAGACATTGGACGGGTGCAAAATCAGATGAGTTCAGTTCTGAAATGGATACAGTTCATCTCGGATAAGATGAAACCGATCGGGGCCGCATGTCTGGTTGGAATGACGGCTTTGACCTGCGTGGATGTGGTGGGCCGTTTTTTTCGGCGTCCGGTTTTCGGGTCGGTGGAGCTGGTGACCTTTATGGGGATTTTTGTGGTCGCCTTCGCCCTGCCGTATACCCATGAAAACAAGGGCCATATCGGGGTGGAAATTCTGGTTCAGCGGTTTTCCAGAAAAACCCGGGCCGTTGTCGATATCGTTACCGAACTGGTGAGCTTCGTCTTTTTCGCCCTGGTCACCTGGCGGATGTTCCTGTATTCCTTTAAGATGGCGGAATCCGGCGAGGTTTCCATGAATCTGGAGCTTCCCGAGTATGTGATCATCTTTGTGGTGGCCCTCTGCTTTGTCGTCTTCTCCCTGATCATCATCAAGGGGATTATCGAAAATATCGCTATTCTGAGAGAAAAATGAGCCCAACCACCATCGGCATTGTCGGCATTATCATTATGGTCCTGGTTTTCCTGTCTCGAATGCCTGTGGCGTATGTCATGGCGATTACCGGGTTTGTGGGATTCGGGATCATCATCAATTTCCATGCGGCCTTGAACCTGATGGCCCAAAGCTTCTATGAGGTCTTTTCCTCCTACGGGCTGACCACGGTTCCGCTGTTTATCCTGATGGGCCAGCTGGCCTTCAACTGCGGCATCAGCCGCCGGCTTTACGATACCGGCTATAAATTTTTGGGCAGCACCCGGGGAGGATTGGCCATCGCCACCGTGTCCGCGTGCACCGCCTTCGGCGCGGTCTGCGGGTCCAGCGCCGCTACCGCCGCCACCATGGCGACAGTGGGGCTTCCGGAGATGCGCCGGTTCCGTTACGCCGATGAACTGGCGGCCGGATCGGTGGCCTCCGGAGGCGGCCTGGGCATGATCATGCCCCCGAGTGTGGTCCTGATCATCTACGGCGTGCTGACCGAGCAATCCATCGGAAAGCTGTTTATGGCCGGGATCTTTCCGGCAATTCTGGTCACCATCCTCTTTATCATCGCCATATTGATCTGGTGTTCCTTTATGCCCGCCCAGGGGCCAAGGGGAGAAACCTTTTCCTGGGGCGCCAAAATGCGGTCCCTGCTCGACCTGGGAGAGACCCTGGCGGTCTTCGCCCTGGTGATGGGGGGCCTGTTCTGGGGGTTGTTCACCCCGACCGAAGCCGCAGCGATAGGGGTTTTCGGGGTGCTCCTGGTGTCGATGATCCGGCGGCAGCTGACCTGGCAGAACTTCGTGGACGCCTTGTATGAAACCCTGCGGACCTCCTGCATGGTGATAATGCTGATCGCGGGGGCCACCCTGTTCGGCAAGTTCCTGGCGGTCACCCGAATTCCCTTCAACATCGCCACCTGGATCGGCGGGTTCGATCTTCCCGCCTACATGATTCTGAGCGCCATCGTGCTGGTCTATTTCATGGGCGGATGCTTCATGGATTCCCTGGCTTTGGTGATGCTCACCATTCCCATTTTTTTTCCCATCGTTCTCGACCTGGGATACGATCCGATCTGGTTCGGCATCATCATCGTAATGGTAACCGAAATGGGGGTGATCACGCCGCCGGTGGGGATCAATGTCTATGTCGTATTCGGGGTGGCCCGGTCCCTGCCGGGCGGAATGTCCCTGGAGTCGATCTTCAAGGGAATCATGCCGTTTATGGTAGCGGTCCTGGTCGGGATCATCATTCTATTCATCTTTCCGCAGATCATCCTCTACCTGCCGAACCTGATGTACTGACGGCCATGGGGGTATCGACACCGGGCGACCCAGTATGGTATGCATGGCGCTGCGCCTTCATCGACCGTCTTTCAAACCGAGTCTGCACTGAATTCGAGGTTGAGGTATGGAAATTCCCACAGATGAATGCCCGATGCCGGAACCTTTCCGGGCCCGCATCGGATTGACCCTGTTTGTCGGCTGGCTTTTTTTTCTGGGGTTCGTCACCCGGGTGATGTTCGCGCCCCTGATGCCGGCCATCGAGGAAGATCTGGGCATCAGCCACGCCCAGGCCGGCTCCCTGTTTCTGATGATGTCTTTGGGGTATATGGTCGCCCCCCTCTGCTCGGGCCTGATCTCCTCGCGGATCAATCACCGGGGTACCCTGAGTCTTTCGGCCTGGATGGTGGGGTTGGCGCTGATTCCCATCAGCTTTGTCGAATCCCTCTGGCTGATTCGACTGCTGCTGATGGTAATCGGCCTGGCGGCCGGCATTCACCTTCCTTCCGCCATCGCCACCATCACCGCGGAAATCCAGAAATCCGACTGGGGCAAGGCATTGAGCATCCATCAGGCCGCACCGCCGCTCAGTTTCGTGTCCGCCCCGTTGATCGCGGTGCTGTTATTGACCTGGTTCACCTGGAGAAACGTATTGCTGATCTGGGCCGGCATCGCCCTGATCACCGCTTTGGCCTATACCCTGGCCGGGCGGGGCGGCGATTTTCCGGGAAAGCTGCCCAACCGGCAGAATGTATCCACTATTCTGCGCAAACCTTCTTTCTATATCATGGTGGCCCTGTTCGCCATGGCCATGGGCGGCAATGCCGGTATTTACGCCATGCTGCCCCTCTTTCTGGTGAACGAGCACGGCATGGATCTCAAGTATGCCAATACCCTGATCGGCCTGTCTCAGATGACCGGCCTGGCTATGGTCTTTTTCGCCGGATGGGTCACCGACCGGCTGGGGGAGCGGCCGACCATGGCCATTGCCCTGCAGTCGGCCGGGGTGGCCACGGTGCTGCTGGGGCTGGTCAGGGATGAATGGCTGCTGGTGATCATCTTTATTCAGCCGGCGGTCCTCAATTCCTTTTTTCCGGGGGCCTTTGCGGCGCTATCACGTATCGCGCCGCCTCATCTGCGAAGCGTCACCAACGCACTGGGGCCGCCGAGCGCCTTTCTGATCGGCGGGGGCATTTTGCCGACCCTCATCGGCTACCTGGGGGAAACCTACACCTTCGCCGCCGGCATCATGCTGGCCGGCGGGTTCATGCTGATCGGTCCTATCCTTATTTTTTTCCTGGTTTTGGGCGGGTATGACGATCAGGCGGGCTGCTGAGGGGCCCGGCCATCCCTTACAGTCCCAAGGCTCAGCTGCTGGGCGGCCTGGCCATCTTCGGATCGGCTTTCTTTCTCTATCTGTCGACCCTGGTAATTCGATGGGCCCAGGGACGGGTTCTGGTGGACCCGGCTTTTTTCGTGTTTGCCAGGTTTATTCTGGGGTTCGCAGTGGTCTCCGCCGCCATGAGCGTCCGGGGCCATAAAATAAAGGTTCACCGGTGGCGCCTGCTGATCGGCAGAACCGTCGGCAATACCCTGTCGGTTTTCTGTTTTTATAAAGCGGTTTCCCTGACCACGGTGGCCGAGGCCAACATCCTCAACATGACCTACCCGCTTTTCGTCACCGTTTTTTCCTGGATCTTCCTGAGCAGACAGCGGGATCTTGCCGCCACCCTTATCCTGATGGTCGCTGTGGTGGGGGTCTGGCTGGTGCTTTCCCCCGGAAAGATCGGTCTGAATATGGGGAATCTCTGGGGATTGGCCTCCGGAATGCTCGGCGCTGCAGCCATCATCTATCTGAATCTGAGCCGCCAACAGCATGACACCCATACCATTCTCTTCTTTATGTTCGGCCTCGGGTCCTTGGGAATCTTTCTCCTGTTTCATGAGCACATCTTTGTTCCCGATTTTCGGGAGTTCTTGTTCCTTGTCTCCTGCGCCGCCTGCGGGGTCATCGGCCAATACCTTCTGACGATCGGATTTCGCTATGTCACCGCTGTTGAAGGCAGCATTATTTCTTCTTCCCGCATTCTTCTCGCCGCCGTTCTCGGGCCATATCTGGTTGCGGACCCGCCTCTGAGTCTGGCGGGCTGGATCGGAGCGCTGATGATCTTCGGGGCGGATGTGTTGCTGGCGTATCGAAAGGTGGTGCGATGCTAAAGCCTGACATCGATGTGGGCAATTCCATTAAACAGGCGACCTATTCGCAAAACGGCTTTCGCAAACATTTCCGGGGTGGCTTCCGGATTGTCTTTCAGGTCAATATCGGTATCCTCTAATTGATCCACCCGGCCCCAATCAGCTTAGGATTCTTGATATGTATGCTTTTTTTTCATATTGGGTCGCCTACCTGATTGAAATAATTCTGATTAAATCGTCACTCTCTTTGTATGCACAACAGCGACGACTCTTCCTTCAAGGATCCCAAATGTGATGAAACGTTCTTCCCCGTTATCGAACCGAAGGTCTTCGACAGTCAGTGCGTAGTAAGCGCTTTTGATGACCCCGCCGTCTGCGCGAAGCGCCGCATCGGTGGTGGCGGATACAAGGGGGCATGCCAGATAGGAGACCAAAGCCGCCACTTCATCCGAAGACGCGAAGCGTTGGATACAATTGCGATCCTTCATCGAAGAGAGATACTGTCTGGCAAGGCGCACCCCGCTGAGCACGTTGACTTCAAAGAGGCGCCGCCAGTCGTCATCCGGTATATCTTCAAACGAAACGGGTTCGAAAATGCCGAGATTATTGACCAGGATGTCCACGTGAGGATGCGCGGCGCTTATATCCGCTGCTGTTTTTTCCAACGACATATCGCCTGGAAACCCAAATCGGGTTCGGAGTCCAAGCGGCGATGATATTCTTATGCCTGAAGCTTATTGTAGTCGATGGCCCGCTGAACTGCGATGCCGCCCTGTTCGGCCACACCCATGGCGAAGTTGATGTCGGCCTCGGTGAAATAGCGGACCTCGGCGGAAAGGACCCGCAGTATCCCGATAATTTCCTCCTGGACGAAGATGGGAACCGCCAGAATGCCCCGGATTCCTTCGGCTTCGGCCTCCTTGTGGTAGATGGTATGGACATCCCGGGTGGCGTCGGGGATGACCACCGGATCCCCTTGGCGGACATAATAGGTGGACAATTCTTCATCCAGCGGACCGCGGGCGAGGTATTCCCGGCTCAGGCCGTGGGCCGCTTTCAGGGTCAGGGTGCCCTTGTGGGCTTCGATCAACCGGATGGTGGCCGCCTTCAGGTTCATCACCTTCGGCAGGCGGGTCACGATCAAATCCAGGATCTTGTCGAGCTCATAGGTGGCGTTGATGGTTTTGCCGATCTCGTGGATGGCCTTGAAGTAGTTGAGCTGGGTCTGCTGGTTCTTAAAAATTCGGGCGTTTTCGATGGCGATGCCGCACTGGTCGGCAAGCGCGGTGACAAAATCGATTTCATCGGGGGTGAACGACCGCGGTTGTTTCGTCAGCAGCCTCAAGATGCCGCTGATCTGTCCGCGGATGGGAATCGGCGCCACCAGAATGGACTGAATGCCTTCTTTCCGGGTCGCCTCGGGGAAGTTGATCCGATCATCCTCGGGGGCGTTCTCGATAACCATCGGTTCGCCTTTCAGGGCTTTGAAAATAGGCTCTTCGGTGTCGATGGTGCCGCGGTTCAGGTATTCTTCGCTCAGGCCGTGGGCGGCCCGCAGGATCAGGTTTCTGCCGGAGGCGTCCAGCAGCCGAATGGTGGCCGCATCCACGCCGACCAGTTCGGGAATTTTCCGGGTGATGAGACGAAATACTTCGTCAGGATCCAGGCTGGATGTGATGGCTTTGGTGATGTCGATAAACAGGTTCAGGAAAGAGCGGTTGCTTTGGGTCGCCATGGGTCAGACTCCTTGTATACGATACATGAATTTTTCGGGATAAGAGCTTTTAGCACAATTCAAAAGTATCTTCAATCCCGTCGGTCCTTCTTCAAAAGGTCTCGGCCGGAGAGGAAACCAGAGCATGTGGTGGAGATCATCGACGATGACGGAGGGATCGTCGGACCGGGGGAACTGGGCGAGATCGCCGTCAAGGCCCCGGATCCGGTACTGTTTCTGGGATATTGGAACAATCCGGATGCGACCCGGGAAAAATATCAGTCAAACCCGTACCAGGCGGTCAGGGTGTCCACCGCTTCACGGGATCTTTCCAGGTGGTTGGCCGGGAAATCCCAATCAGGCCAGCCGATGGCGGTCGAGATGACAATCTGTTTGTGCTCCGGAATCCTGCACTCTCTGATCGCATCCAGCGTCTCATTTGCAATAACGGTGAATTCCCGCTGCCCGATCCTCATGCTGTCCCGATCATCTGACGGTAATGCAGATGAAGATGCGGGGGATCGGGAAAGTGAAAAATTCTCCCTTCTCGGGCCGCGTCTGCAACGCAGGCGCAGCCCGGAGGGGAAATTCGATTCGAGAAGAGTTGGGGGGCGGCAGTCAGCGCGACCCTTTTGGCATACGACGGCGGGCTCTGGACCGTTCCGGTCCCTGCTAACTCACCTTGGAGCCTGAATCCGCCGGCACCGGCTCGGGCGCCGCCTCAGTGGCAAAGGCAAAGAGGTTTCTTTCCATCAGGATATGAAGAACAATGCCCAAACCGAGCCCCCAGGCGGCGCCGTGCATGGCCAGAATGATGGCCATGGTGCCGGCCACTCCGAGTTCCGCCGGTTTTTCGATCTGCTTGAAGGCGGTGATGATGCACAGATAACCGGTCACCACCAGGGTCAGAGACAGACCGATGGGCAGAAAGGGTTTAAAGAAACTGACCAGCGGCAGGATGAACAGGGCGATGAATCCGGCCACCCAGAAGGTACCGCTTCCGCTGAAGATGGAGTCCATGGCTTTGCGCCCATGGCGATAGCGGTCGGCGACCGTCGCCGTCACCGCCGTCCAGATGGGCCCGGCCAGCCCGGGGTAGGGGGCGAAAAAGGAGTGAAGCACATTCCGCACCCCGGTGATCAGGTGAATCCGATCGACGTCGGTGTCGATCTTTTCATCCGGTCGGGTCTCGGCAGAAGCGCTATTGACCAGAACCGTGCCGACAATCACGTCGCCGAAGGCGATGATGTAGGCGATGATGGCGGTCGGAATCGCCTTGATGAACAGATCCAGGCCGGGAAATCCGACGGTGAAAGGCAGATAATTCCACATCTCCTGGAAAGCGGGGACCGTGATGCCGAACCGAATATCCGGCACCGGATATTCCTTGACCAGCATCCCGACCACGATCGCCAGAATCATGGCGGGCACCATTCCGTATTTGCCCAGGAGCTTTGCCACGCTGTTTCTTTCCCGGAGCTTAATGAAAGAGACGGAAAACAGCATGTAGAAGCAGACCAGGGAGCCGAGACCGATAGAGATGGGGGTGTTGACAATCCGCCCGCCCATTTTCAGCTCGCCCATGAAGGCGGCCACTCCGGCGCCCAGCAGAATTCCGGCTTTAATGGAGGGAGGCACGTTTTTAACGACCTTGCTGCTCAACCGGGTCAAGCCCAGCAGAAGAAAGATCGCCGCCACCATCAGCTGAAGCGCCACCAGCGCATGGATGGCCTCGGGGCCCGGCTGAAACTGAGAAATGAACAGGATCACTACGGGGATGGCCGGCGTGATCCATCCCGGAACCATGGGAACCCCGAGAAACGCCGGCAGCATAAACCCGATGCCGCAGATAAACACGTAGGCCAGGGCGACTTCATAGGGAAGACCCAGATGTTTTTCCAGAAGCGGAATCATGGCCAGGCTTACGACGAACAGAATCATGGCCTGGACGAACTCGACCCATTCCCATCGGTAATGGATCAGGGGAAGCCTTACTTTGAAAGGACCCAACGGCCAGAACGGCTGTTCCTCGCCTTCCTTGCGTTGATACACGGGAAAACCCATATTCTACCTCCTTGAATTAAAGTGGTGACAAATTTCAAATCGTCCTTGTCGCATTGAAAAATATCTTTTCAATCGGCGAAGCCCTCAGTTGACCATCCGGTTCCTGCCGGCCCACTCTTTTTCCCGGAGCTTGAATTTCTGTATTTTGCCGGTTGCGGTCTTGGGCAGTTCTCCGAACTCGACATATTTCGGGGCCTTGAAGCGGGCCAGGTGTTCCTTGCAGAATGCGATGATGCCCTCGGCCGTCGGTTGGGCATTCGGTCTGGGAACCACAAAGGCCTTCGGGACCTCGCCCCATTTGGGGTCCGGGACCGGAACCACTGCAACTTCCATGATATCCGGATGTTTATACAGGACATTCTCAACCTCTACGGTGGAGATGTTCTCACCGCCGCTGATAATGATATCCTTTTTGCGGTCCATGATCTGAATGTAGTTGTCCGGATGCATCACCGCCAGATCCCCGCTGTGAAACCAGCCCCCTTTGAAGGCGGTTTCGGTGGCTTCCGGATCATTGTAATAGCCCAGCATCACGTTGTTGCCGCGCATCACGACCTCACCCATGGTTTTTCCGTCCCGGGCAACCGGCTCCATGGTTTCGGGATCGACCACGTCCATATAGTGGGCGATGATGAAGGGGACCCCTTGGCGGGCCTTGAGCTGGGCCCGTTCGTCGGCCGGAAGGCTGTCCCATTTGGACTGCCACTGACAGACGCTGTGCGGACCGAAGACCTCGGTCAGCCCGTAGGTCTGGGTGATGTTGGCGCCGATTCCCTCCATGTTCTGAATGACGGTGGGCGCCGGCGGTGCGCCCGCGGTCATGATCTCGAGCGGCTTCTCCAGCTGGATCTTGTGCTCGGTGGCGTAAGCAGACATGCTGATCAGGATGGTCGGGGCCGCACAGAGGTGGGTGACTCCTTCTTCCGCGATGATCTTGAAGATCTCTTCCGGGACGACTTTGCGCAGGCAGACGTGCGTGGCGCCCATGGCCGTGATCCCCCAGGTGAAGCACCAGCCGTTGCAGTGAAACATGGGCAGTGTCCAGAGATAAACGGTTCGGGCGTTGGTGCCGAACTCCATCTGTTCCCCGATGGCGTTCAAGTAAGCGCCGCGATGGTGATACATGACGCCCTTGGGGAGTCCCGTGGTTCCGCTGGTGTAATTGATGGTGGCCACCTGGCGTTCGTCACTGACCTCGATGTCGACCGGGTCGGGGTTCCCTTCGGACAGGAACGCCTCGTAGTCCGGGCCGTCCAGGGGTTTGTCGGCGCTGATATCGCAGATGTTGACCACGAACCCCACGTTTTTGAGCTCGGGCAGGCTCGCGGCAGCCAGACCGGCGAACTCATTATCGACAAACAATGCTTTGGCTTCGCTGTGGTTGACAATGTAGGCCACCTCGTTGGCTGAAAGGCGGATGTTGATGCTCACCAGGACCGCTCCGATCATGGGCGCCGCATAGTGCGCCTCCAGCATGGGCGGTGTGTTGGGACAGATGAAGGCCACTTTGTCGCCCTTGCCGATGCCTCTTTTTTTCAGGGCGCCGGCCAGGCGGTTGACCCGTTCATAAAACTCAAGATAGGTTCGGCGCTGGTCGCCATAGATGACGGCTTCCTTGTCGGGAAAGACCATGGCACTGCGAACCAGGAATTTGACCGGGCTGAGTACATCGTAATTGACAGAGGGATGGGACATGGACGGCCTTCCTTTCTTTTCCTTTAAACCGGTTAGATCGTGATGATGGTTTGCTTGGATCCCATTGGGGGGTCAAGTCGATTCCACTTTTTTGAGGTAAAAGAAATCAATTGCCTTGATTAAGATACTGATTGGAATTTATTAAAAGAATGGATGAAAAACAATCGGGCGGGAACCGATTTTCGTCTGGTCACAGATCGGAGGAGGGCTACTCCCTTAACCTAGGCCGAGGGTGGGGACAGACAATGGACGGAATGGATCCAGTGCATTCATATCGTTTCTATTTCAAGGTGTTCTGGAGCGTATGAACAGCTACTTTGACCAGCTCGGTGTAATGCTTGAGGTTGAGTTTTTCCTTGATCCGTTCCCGGTGGGTGCCGACGGTCTTGATACTCACATTCATTCGGTTGGCGATTTCGCGGCTCGACAACCCTTCTCCAATCAGTCGAAAGACTTCAAGCTCTCTGGCGGTCAGCAGATCTAAGGGAGAGCTCTCATCGGAAACTTCGGGCGACAGCAGGCGTTTGAATATCTTATCCTTTACGGTGTCGCTCGCGTAGAGCTTCCCTTCGAACACCTGGTGAATCGCCTTCACCACTGTCGGAATCGCCTCCTGCTTCATCAGATAGCCCCGGGCGCCGGCCAGCAATGCCCGTTCGGCATACAGAGACTCGTCATACATGGACAGGACCAATACCGGCAGTTTCGGGAACCGACTTCTGATTTCCTGGATCAGGTCGATGCCGCTGCTCTCTTTCAGTGAGATATCGACAATGGCCAGATCGGGCTTCAGGTTCAGAATCGCCTGAATGGCTTTGGTATGCGAATCTTCGCTGCCGCAGACCACCAGGTCATCGGCCTTGTTGATGAGTTCGCTCATCCCCAGACAAAAAATAGGATGATCATCGACAATGAGGATCTTTTGTTTCGCTTTATTCTTCATGAAGCGCAGTCTAATGGATGGGTGGTGTGGTATGGTTCAAAAAAACATTGACGGCCGTGCCTGTTTTCGCGCCGCTGTCGATTCGAAAGTCGGCGTTGATCATTTTGGAGCGGAACGGCATGATCTGCAAACCGATCCCGTTGGATTCCAGCGGGACAGGAAGCCCCTTGCCGTCATCCGCAATCTGCAGATGGATTCTTTTGTCCGTGCAGTACAAGCGAATGGAAATGGTATCTGAATCGGCATGTTTGACGGCGTTTTGAACCGCCTCCTGTGCGATGTAGTACAGATGGGTGGCCGCCGCATTGTCGGCCAGGACAATTCTGTCGTCGCAGTCAAACCGACAGGCGACATCGAAAGCCGCCTCCGTCTGCCGGGCCATATCCTCCAAGGCGGCGATAAATCCATGGCCCGCCAGATGAACCGGACAGAGGCCGCGGGCAAGGGTCCGTGCTTTGGCGATGGCCGAATTCAGCAGCTCGGATATCTTTTCAGCCCGGGGAGCCTGGGCCGACGATTCTTCGCTGAGGTTTTCGGCCAGCACGGCGGTCAGCCCATGGGTGCCGATCAGGTGGGGGCACAGGTCGTCGTGAAGATCCTGCCCGATGTGTCGACGGACCTGATCCCCGATTTCCATCACCTGCTGCTGGAGTCGGCGGGATTTGGTGACATCCCTGAGAATAATTACGCTGCCCTCGAGTTCATCCATACGGTTGCGGAAGGTCGCGCCGCTGATGCTGACTTCCACGGTATCGCCCATTCTGGTGTAGCGGCGTGTGGGAACGGCGGACAAGGTTTCGCCGGCCAGCATGGTCGCTATCATTCGACGGGTCTCCTCCCAGTTCTCTTCGGGGACGAAATGGTCCATTTTGCGGCCGAGGCATTCCTGGATGGACCATCCGAAGATTCGGGTGAATGCCGGGTTCAAATAGGTCACCAGACCTTTCATGTCATATACCACGATCGGATCGGGGGCGGCTTCCATCACCGAACGGTAACGCGCCTCGCTCTCACGCAGGGCTTCTTCAGTCCGGCGCCGCTTCTCCATCTGCTGATTCAGGTCCTTGCGGTAGTCTTCGATTCGATCGGCAAAGCGGTTGTAGTAGACCGCCAGCTGGCCGATTTCGTCATTGGATCGGGGTTCCATGCGGGAGGAGAAATCCCCTGAAACCATGTGGTCGAAATGGTCCATCAGCCGTTTCAGGGGTCTTGTGATCGAGGTGCTGATCGTCCCCGAGATCGGCAGCACCAGCAGAAAGGTCACCAATGCCGTCGCTATGATCATCGACCGGATCGTATCCAGCGGGGCATAAAATTCGTCCAGATAACTGGATGATCCGACAATCCAGTCGAATTCGGGAATATGATTGAAGATGACCAGCTTATCTCGGGCCGTCTTTTCGCCCGGGTTCTTCCATGCGTAGATCGTTTTTCCCGATTTCCGGCGCTGCATCTCGCGCAGGTACTGATCGGGATATTCGTCTTCGGAGAAGATGTTGACCCCCTGGATCTTTGGATGGATGACGGCATTGCCCTTTCCGTCAATCACAAAGGAATAACCGGTTTCACCGAAGCGCAGGTCCAGCACCCCTTTCTCGAAATCTTCCATATTGACCAGGCTCATGAACTCATTCCGATAGCTGGTCGCCGAAAGGATCCAGTCCCAGGGTTCGAAATAGAGCATATAAAGGGATTTCGGCCGAGCGGTGGTTTCATCCGGATTTTTCCAGTCATACTCCAGATATCCCTTTTTTCTGGTCAACTGCTGTCGTACGAAGCCGAAATCGGCCACATTGACGCCTCGCAGCGCGGTTTGGGGATGAACCAGCACATTCCCGATGCTGTCCATGCAATAGATGTATCCAGAATCACCGATGGTCTGGGCGAGCAGCAATTGGGTGACCCTGTTTTTGGCTTCTTGTTCCGATAACAATCCTTTCTGCTGCTGTTCATAATAGAAATGGATCGTTTCCATATTTTTTTCGGCGACAGCGCGCAGATAATTTTTAATCGAAACCGCAACGGAGGTTCGAACCAGATTCAAAATGGCCTGGGTGGTGTTGTTCAGCTCGCTTTCCAGGGCGGAGGTCAATTTCGTACGCACGAAAAAATAGATGGACAGGCAGCCGAGGGATATCGAAAGAATCAGGACCAGACTGTAGCTGATGAGTAATTTATCCCGAATTTTTCTGTTTTTTAACATTTGATCAGTGCTTCCCTTTAAGTGAATTCCAGGACGCTTCGAATCAGGTCCTGCCTGCTTCGCGTTCCGATGTCATTCACGTCGGTGGTTTTCAGAAATGATGATCCCGCTATATCTCGATGATTCGGAACCCGCCCTCGACCCCGGCATGCTGATGGGGATACCCGAAGGGATGGGCGATATAGTCGATGCCGTCGACGGTTCCGGGGCAGGAGGTTCCGGATGTGGATATTGAATTCGGCCCGGTTGTCCTTGGCCGGGTCCAGAAGCCGCTTCCAGTCATCCAGCAGTCGAATGCGGAGGCGGACGGTGAAAGTGTGTAAGTTGCAATCGGCGTCGGTGTGGATGAAATCGCAGATCCGGATTGTCATCACCGCCGGCTCGTAGTTCATCACGAAGAGCCGGGATTGGTCCCGGGTGTTCAGGATGGGATCGACCTTGGGCTTTTCTTGAATCATGGCATCCGACAGGCCCTGATCGAAGATGAGGATGCCGCCCGGTTTGAGCACTCGGCGCATGCTCTGCAGGGCTTCCAGGGCATCGGTGTCGTCTATGACTTCGATCAGGGCGCTGGTGAGGCAGACGACCGCATCGAAACGGTCCGGAAAATGGTCGTGGAGTCTGCGAAAATCGATCTGGTGCAGGGGCACGGTGAGGCCGGCGTCGGACAAGGTTTTTCGGGCCCGCTCGAGCATGGCGGGGGAGAGGTCGCTTCCTTCCACATTGAGCCCGAAATCGGCAAACATTTTCAGGTCTCTGCCGGTGCCGCAGGCGCAGTCGAGGAGTCTGGCGGTCCGGTGCGTCCGAAACCGGTTTTTGAAAAAAGCGGTCCGGGACGGGCTTTCCAGGACCATCCAGTCGTAGCGGTCGGCGAAATTATGGTAGGGGTCTTGCACCGCATTCCTCCAAAATCAGGTAGATGGCTTTATTCACCCCTAATACCTTTTTGAGATTAAGAGTAAAAGGCTCTTAAAAAATCATCTCTTGAGATTCGGGCTTGAGTTAAAATCGTTCGTAATGTCGACTTTTTCAGGACCGAATGATTCGGTATTGTTAAGGGAGTGCGGGAGCCATCAGGGTTTTCCTTCATCATCGCGATGTGGTTTCCCTCTCGAACTAATTGAAAACCTAAATTCTCAAGAGCTGCAATAACCTTGCGAAGTGGAGCATCTGCTGGAAATTTGGGCATTAAACAACCACCTGCGCTTCGGCAATGAATGCTTCTAGAACAGGTGGATCTGAATCGACTTCAATTGATCCGAAAGTTTCGAGATGGAATTTAATGGCTGATTTTACATCCTCCAATGCGGATTCATAAGTGTCTCCCTGACCAATGACTACCCCTTTTAAGCCGAGCGGATACGCAACGTATGTGTCAGGATGTTTTTCAACAACTATTTTGAATTGTTTCATATTTTTGCTCCAAAATTCCTGATTAAAAATATCAAATGTGTTAATGTTATTTTAGGGTATGGACAGCCGAAAAACAATACCGTTTTCGACCGAACACAGCAAAAGACCGAGGATTTGGGCCGTGTGGCGGATGCCTTCCGGTCCAGGGCATATACGAAGACGATGGTTGGACCGCCGACCGTCTCAACCATGAAGCAGAGGTGAACATGACAGACGCAGTCGCCGTGATCGAAAAAAAGATTCTCAGCGGAGAGGGCCATTTCAGCCGAACGGAGGCGGCGGCCGTCACCGGCCTCTCTCTGGATGCGGCCCGGGACGCGCTGGAGATCCTTCTGGAAAAATATATCTGCCGGCTCCAGGTCACCGAAAACGGAGACTTGATTTACGACTTCGGCAGACGGCCGAGGCGGCGGGGCCGAAAAAGCGCGGGGGAGATCCTGAAGGCGGCCGGGGAATGGCTCTGGCGGGTCTTCACGGTGCTCTTCAAGATCTGGATTGCGCTGGTCCTGGCGGTCTATTTCGTCGTCTTCGTGGTAATTCTGTTTGCGGTCCTGATCGCGGCGGTCTTTTCGGGGAAGGGTGATCGGGGAGTGGATTCCATCGGCGACGCCTTCTCGAAGATGGCCCGAAGTTTTTTCGCCATTTTTCACTGGGGGACCGTTACCGGGGATATCGACTTTTCCACCGACCGTCTCGGATATCGCTTCCGCAAATTCAAACCGAAACCGGCCCTCCTGAACCGGAACAAAAAGGGGTTCATCGCCTCGGTGTACGATTTCGTGTTCGGCCCGCCCCGGGTCGAAATCGACCCGCTCAACGACGAAAAAGAGGTCGCCGCCTACCTGCGGGAGAAGAAGGGAATCCTCTCGACCGCCGAACTGATGGGCCTGGCCGGGTGGACCCTATCCGAGGCCCAGGCCTTTTTTACCGACTGCCTGGTGCGGTTTCAGGGCGAGGTGGAGGTCACGGAGGAAGAGGGGGTCATCTACGGCGAGTTCGATCAGGTCCTGCGCGGGGTGGGAGAGGCGGGCGGCGGCAAGGTGATCTGGTACTGGGACGAATACGAGCCGGTGTATGAATGGACCGGAAACTCAGCCGGACGCAACCTCCTGATCGCCGGCATGAACGGCTTCAATCTGGTGTTTGCGGCGGTAGTTCTTTTTCAGTATCCGGAGCTCCTGCGGGCGCTCGGCGCCGATGCCGTTTCCCGCGATGCGGTGTTCGGACTGGTGGCGGCCCTCGGGTGGATGCCCCTGGTGTTTTCCCTGATCTTTTTTCTGGCGCCCCTGCTGCGGTATCCGGCTATTCTGCGCAACAACCGCAGGCGGCATGAAGCGAATATCCGCAAGCGGCTGTATCGGGCGATTTTCAGCTTTCAGGGGCGGCCCATGACCATCGAACAGGTGGTTGCCGCGGTCAACCGGAACGCACCCGAAGAGCAGCTGGGCAAGGAGACGGTGGCGCGCCGGCTCCATACCCTGGTGCTCGACCTGGGAGGGGAGACCGAGGTGTCCGACGTCGGGGAGGTGGTCTATTCGTTTCCGCGGATGAAAGACGAGCTGGCGACGGTGGGCCGGCTGCGGGAGCAAAAAGCGGTGGATCGGGACCTTGGGGGGGTGATTGCGGAGTCTTTTTGAATTTTGGTTTTCATCGTCATGTTCCTGCCTGTTGAAAAATGGCGCTTTCAAAATGAAAACAGTCTTTGCAGCACGGAAACAACCTCCAATTGAGCTTTGGAGTCAATCGCACCCAGTTTCTTGACAAGTCGTGTTTTGTCTATGGTTCGTATTTGATTCAATACGATTTGTCCTCGTTTCTTTCTGAAGGTGCAGGATACACGGGTGGGATAATCCTTTTGCGCCGATGTCATCGGCGCAATGATCACCGTGCGAATGTTCCGACTCATTTCGTCAGGCGAGACAACCAAACACGGCCGGGTCTTCTGAATTTCCGTTCCAACCGTGGGATCGAGGGTTACTAAAGGTTTTCAGACTGACACTATTTATCCGGTGTTGTACCAACCAGAAACGGCACCGAATTATTAAAACGGTTTGAAATGTTTTGCGATAAGTCAAAGAAAAGCAGCGAAAAAAAAGATTCTTTTTCGCTGCTTTGAATTTCACAAATGAATTTTAGAAGCGGGTAATTTTATGCATTCACCCCGCCCGATCTCATTCAGCCGGAGATCAACCCCTCTGATTTAAGCCATTCCTTGGCCACTTCCGCGGCTCGCTTATGCTCGATATCCACCGCATAGTTGAGCTTGGTCATGGCCTCGGTGTTCAGCTTCGCGCCGAGTTCCGCGAAAATCTTCTGAAGCTCTATGTACTTGTCCGCGGTCTCTTTGCGAACGGTCGGGGCCGGGTTGTAGACCGGGAAGAAATTCTTGTCGTCTTCCAGGGTCACGAAATTGAAGGCTTCGATGCGGCCGTCGGTGGCGAACCCCATGGAGACATCGACCTCTTTGTCTTGAAGCGCCTTATAGACCAGCCCCGAGTCCATCTTTTTAATCTTGTTTGTCGGAAACCGGAAATCATAGGCTTTCTGAAGCGGGCGGTACCCGTCGGGCCGGGCATAGAATTCTGCATTCAGCCCGAAGGAGATCTTCTGAGGATTCTCCTGAACATATTTGGCCAGATCCGAAAGGCTTTTGATGCCCTTTTCTTTGGCATCCTCTTTCCGCATCATCAGGGTATAGGTGTTGTTGAAGCTCATCATCGGCAGCCAGACGATCTCGTTTTTCTTCATGTCCTCCGCTTTCACCGTATCATAGCATTCGATCGGGTCGGTAATCGGCTCGTCATGCTTGAGAATCGTCAGCAGCCCGGTTCCGGTGTACTCCATGTAGACATCGATTTGGCCGGTCGTCAGGGCGGTGCGGGCGACCATGGTGCCGCCGAGCCCGGTCCTGTCGTCGGTATCGAACCCGTGCTCCTGAAGCAGGGCGATCATAATCTGCCCAAGAATTCGCTGTTCGGTGAACTCCTTGGAGCCCACCGTAATCTCCTTGTCTGCGCCGAAACCGTTCAGCGGCAAGGCCAATAGACATACCGTCACAAAAATCCAGATCCACTTTTTCATTTCTTGTCTCCTTTCGGTGTGTATCGCCGTATAATCCTCCTTCACAAGTGATCACCGGCAATTACGTTTTAATCAGTCCTTTGCTGATGATAATCCGCTCGGCCTGGCCCCAGAACCAGTTGACCGAAATGGCCAGCAGAGCGGTGGGAATGGCGCCGGCCAGCATCAGGCCGGTATCCACCATACCGATTCCGGTAAAAATCAGGTCGCCCAAGCCGCCGCCGCCGATCAGAAAGGCGACCGCTGCCGTGCCGACGTTGACCACTGTCGAGGTTCGTACCCCCGCCAGGATAATATACATGGCATTGGGGATTTCCACCTGGAACAAAATCTGCCCGTTGGTCATGCCCATGCCCCGGCCCGCATCCAGTAAATTTGTATCGACGTCCAGGATACCGGCTACCGTGTTGCGGATGATCGGCAAGATGGAGTAAATGACCAGGCCGAAGATGGCGGTCGTCCGACCGATTCCCATAAATCCCATGGCGATAGCGATGATCGCCAGCGACGGCACTGTCTGGCAGATCCCCAGCAGATTCAGGGTGATATTCCGATATCGACGCATGTATCCGCGGGTGACGAAAATGCCGATGGGAATGCCAAGAAAAATGGCGATGGCGGAAGAGTAGGCCACCAATTGAATATGCTGAACGGTCAGGCGGCGGATTTCACCTGGATTTTCCAGAGCGAAATCGAAATATCCCATATATTCGCTCCATGCTCCGATAACGAAAACAGCGAATATTCCCAGAAATTTAGCTGCGCGGGCCCAGGGGTTGGTGCGAATTTCGAGTGGTTCACTCATAAGACGCTACCTCCGCCGATCACCTTGCCCCAGTGGCCGCCCTTCTCATCGTAGGTTTCACCTATGGTGTTGAGAAGGGTCCTTGAATTGAGAACCCCGAGCAGCCGATTTTCTTCATCCACCACGGCCAGAATGCCGAGGTCGTATTGAAGCATTCTCGAAAGGGCCTCCTTGAGGTTCTGGCCGGGGCGCACGGTCAGGGTCATGGGGTGGGCGATCTTGCCCACCGGCCCCTCGAAGTCGATCAGGGCCTTTAAAGAGACGTAGCCCATCAGCCGATCCTGGTCGTCCACCACCAAAAGGAAGTTGAGATCTTCATCTTCCATCTTCTTTCGAACCTGCGGTCCGGGATCACCTTCATAGCAGTGAACCGGATTCTCCATCATGGCATCGGAGGCTTTCAGAAGGTTGAGACGTTTCAAGACCCGGTCGGCTCCGACAAAATCCTTGACGAATTCGTTTTTCGGTTGGCTCAGCAGCTCTTCCGGGGCGCCGTACTGTTCCAGTCGGCCGTCTCTGAGGAGGGCGATTTTGTCGCCCATCTTAATGGCTTCGTCGATATCATGGGTGACAAAGACGATGGTCTTCTTGAGCCGTTCCTGAATCTTCAGAAACTCATCCTGCAGGACCGTCCGGTTGATGGGGTCGATGGCGCCGAAGGGTTCATCCATCAGCATCACCGGCGGATCCACCGCCATGGCCCGGGCCACCCCGATGCGCTGGGCCTGACCGCCGGAGAGTTCCCGGGGATACCGATCCCTGAAAACCGCAGGATCGAGGTTGACCAGGTCCAACAACTCATCCACCCGGTCATCGATGCGCTTTTTGTCCCATTTCAGAAGCTTCGGAACCACGCCGATATTGTCCCGGACGGTCATGTTCGGAAAAAGCCCGATCTGCTGAATGGCATATCCGATCCCCCGGCGAAGCTGAATCACATCCAGTTGGGAAACATCCTGACCACCCAGAAAAACCTTTCCGGAGGTAATCGGCAGCAGTCGGTTGAGCATGCGCATGAGGGTGGTCTTTCCGCAGCCCGAGGGGCCGATGAAGATGCAGATTTCCCCTGCCGGAACGGTCATGGTGACGCTGTCGACAGCGGGATGATCGCCGCCCGGATAGATCTTGGTCAGCCGTTCCAGCCTCAGCGTGCTTCTGCCCTCGGTTTCGGGGTCGGAGAGCTGATCCGTGACCTCCGGCTCCGGCGCCTGGGGATTTTGATCCGTTGAATTGCTCATTAGTAGGCGACTCCTCTATTTGAATTGCGTATCGCTGTCATATCTTCAGCCGCTATGTATTCAATCCCTTGGACATCAATGCCTTTTCGATCCATCCGAAGACCACGTCGGCCACAATGGCCATTACCGACACGGCGATGGCGCCGGCGAAAAGCATTTCATCATAGGTGGTGGCGATGCCCCGAAAGATGTAATTGCCCAGACCGCCGGCGCCGATGTAGGCGGCGATGGCGGCGATGCCGATGGACATGACCACCGCCACCCGGACCCCGGCGAAAATGACGCCCAGGGCCAGCGGCAGCTGGACCTTGACCATGATCTGGGTGCGGGTCATGCCCATGCCGCGGCCGGCGTCCACCATGGCCGGATCGATGTTTTTGATGGCCGAGTAGGTATTGCGGATAATGGGCAACTGGCAGTAGAGCACCAAGGCGATGACTGCCGGCACCGTACCGATGCCCATATTGAAGACGGCCAGAATGGGAATCATGAGCCCGAAAAGAGCGACCGAAGGGATGGTGATGATGATGCCGGCAATATAGAGGACGGTATCGGCCGCCTTTTTATTGAAGGTGATGAAGACGCCGATGGGAATCCCCGTGGCCAGAGCGATGCCGACAGCGATTCCGACCAGATACGCATGCTCCCAGAACATCCGCCACATTTCCGGAGCACGGTCGATCATAAAGCTGATGGTTTCCACTTGCACCTCCTCGGAATTTTTGACGGCCGGTTAGGCCGCTTGCGAATGCATATTTTTCACATTCCCCACCCCTGTTACATGAAATGGATTTCCATGTCAAGATAGGTAGCAAAATAAATTGGTCAAATTATTGATATTCCATTATTAATTTTCTGAACCGCTGATAACCCTGATGAATGGGGATGGCGCAGATAAGACCCAGGGTATGAAGCCGTTAATGGACAGCAAAAAGAATTCGGTCTTGATCCTCGTTTCAGCCAACTTTAACGAATAGAGAGGCCGAACCGGTGATCATGGAAGAAGATTCCGGTGGGATGAATCGGATGACGCCGAAATGGCCATCTGCGTCATCCGACTCATCATGATTATCAGCGGTCGAATTCCATCAACATTTCATACTCCCCGGACCCGGGTTCCGGCTTTGCCTCAAACCCCAGTTTTTTGCCCAGGGCCAGCATGCCCCGGTTTTCTTTGAGCACGGCGCCCCAGATGGTGCGGATGCCGCGTTCCCGGGCAAGATCCAGGCATCGTTGCAGCAGCACGGCCCCGATGCCTTTGCCGTGCCAGGGGTCTCCGATGAGCACGGCGAATTCGGCGGTCTTTCCGTCCGGATCGGCAATGATTCGGGCGACCCCGAGCATCTTTTCGATTTCGTCTTCCCGCTCGTCGATGGCCACCATGGCGATCTGGCGGTCGTAATCGATCTGAGTGAAGCGGGCCAGCATTTTCCGGCTCAGGGATTGGATGGGGTTGAAAAACCGATGATAGATGCTGGTTTTGGACAGGGTATTGAACAGCTCCTCGAACAGCGGGGCGTCTTCCGGCTTGATGGGGCGGACGAAGATCGGCAGGCCCTCGTCTGTTTTTTCATGGGACTCCAGTTCGTCCGGGTAGGGGCTGATGACCAGATGGCGGGGGGACTCCGTTTCGATCGGTTCTACTTTGATGCGGGCGTCCACCGCCACGGGGGCACCGTCCTGGACGATGACCGGGTTCATGTCGAGCTCCGAAATCTGCGGAAAATCGGTGACCAACTGGGACAATCGAATGATCATCTCTTCCAGCATCTCCCGGTCCGCCTCGGGTTTGTTCCGGTAGCCCTTGAGGAGTGGATAGATGCGGGTCTCCTCCATCAGCCGACGGGCCAGAAGCCGGTTCATGGGCGGCAGGCCGAGGGCTCGGTCCTTGACTACCTCCGCCAGGGTGCCGCCGGTGCCGAACAGGATCACCGGTCCGAAATTGGGATCTTTTTTGGCCCCCATCAATATTTCGAAATCGGGGCGCAGGAACATGGGCTGAAGCGTAACCCCCAGCACCTCGGCCTCGGGGTCATAGGATTCGGCGCCCTTCATGATCCGATTATAGGCTTTGCGCACTTCCGACTCGCTTCTCAGATCGAGTTGGACCCCGTCCGCATCCGATTTGTGGCTGATGTCGATGGAATGGACCTTCATCACCACGGGATACCCCATATCCTCGGCCAGACGGACCGCTTCGTCTTCGGCGCCGGCGATCTCGGTGCGGTTCACCGGTACGCCGTAGGCGTCGAGGATGTTTTTCGATTCGACCTCGGTGAGCACCCCGCCTTCACGATCCAGGCCCTCCTGAATCAACGGTTCGGCCGCCTCCCGGTCGAAGCTCAGGGAGTGGGACAGCCGGGGCGGAATTTCGGTCAATGCCTCCAGTCGCCGGGAATAGGTGTGCATGTACATGAAGGCCCTGATGGCCTGTTCCGGTGTGTCGTAGGTGGGGATGGAGGCCGCATTCAGGACCTGTTGCCCTTTGGCCGCATCGGCCCCGCCCATCCAGCAGGTGAAGATCGGATAGGATTTTTTTTCCAGAAGTTCGGTCAGGGCCCGGGCCACCTCGGCCGGGTCGCTCATGGCCTGGGGGTTGAAAATCACCAGCAGCCCGTCGAACTCATCGGCCTCCATACAGATCTCCACGGTCTTGCGGTAGCGGTCGGCCGTGGCGTCGCCGATGATATCGATCGGGTTGTTGCGGCTCCAGTGGGGCGGCAGCACTTCATTCAGTTTGTCGAGGGTCCTTTCATTGAGCGGTTCGATGTTTCCGCCGTGTTCGGCCAAGGCATCCGCCGCCATGACGCCGGAGCCGCCCGCATTGGTGATGATTCCCAGCCGGGAATTTTCCGGCAGGGGTTGTTTGGACAGGATTTCGGCGCAGTCGAAGAGCTCCCCGATGGTGCCGACCCGCACGATCCCGGCCCGTTTGAAGGCGGCGTCATAGACCGCGTCTTCTCCGGCCATGGCCCCGGTGTGGGATGCGGCCGCTTTGGCGCCGGCCTCGCTCTTGCCCGATTTGAGCACCACGATCGGCTTGATGCGGGAAACCGACCGGGCCGCGCTCATGAATTTGCGGATATGGGTAAGGCTTTCCACATAGAGCAGAATGCTGGAGACATCGGCGGCATGCCCCTGGTAGTCGATGAGGTCGCCGAAATCGACATCTACCATGGAACCGATGCTGACGAAGTGGCTGAACCCGAAATTCTCTTGAAGCGAGAGGTCCAGAATGGCGGTGCAGATGGCCCCGCTCTGGGAGACGAAGGCCAACTTTCCTTCCAACGGCATCTGATTGGCGAAGCTGGCGTTGAGGTTCTTTCCGGGCCGAATGATTCCCAAACAGTTGGGGCCGATCAGCCGCACCCCGCCTTCGGCGGCCCGGTGTTGAATATCTTCCTCCAGTTTTTCCCCCTCTTTACCCATCTCTTTTCCGCCGGCCGAGATGATGATGGCGCCGCCGACCCCGATCCGAGCGCATTCATCGATGATATCCGGCACGGTTCGAATTGGGGTGGCGACCACCGCCAGGTCCGGGGTGTTATCGGCCTCGGAAAGGGACGGATAACAGGTTCGGTCGAGCACCCGGTCGTGTTTGGGGTTGACCGGTATGATATCTCCTTCGAAGCCGCCTTCCACCAGATTTTTCAGGATGGCGCGGCCCAGGCTGCCTTCTTTTTCGCTGGCGCCGATGACGGCTACCGATTCCGGTTTGAAGATTTTATCGAGGTTGTAAAGTCCCATGCAGTGAATTCCTTTCGCGCAGATGCCCCGCTCCCGGCTCGGAAGAGGGGCGTGTGTACCGGGGGGAGAAAGGCCGGTGCTCGGTGAGCGGTTTATTGGGGCTGTCTGACTTCCAGGAGATTTCGAACCTTTTTGGCGCCGCCGTCCATCGCGTTCTTGGTGGCGATGCGGCGCTCCTGAAGATCCTTTACCTCGCCCTTGAGGGTCACCACCCCGTCTTCCACCAGAACGGTAATCTCTTCTCCGCTGACAAACGGCGACCACATGAGCTGGTCGGTGACGTCCTCCCGGATTTTCCAGTCTTCTTTCTCCTTCCATTTGTCTCGAACCCGAAGCTTGTTCTCGATGATCAGGGTTCCGGCCAGCTCGGAAATAACATCGGTGGCCCGTTCTTTGATAAATCGTGAATCCACGGCGCCCTTCAGGCCGACCCCGCCTTGGTTGACCTCCACCTCGATCTGATCCTGGGGAATATAGGGATCGGACCGCAGGACCGCCCGCACCTTTTCCGCAAGTCGATGGTCCCGGTCGACCATGGGGTCCGGAGATTCGATCATGCCCGGTTCGACCTGCACATCATTGCGGACGGAAATCACCCCGACCGTATTCCATGCGATATCCTCCAGGGTCTTACGGATTTGAAGCCTTTCCACATATCCGTCCAACCGGACCACTCCGTCTTCCACAAAGACCTCGGGATCGGCATTCCGGGTTTTCGGATCATGTTGAAACGCCTCCCGAATCGCCGTTTCAATCGCTTCATCCGAAACCTCGCGCCTTTTTTCTCCGACCCGCATGTCGAGGACGGTTGGATCGACCTCGAGTTTTTCAGAAATTATCTCATCGACACCGATGA
Organism: uncultured Desulfobacterales bacterium; assembly: GCA_964573705.1. GTDB lineage: Bacteria > Desulfobacterota > Desulfobacteria > Desulfobacterales > Desulfococcaceae > JAABSQ01. The sequence goes on from CAZNLT010000020.1 coordinate 32,653, forward strand.
TCCAGGCCTTGTCCACGGCCCGCCGCTTGATCACGAGGCTGCCCACTGTGCCGCTCAGGAGAACCGTGCCGTCTTCCACCGCAATATCGATATTCTCTTCATTCAGCCAGACATCCCAGGCGTATCTCTGCTCAATATCTTTTTTGATCGCTTCATCGGAGCGGTTTTCCACCCGGACGACCGAAATCCGGTTGTAGACCCCGGAGACCCCTCGAACCGATTTGGCCATCATTTCGGCAAGCTTTTTGTCCGCTCCGGAGGGAACCTTTCCGGCTAAAGTGAGCGTCGAATCATTGACCTCCACCTGAATACTTGAGGCATCGGTCGCCGGATTGTTTTCCAGCTTCTGTTTGATGTCGCTTCGAATCTCCGAAGCGGGTCTTTCCGCGGTTCTGACTTCAATTTGGTTGACAACCGAAAGGACCCCCCGGATGATTCCCGCGATTTCAGCGGCCCTGTCCTTGGCCAGGATGCTGTCCGAAATGCCGGTCAGGACCACAATGCCGTTTTCGGTTGCTACATCGATGAGATGGGCCGACACGCCCTCGTCATTTTTCAACCGGGTTTCGATCGCCCGGGTGATTTCCTCATCCGTAATGTCCCGAGCCCCTGCAGGGATAGACACCAGGAGCGGCATCAGGAAAATGAGAGTGAAAAAATAGAGGCCTCCTGAACCGACTGTTTTTCGATCGAATCTTTTTAACATTGAATATCTCCTTTCATGACCGGTGAACGGACCTGAAATCAAGCCGCGTCTTCGAGATCTATCTTCAGGGTCAGATAGTCGAGCATATCCTTCAAGGTAATCACCCCGACCAGTCGATCGCCCCGGGTCACCATGAGTCGGGTGGAACCGGTCTTGTTCATCAGGGAGAGGGCCTGCACGGCATCCGTTTCGGGAGTGACCGTGTTTTCCGATGAGCAGGGGTTGGTCAGATCCCCGACGTTGATTTCGTCCCAGCGCTCTTTGGGCTTCTGCTTGACCTCCCTGGTGGTGACGCATCCGGCCAATTGATCGGAATCTTGAACTACCGGGAACATTTTGAAATGATGCCGGTAAACATAATCTTCCACCAGATCCCTAAGGGAAATCTCCGGAGTGACAGTCACCGGGTCAGTTTTCATAAACCGTTCCACGGTATGACCGCCCAGCGCTTTTTTGGTGAGCAGCTGTTGATAGGAGGACTTGGCGGCGTTCCGGAGAAACATTCCGATCAAGAACCACCACATGCCGCCGATAAAATTATTGTTGAGGATCTGAACGATCGACAGAATGATCAACAGAATACCGAATCCGGACCCGATCTGTGAACTGACCCGGGTGGCCCATTTCAGGTTCTGCTTCACCCGCCACAAAATGGAGCGCAGCACCCGGCCGCCGTCCAGGGGAAAGGCGGGCAGCATGTTGAAGATGGCCAGAATGAAATTGATGGTGGACAGATACTGAATGACTCCATTGACCGGGTCCCGCCAGCCGAGTTGATTGCCCAATTGATACAGAAGATAAAAAAGGACCCCCAGAAGGATGCTGGCGATGGGCCCCATAATGGCCATCATGAACTCGGCCTTGGGGGTCGGCGGTTCATCGGGCATTTCCGCCACGCCGCCAAAAATAAAAAGAGTGATTCCCTTCATTTCCATCCCGTATCGTCTGGCGGTTACGGAATGTGAAAATTCATGGAAAATAATGGAAATGAAGAGCCCGACAGCCCCGATGATGCCCATGATCCAATATGTTTGTGTATCAAGATCTTCATAGTGGAACGGAAAAAAACCGGTGGAAAGAGACCAGGCGATGAGAATGGCGATAAAGACCCAGCTCAGGTCGATACCCACTTCGAAGCCCAACAGCTTGAACAATTTAAGTCGTTTTTCCAACACTTCGCACCTCTCATGTTACCATACTTAATGGAAATACGCTTACGAATAATTGCAAATCATAGCGTACGAGTGAAATCGGAACATGGGGTGAATTCGGTAAAAACGGAAGGGGAGGAGTGTATTTTTTGGTTATGAAGGGAAATTCCGTTCATCCGCCCTTCACGACAAAAAAAATGAGGTACAGTTCCCAGAGAATAACCAGTTCAAAAGCGCCGGCGATGGTATAAAATATGGTTCGGCGGGGGATTTGAAATCCGAACAGGCCAAGGCGGTCGGGCAGCAGCAACACAATGACGGAGATACTGGTGAGCAGGTACTTGGCCCCGAAAAAAGTCCCTTTGCCGAATTGAATAAAAAATGCCATGACCGGATTGATCTCCGCAGCTCCGTGTGAGAGAAGGTAGAGTGTAAAATAGGCATCGAGAATGGACAACAGGAGAATAAAGATTATTTTTGAAAATACCTTGGGGTCCCGGTCTTTTACCATCATCCCTTTTTTAGGTGTATACGGTAAAAGGCTGGAAAAAAGCGGGTAGATGCGGCGCCCCCATAAA